>CAYQRX010000019.1:0-21514 GCA_964419865.1 uncultured Hyphomonas sp. | reverse complement strand
CGCGGTCTCGCCAATGTCGTGCTGACGCATGTGCTCGGAATGGGTGAGCGGCAGCACCCATTCGTCGGAGGGCTTGGCCGACATGCCCGGCTCGGCCTTTCCAAACCTGTCCTCGGAAAACCGCAGGTGCGCGGCCTCGACACAGTCCATGCGCCCCGTCGAGATGCATGGGAGCTGGCGGACTAGAGCAAGGTGCGCCTCGTCACGCTGCCGGCCGCGCTCGCTCTTGGCCTTGCGGCCGCGCGTGGCGCCCTGTTTGAACATCGGCATGGTCCAGCCGCCGACGGGTGCGATGCGAGCCATCACGCGGCCCTCCGCACAGTAGATCTCTGGCAGAAGTCGAAGAACGTCAGATCGCTCAGGCAGTCGCTCACCTCAAGCCATTGCGCATAACGCGCCTTCGCCGGAGAAACGGCCGCGACGATCATCGTGTGGCCGTCGAACTCGACGGCGAATTTCCGCGTCTTGTCTCCGATCCTCGTCAAGTATCTGACGAGCGCCTTGCGTCCTTCATCGGTGACGCCGAAAAAGCGCATGTCTCCGCTGCGAGCGAACTCCTCCCAATGCGGGGAGGAGGCCATCTGTTCAGCGAGGCTCCCATCTATGGCGAAGCGGTTGCGGCATGTCTCCCCCATGGGATCGACAGGGCGGCCAAGGGCATGGTCGATGTGGTCCATGTCCTTGTCTTCGAGGTAGCGGTCCACGCTGGGGTTGGTGCGTTCGCCTCTTGGCATCAGGCCGCCTCCCCGCGCTTGCGGAGTTCTTCCGGCGAGACGCTCAGCATGTCGGCGATGATCGCCAGGATGGCTGCCTTGCTCTCGTAGAACTGCTTCGCACCCATGGCACGCATCGACTGGCTCTTGGCGCGGCGGACTAGGACGATGGGTCCTTCGACCTTGGCAAAGGCGAATTCGTCCAAGGCCGGAACAGCAGCGGCAACACGCAGCGCGGCCGCACGTGTTCCGGCATCGATCGCGGTCTCGGTGTAATAGCCGGCTTCGATCAGGGCGCGCTTCCGTAGATGCTCTTCCGAGGGGTAGAGGTCCGCAATACCCTCCGGGAGGCTCATCCAGGCCTCGTGGAGCCAAGCAAATTGATGATTATGGCTCGCTTCGGAGCGCTGCTGCTCCACCACCATGGCGTAGACCTCGCCGATGACGAAGAACTTGTCGGCCAGCTTGGCAAAGCGCTGGCTGATAGGCGCGAAGACTTCTCCATCCCAGCGCAAGGGGATCGGTGGTGCACGGTCGCTCATGCTGCGCCCCCGTCCACCTTCGTGAGGCGATCGATTTCCTTGTTCAACTCCAGTGCATCCGCCTTTTGGTGGGCCCACGATAAGCCATTACGGACGTTGTAAATTGCAGATCGTGTCACTCCGAATTTACGCCCAAGCTCGGCGTTCGTGAGGTCAGAGCATCTGATTTCCAACACCGCACCTTCGGTAAGCTTTGAATGTTTGGCCTGCTCCCCGCGCGCGGACCCATTCCTCCGGTTTTTTGCTTGCTGGGAGGCCGTCGCCCAAATGCAGTTGGAAGGCTCATACCCTCGGTCGTTGTCTACTCTCTCAATCGAATAGTTCGGACCTGGGCGTCGCCCCATATCGCTAAAAAAGTTTTCGTAGCTTGACTTCCATCGGTCGCAAACATTTATTCCTCGTCCCCCGTAGTTTTTGAACGCCTTGTTCAAAGGATTAGTGCAGCGTTGGATCATGCCAGACCAGATTGCAAATTCGTGAGAGTTAGACATCCCATGGGTCGAATTGCTCTGAGATGCGCGCTCTTTTTGGACGCACCCGCACGAGGTAGTTTCCTCTGATAAGAAATGGTCTTTCCTGATGACCTTTTCAGCCCCACATGCACATGCACACAGAAGACGGCCCTTGCGGCGGGTGGCAGGTAAAACCTTGAGAACGGTCAAGCGCCCGCTAACGGATCCGATCATGACGCGGATCCCGATGAAGTGGCGGCCTCAATGGCTCGCTTGATGGCCAGAGCGTCGCTGGGGCAGTGGCTCCAGAATTCCTTCAAGCAATGCCGGTTCCGCGTGGACCACATCATGATGGCCGAAGGCTCGTCCCGGTGCTGCTCAATGAACGCCATCGCCCGGTCTGCAAACTGACCGACAGGGACGCGATCCAGAGGCGCGTGTTCCACCAGCCAGTCCACGGTGAGGGCCGGGCCGCCGATGCGGTCCATACGGCGCTCCACCTCGCCCTGTTCAGCGAGTTCGGCGGGCGTCGCATCGATGACGCGGGCGCGGTCGATCTCTTCTGCCGCGTAGACGTTGGAGAAATCGTCAGGCCACGCCTTGCGCAGAGCGAGCGCTTCGGCGACCTTGGCGAGCATCAGTTCCGGCATTTTCCCCCAGTTGCCTGAGGTGTCGAGTTCCTGCCCCCCAGTCTTGCGGCGCCGCCCCGTGTCCGGGTCTTCCGCCCATACATCCTTGAGCGGAGCGTATTCATCCCATTTCGCTGTGGCGGCTGCAAGATGCCACTGCCCATGGGAAAACTTGTGCACCCGCACCGTTGCGCGCACCAGTCCGGCCGGGTTGAGAGGCCCCTTCAATGCATCATCATAGACGTATGCCGGCTCATTCTCATCTGGCCGATAGTTCCCGGTTCGATCCGCGATAGCGCGGAATCCGTCGATGCCAACGATGATGGACATGCGCCTTTTGTCCGGCTTGTCCTTCGAGAAGACGAAGGCATAGATCTGTCGCCGCAGAGGGTCGAGCCGCAGGGCCTGCGCCATATGGCAAAAGAGGTTGAACTCGTCATCATTGCAGTCAGCGGCGACTGTGCGCTTGATGAGCGCCAGAGTGCTTGGAGAATAGAGGCTATCAGCCTTCCGAAGCGGGGTGAGCGCGCCCATTATTATCTCCTGATCGAAATGGTCATGGACCCGTTGGAGAGAGTGGCGCCGGGGATGTCGGGATGCTCCGCCTCCACCTTGGCGCGGGCCGCTTCCCGGCTCTCAGGATCTTCGATGCGCTCCAGTTCCCGCAGCGCGGCCGCACGGACCTTCAGCGCATCCCCGACCTCTTTGAGGCTCAGCTTCGGGTCGGATTGCTTCCAGAACCGAACCGGGATATCCGCCTCTTCCGAGACGATCACCCTTGGCGGGACCGGCTTGAGGCTGACCGTGCCCGCCGGCGTCTCCAGTTTCTTCAGCGCGCCGCAGTCCATCGCGGCCGCCACCAGAGCCCGCTTCAGGTCGGCGCGCTGTTCGAGCCGCTTCTGTCGGTCGGCGAGGGTCTTGCGTAGAGCATCGGTTCCCGCAGCCAGCGCCTCATCTTCCGCGATCGAAGCCACCAGCGCGGCGATGCACTCGTGTAGGTCCGTCTCACCCTCGATCACATCGCGGATGAAGTCGGGATCTCCGGCTGCGATGTCGGCGATCTGATCGCGCAGGATCTTCGCCGCCTCGATCTGTTTGGACAGCGCATATGCGGCGGCGTTCATCGTTCATCTCCGTAAATATCCGTCACCCGCCCCGGAATGTGCGGATGGTCACCGAAGTTCTCCCGGCGCGCGTAGAAGTCTTCCGCGATGCGCCGACGATGACGGATGCGCTCGACCGCCTCAAAGGCGATGAAGGCCAGTCCTCCGATGATGACCAGAAGGCCGCACGAGAACATGATGGCGCGGGCGATATCGGCCATCACGCGGCCTCCACTTCAGGCATCCCGCCGGCGAACTGGCGCATCTCTCGCGCCATGTCCCGAGCCTGTTCCCACCCCGCATGGATCTTGTCCGGTGAGAACCCGGTGGATCGCAGGAATGTCTCGATTGCTTCCTCGCAGCCCAGGTCCACCTCACCATTGGAGAGGACGATGGACATGCTGGTGATGATGTCGGAGAGAAAGGTCATTTGGCGGCTCCCACTTCCTGACTGGTGGCTGCCTCAACGGCAGGCGGAATCACCACGGACGGCATGACGCCATCCAGAAGACTGGCGAGCGCCCGCAGCGTGCCGGCGGCCTCCTTGGCCTTGTGCTCGTTGGATGCGATCCTGGAATGGAAGTCGTATGCGGCCTGCACCTCGATCTTCATCCCGATCGGCGGGCCGCCCCGGTCGTAGACCCCAGCTGTCCTAAGTGCTGCGGTCCACCCGTCGTCGTATGTGCTACTGTAGCCGGCGGCTTTGAGGATCTCATCGGCGTTCATCTCGACGAGGTAGCCGCCGCTGGTCTTGGCGATGATCTTCATTCCACTCTCCAAGGTCTCAGCACGGCAGCCCACACACGGGCTGGTGCGAATGCGAGATAGACAGACAAAGCGAAGAGGTGAGCCGCCGCCCGCAGAGGGGAGACAGGCGGCGGCTCTGGCGCAGGGCATGGGGCATGTGCCCTGGCGCGTCGGAATTGGATGATGGCGGCCACGTCACCACCCCATGAAGTCGAGAGCAGGGGACCGCATCCAAGAGCGGAGGACGGCCCATGCGAGAGCGAGGAGGAGGATCATTCCGCGGCCCTCCCGTAGATCGATGTCGCGTCGTAAGTGCAGTGTTCGCGGGCGGGGTCTTCGTTGATCTCGCCCACCTCTTCGTCAATGCTGCGGTCAATGCCGGCCGTGATGTCTTCGACGGCGTCGAACACCGCCGCGGAAAGGTCACCAAAAACAGAGCGGCGAGCGCGATCCTCAGTGGTGAAATTGCCGAAGTTCCAGGTCGCCCCGCACTCGGCGGCTTTGCGCATTTCGCCTTCGACGGCCATGAGGAAGAGATTGCGGAGCGCGATGATCCGGTCCTTGCTGTTCAGCATGCCGGTGACGTTGTCCATTCCCGTCACTCCGCAGCTTCGGCCGGAGCCGTCTTGACCCCGCGCCCTGCGCTCTTCGCGAGCGCCAGAAGCGCATCCTTGTGGTCGCGCCAGAACCGCGCCGCCGTCGTCCCGTCCATCTGTGCGATGCGCCGGTCGTCGAATGCGGCCCACTCCGCGAGGCTGTGCAGCTCGCACCCGATCTGCATGTGCTGGTCCAGGATCGTCACCGGATAGGTGAGCCCATAGATCTGGATCGGGCGCTGTTGGATGATGACCCCACGCCACGTGGCGCCCGTGAGGTCGGCGCCCGTGAGGTTGGCGCCCGTGAGGTAGGCGCCCGTGAGGTCGGCGCCCGTGAGGTTGGCGCCCGTGAGGTCGGCGCCCGTGAGGTTGGCGCCCGTGAGGTCGGCGCCCCTGAGGTTGGCGCCCGTGAGGTTGGCGCCCCTGAGGTAGGCGCCCGTGAGGTCGGCGCCCGTGAGGTAGGCGCGCGTCTTTATGGCCCACTTGATCGCGAGGCCGAGCTTGATGGGGCGCGGCGCGCCGTCGGCGCAGTCGATCTCGGCTGAGAACTGCAGGGCGCCGGTGAAGCGGTTGAGCACGTCGAATTTGATCATTGTCCCCTCCATTCGAGAGGAGCGGGCCGGAGCCCGCCCGTTCGGCTCAGTTTGCGAAGCCCTGCCAATGGGCGGAGAGGCGGGCGGCATCGGTGCTCGCTACGTCCAGCGTGTGGGTCTGCTTGGCGTTGCCGTCGCGTTTGGCCATCACATAGCGGTCGCCTTTGAGCACGAGGGCCGCATTGCCGTGGGCGCCGTAGATCGTCGCGCCAGCCGCGAGGTCCGCCAAGTGGCTCTCGGTGATGATGGAGGCGGTGAGGATGTCGGGGGTCATGTCGCTGCCCTTTCTCAGGCGGCCACGGTGGTGAGCGTCATCGCGCTCAGCTCGGCACGGGCGCGGGCGTTCATGGGCTGGATCTTCGCCAGCAGGTTTTCGGTGGTGGCCTGGGGGTGCGTGGGGTGGCCCGCCTGGATCATGCTGATCGCCTGAGCGAGGCTGCTCTGGTTCGCGGCGTCCGCGAGGATCGTGGCGAAGGCGTCGTGATAGGAGCGGGTGGACCAGTAGACGGGATGTCCGCAGGCGTCGGCCGCCAGGGCGATGCTGAGCGAGTAGGTGTCGGGGTGGGCGTCGATCGCTTCGATGGCGGCGGTCAGGTCGGTGGACATCTCGTGTCTCCCTTGCGATGGAGAGACACTACCCAAACTCGGGTACCCGCGTCAATACCCGAAATCCCGAAAACGGGCATTCTTCTCTACCCGTGTTTGGTGGCGTTCATGTTCTTGATTTGTTCATTTCCCTGAGTCAGGCTGTCGCAGCCTCAAAGGGAGGCGGTGTTAGGGGGCAACCGATGGCCAAGAAGACGTTCTATGTGGTGCAGCCGTTCAAGCAGGGGCGGCGCGGGGCGCTGGTGGCGTGCCAGGCGCGCGAAGCTCGAAACGCGGCCGACGCAGAGCGGATTGCTCAACGCATGGCGGCAATGGGAGCCGGTGCCGTCGCGTTCTCACGGGAGGTGGACCCGGACTCGGACGATGCCGAGCCGCCGGTGCTGATCGCGAGCTACGGGCGGGTGCCGGACGGGGTTCTAGAGGCGGGGTGAAGGGACGAAGCCCTCGTCCTCGGTATTCCGAGGGCGGCCTTCCCAGCCGCCCCACGGGGCCGTCACAGCATCCTGTCTTCGTAAGGTTCCCCAAGCCGA
This sequence comes from uncultured Hyphomonas sp., assembly GCA_964419865.1. Classification (GTDB taxonomy): domain Bacteria; phylum Pseudomonadota; class Alphaproteobacteria; order Caulobacterales; family Hyphomonadaceae; genus Hyphomonas. The sequence goes on along the minus strand of CAYQRX010000019.1, from coordinate 15,003 downwards.
ATGCACATCGCGTGCTCCGACACCCCAAGGCGCCGGGCGATCTCACGTGGGCTGTTGGCGCCATCCACGCGAGCTTGGTCAATCAGGTTTGTGGGCATTAGGAGCGTTGCCGCAAAGCGGTTCGCTTCTGTCTCCTGTGCCGGGCCAATGTTCATGTTCTTGAATCGCCCGGACGGCGTGCTCCGGTAGGCACGGTCATCGTCGATGCCCTCGCCGATGAGATGGCGATGGAAGAGAAAGTGACCGAGTTCATGGGCAATGGTGAACCGCTGCCGCGTCGATGGGTGCGCAGCATTTACCACAATTCGGAACCCCGCCTTGGTCCTCTCAAGCATCCCCGAGACTTCCGCGTCGAGATAGGCGCGATGCACGGGAGCGCCAAGCGCCATTGCCAACGACTCCACATCCACCGGGGCACGATCCATGAAGCGGTTTACGAGAGCGAGCTGTTCCGACATCCTCATGGCTCCCTCCCTTCCTCTCCGGCGATCAGATCGCCCTGTGCGCCATTCGCTGCCCGCTTTGCGATATCCATGTACTCACGGATAAGCGCCGGCATCTCTTCCTGAAGATAAGCGACGGCGGCCTTTTCCGCCACCTCAGATGCCAGCCGGTGGCTTTCGTCTCGCGCCTCCTCCCGAGCGATGCGCCTCAGGCTCAGGAAAGCGAAGATACCTCCAAGCGCGAGCACGATTGTGACGCAGGAGAGCACGATTCCAACTGCGGTCAGGAAGTCGGAGCGCGAAATAAGATCCTTTGCGACCTCTCCGACAGTCTCCATCGCGCTCCTCACCGCCTTCGCCCGTACTTTCCCACCACCCGGTGACAGGTGGGCCAGTCAGCTCGTAATTCTCTCCATTCGCGTGGCGGATTGTATTGCTCTAAGGCCCATTCCAAGTCGGTCCATGTGACCATGTGCTTGATGATGGCCTCGACCTCTCCGTGCTCATCGTGCATCGCGTGATCGTAAAGCACCACGTCCTCATCGACACCCTCACGGAGCCCAGGATGGATAAGCGCAATATCACCGTGACGATAAGCGGGGGCCATGGAATCCCCGTAGACCAGGAGGCCGTAGGCGCCCTTGACGCCATCAAGGATAGACGGGCGCTTCACCACCTCGATCGCATCAAAGCTCACCACTAGGTGACCATTGCCCCCTTCAGCTGCGGCGTAGATCGGGAAGTCCTTGGCGCCCACTAGGTCGGATCCGGGGATGATTTGGGGAGCGAAGCCCTGGGTCTGCGTTTGGCGTGGTGATTGAACCACCGACAATGGGGAGGCAGCAAGCCTGGGGTCAAGTTCGGCCAGCTCGATCTCGAGAAATTTGGCGATTGCCGGCAGCGCCGAAGGGGGCCGCTTGAAGTCGTCCTTCTCGATCCGATCAACCGTTGATTGGCTAATGCCAACGGCATCTGCGACCTGCGTCTGAGACAGGCCCAGGTCCTTTCTCCGTTTCATGATCGTCGAGCCGATGGACATACCGCCTCATACACTATGTCGGGTATTCGATCTGGGTAATTGACGGGTACCCAAAATAGGGTTATTGGGTGGGTATGCAGAGGCCGAAGCACCCACTCATTGCAAAGGCGGTCGAGATAGTCGGCCGGCAATCCGATCTGGCGCAGCGCATGGGCGTCGCGCAGCAGACCGTCAGCAAATTGCTGAACGGTGAAATCCGCTGCTCAGCCGAACATGCCGTCGCGATCCACCGTGCCACTGAGGGCGCCGTGGCGGCGTCGGAACTCCGCCCAGACATCTGGCGTACCGCCGCCGATGTGCCCGCCCCCCATCCCCAGAACCAAGGGGCCGTGTGATGAAAGAGCGCACGCACATCATCCTCATCACCGAGAGCGCCATCCAGTCGTGGGCGCGTGACGCCAGCACCCTCGTGATGTTCGTGGCACTGATCGGCATCGGCGTGTGGCTCGATAGCTCTGCGATGCAGTGGATGGGCGCCGTCATCGGCTTCATCACGATTGCGACGCGCGCGAGCAAGCTGCGGCAGAACCTGACGATTGAGCAGGCTCGCCGACGCCTCGACGAGATCGAGCGGGAGGCTCAGCAGCCATGAGCATCTCCATCCGCTCCATCCTATTTGATCTTCCATCCCTTCAGGCCCTTGAAGGCGTCGCAGATCGACTTGTCGAGGCTCGCCTGAGCCAGTCGCTCGGCTTCCGCCTGGACCTCGCGCCAGGGGCCGAAATCCTCCCCGCAGGCTTTGCATTTGGCGATGGAGTCATCGGCATCGCCATTGGTGAGCGTGAGGACGGTTCCCCCGCATTTCTTGCAGTGAAAAGTCACGCTGATTTCGTCGGCCATGGTTCGTCTCCGTGCGCTCCGGCGGAAGGGGATGGATCGGTCGCAACGATCCATCCCCGCAACCATAGTAGAGCCGGTGGCGCATCATGATCGGCACCCGCTACGCCTTCATATTCCGCGACGGCTCCGTGGTGGTCTTCCACCAGCTCAACGACGCACATGCGCGTCAGTCTGCTGCGCTGCATCCCAATCTGCGCATGGTCCTTGAGGGCCAGCGCCGAGTGTGGCCGCAGATGACTGTGATCGATGGGGGCCGGGCATGAGCCATTTCGCTCCATTGCTCACCCATACATCGGCGCCGATCCCCGAGGTGTTGGAGGCAGCACACTATCGCGCAGAGGCCCGCACTCTCTGGCGTCGAGCGGCTGATCTGAACAAGTCTGGAAATGTCCAGGGCGCGATGCTTTGTGCTGAGCGCGCGCGAGCCTTTAGCAAGATTGACCGCATGATTTCGTGGGCGCCTCCCGGCACGCGCAAGAGCCGCGAGGTGGCGGCATGACGCATCAGATTTCGGGCGGGGAAGTCCTCGCCGGTGAGCACGGGCATCGGTGCGAGAAAGCTGGGATCGCTCCCCGCCGCCGCGAGAGCGGTTCATTTCGGCGTCAATCCCAGCAACCCGTGCACTCATTCCAAATGCCTCCGGCGGCGCACAGGCGCGACGTTGGTGACGCCGCCGGAGGCCACGGGCGAGCGCAGGGCGACTGTTCGCGCTGCCCGATTTCGATTGATCCTGTCCACGACGGCGAGTGCCACCTCGCCGATGTGAACGAAACTGTCTTCGGCCCCTTCACCCTGGGACCAACTGGCCTCGCCGGCTTCGGCCGGCAGGCCTCCTTTCTTCCCGTTCGCGACGGTGCATCCACCACGATCGTCCGCCGCGAGCCACATCGTTCCGTCTCCGTGAAATCTCCTATGCCCTCAGTAGAGCAGAAGGAGATTCCGACGTGGCGGAGGATCGCACCGAGACTGCGGAGCATCACACCGAGCGTAAGGTGGAATTCATGAATGCCGTCGCTGAAGCAGCGCAGCATTTGCGCGAGATGTCCGAGCCGTGGTCGGCAGGCGAGACCCTGAAGGGCGTCCTCAACCGCGTCACCCGGCGGGTGAATGACATCGGCATGAGGCGCAAGCTCATCGCTTCCCCCATCAAGGCCTCGCGGATTGAAGACCTGTGGCGTCGGGAAGCCCGCCGCATCGATGCCGAGGAAATGGACGCCATTCGCGCGGCGCATGCGCTGACCAAGGCTGCGAACGATGAGAAGGCCCACAATGAAGCCCGAGCCGAATACGCAGACATCACAGCGAAGCTTGAGGTCCTTGAGGCTGCCCTTCGCCTTTGTGCCACGAACGAAGGTCGGCACGCTCTGGCTGCGCTTCTCGCAAGCAGTGGCTCGCTGGATCGCGCCGTGGATCTGCTGAACAGGAGGCCGTGACATGGACACGCAGACGCTCACCTCCCTCCTGGCCATCGCTGACAAGGCGATCGAGGCACACCACGCCGAGGCCCGGCGTAAGGCCGAAAAGGCCAATCTGGACGAAGCTTATTCTGCCTGGAAATCCAAGCGGGACATCGACCGGATCGAGCCCGATACCCCTCAATGGGAGAAGATGATGAAGGCGACAAAGCCGGTCTTCCGAAAATTCTCCGACGCGAAGCGTGACGAGCGTAACGCCAAGCGACGGCTCGCTGCTGCAATCGAGCGACACCGCGCCCTGACCAACTGATCCCGCGGCTTCGGCCGCTCCACCCCGAACCCACCATCACCGACATTTCGCCGGGCGCTGACGTGCGCCCGAATGACAGGAGAAGACCATGTTCGCCGATACCGATATCACCACCTTTTCCTCCACCGATGTGTCCGACGCGCCCGCCGGCTTCGCGAAGGAGCAGCTCAAGTCCTTCGTGGAACGGGTGGAGAGGCTTGAGGAAGAGAAGAAGGCCCTCACCGACGACATCAAGGACGTGTTCGCGGAGGCCAAGGCGAATGGGTTCGATGTGAAGGCCCTGCGCGAAATCCTGAAGATCCGAAAGGAAGACGCCGACGAGCGCCAGGAGCGTGACGCGATTGTCACGCTCTATTGTGGCGCTCTCGGGATCATCCTCTGACCATGGGCCGCGCCTCTCGCTCGAAAGGCCAGCGTGTGGAGCGGGCCATCGTCGCTGCGCTCCAAGAGCACGGCCTCGCCGCCGAGCGTGTCCCGCTCTCAGGGCAGGGTGCAGACCGGCGCGGCTCCACCCGCTTCAAGGCCGACGTGTCGCTCCCTGTGCTTGGCACCGACCAGCGTCTGGAGGTCAAGGCCCGCAAGGATGGCTTCCGCGAGCTCTACGCGTGGCTGGAGGACAACTTCGGCCTCGTCATCAAGGCCGACCGCAAAGACCCGCTGGTGGTGCTCCGCCTCAAGGATGCAGCCCGAATTCTCATGGTCGCAGAGGGGAAGAAGTGATGTCTATGAAGTGGGTAGACAAGGAAGACGACGCCCTCCGAGCAGGTATAGAGGCCAATCTTACGGTCACTGAGATCATCGATGACATCGCCGTGCATGGTGTGACGCGGACTGTCGCTGCGATCTGCAATCGCGCACGAGTGTTGGGCCTCCCATCCCCGCTTGAGTCTGTGGCTATGGGGTTCGCCGACATGGACCGGGCATTCCGCCGAGCACTTGAAAAGGCCCATCCTGATCGGGGTCAGCCGTTCCGCGACAAGGGCTTCGAGATCGCGATGGGAATCTGCCCCAATTCCGTTCCGGCTCGGCCAATTGGCGAGCCGCGGAGGTCCGGGTCTGGCTGCGCGTTGGCATGAGGTGCGTGATGGCGACAGCAGCAGAAGCGCGCAGGGGTGCGTTCGTGAGACAGCAAAATGAGGCCCGCGCTCGTCAGGCGCGGCTCGCTGGAGGGGTCGTCCGCGATATTCTAGAGGCCATGGGTCCGCTCGCAGATGCACCATCTATTCCGGACGCAAAGCGACCGGAGCGCAAGCGCGACTGGATATTCATCGATGGAAGCCGGGATGAAGACCAGTTTTGGAGCCGGATCCGCGTCAGGACCATCCTCGACGTAGTGGCTGAACATTTCAACGTCAGCCTGATCGACCTCGTCTCCCCGCGACGCAACGCAAAGATCACCTTCGCCAGACAGATTGCGATGTACCTCGCCCATCGCGTGACGGATCGGTCGTTGCCTGAGATCGGTCGCGCAATCGGGGGGAGAGACCACACAACCGTGCTGCACGGGGTTCGCAAAATCACAGCGCAGATCAAAACCGACCCTGCGATTGCGGCTGATGTCGAAGCCCTGCGCCTCAAGCTGATCGGAGGCGAGCTGTGACAAGCAATCCGGACGACATGGACACGGAAGCCGATGCGATCATGCGTGTGTTGGAAGTGGCGAAAGGAAATCGCGCCTTCGGCAATGCCATCGACCCGCGTCCGGCGGCGGAGTTCATCCGCGCCTACCTCGACTGCAGACCATAGGGAGGCTGCGGAATGAGCACCGATATCGTCAGCATGGACGCCGAAATCGAGCGCGTGCGCGAGAAGTACCTGCGCCGGTTCTTAGAACTCGATGCAATCTTTCAGCGCACGAAGCGCATGGAGGACGGGGTCGCCGCCGGCCGGGCGAAGAACGAGTTCTACGACCTCTTCACCTCGCCGGCAGAGCGCCGGGCCAACGTGATCTTCAGGGATTTCGGGAGGCGCGACCGTGGATGACCCCGCCATCGTCGCGGAGCAATCCCTGCTCGGCGCGGTTCTCATGAATAATGCGGCCTTTGACGCTGTTGATGGCCGCGTCAGCACAGAGGACTTCAAGGAGCCGCTCCACCAGCGCTTGTGGCAAGTGTTCGCCGCGGCTCGCCAGAATGGCCAGGCGGTGGACTACAAGCTGGCCATCGCGGCGCTCGGGTCGGACGCGAAGGTGGAGATCCTGCCAGATTACACCGTCGGCAGGTACGTCGCGAAGCTCGCGGCTGAGGCCACGACTGTGGTGGGGTGCCGGGACTATGCCGCTCTGATCCGGCGCTCCGCCGACTTCCGCCGGATCGCGGACGTAGCGGAGAACATCCGCCAGCATGTGGCGCGGCCGGAGGTGGCCCCCCCGGCAGAGGTGGCAAAGGGCTGCATTGAACAACTTGATGCCATCGTATCGGCGAACACGACATCATCGTCCAAAGGGCGATCCATCGGGCAAGCCGCGGAAACTGTGCTTGATCGGATGATGGAAGCCAAGGATCGTGGGCGGCCCGTGTCCGGCATCCCATCTGGCCTGACGGACATCGACCGCGCCACGCTCGGGATGCACAAGGGGGAAATGATCCTTGTCGGTGCTCGACCGAGTGTAGGCAAGACGAGCTATGGCGTATCCGTGGCGCTGAGCGCAGCGCATGCTGGGCATGGCGTCGCATTCTTCTCCTTGGAGATGGGAGCGGAGGCGCTGACAGAACGGGCCATCGCTTCCATGATCCATGATGGGGGGAGAGGTCCGACCTATCGGCAGATCAGGGCTGGCCAGGTCGAAGAGTGGCAGTGCGAGAGGGTAGCGCAAGCCGCTCTGGATTTCCGAGCCCTTCCGCTCTGGATCGACGACACGCCTGGGCTCACGGCTGGGCAGATTGTGTCACGCACGCGCCGCAAGAAGGCGCAGATGGAAGATGATGGCCATGCCCTTGATCTGGTGGTGATCGACCACGTGCACCTCGTGCAGGCGTCTCAGCGCTACGCCGGCAACCGCACGGCCGAGGTGACCGAGATCAGCGGGGCCATCAAGGCCCTCGCCAAGGATCTGGATGTGGCCGTTCTGGTGCTCTGCCAGCTCAATCGCGGAAATGAGAACCGGGAGGACAAGCGCCCCCAGCTTTCCGACCTGCGGGATTCCGGCGCCTTGGAGCAGGATGCTGATGTGGTGATCTTTCTGCACCGTGAATCCTACTACCTGGAGCGTCAGAAGGGCAAAGACGCGGCAGCAGAACATGAGCGCCTTGATCGGCTGAGCGCCTGCGAGAACACGATGGACATCGCCATCGCGAAGCAGCGCCAAGGGCCGATCACCATTGCCACGGTGTTCTGTGACATCGGGCGAAACGCCATACGTGATCTTGCGAGGTGAGGCCGTGGCAAGAATTCGTACCCTCAAGCCAGAGTTCCCGCAGTCCGAAACCATCGGGAAGCTCTCGCGTGAAGCCCGCCTCCTGTTCGTGCTCCTATGGACCATTGTTGACGACGAGGGGAGGGCTCGCGCGGCCTCGCGAATGCTCGCGAGCCTTCTATACCCATACGACGATGACGCGCCATCGCTGATCGATGGCTGGATGGGCGAGTTGGAGCGTCACGGGTGCGTGCGGCGATATGAGGTGGATGGCTCATCCTATCTCGACATTCCTAACTGGTTGAAACACCAGAAGATTGACCGCCCATCGACGTCGAAATTGCCTCCTTTCCCAGGCGTATTCGCGAGCCCTCGCGAGCCCTCGCGAAGCCTCGATGCTGACCTAGGACCTAGGACCATGGACCTAGGAAGGGAAGAAGCTGCTAGCGCAGCTTCCGCAGGCGCGGCTGAAAAATCGTCCGCGCCGAAACGTGACCGAGCCTGGATGGAGGCGCTGGAGGCCAAACTGCGTGCCGCCGCAGGGCTGGAAAGCGATCCATCCCCAAACCTGGTCGTTGTCGGGCCAATCGTCGGCCTGATCGACGCCGGGGCGGACTTGGAGGCCGACATCCTGCCCGTGATCCGGGCGAAGGCGAAGGCAGGAGCTAAGCCGCGCTCATGGTCGTTTTTCACCGGGGCGATCCAGGATGCCGTGAAGGCCCGCCATGCCGCTGGCGAGCACATCCCGAAGCCCCCAGCACCGCCGGACGAAACCCCGGAGCAGACCCGCAAGCGCATGGGCATCCCTGAGCCCAAGGACCGCCCTTGGGCGAAATGGGACCGCCCTGTGCAGACCTATTTCGTCAGCGGCGGCCGGGACTGGCCGGAATGGATGCTTGGCCCTCCACCGGACCATCCTGGGTGCTGCGCACCGCAGGATCTGATCGACAGCCACCGGCCGCGCCAGCATTCGGCCGCGTGAACATCACAAACAGACGAGGCGCGACATGGACCTATCCAGCCTGATCTCGAACACCATCGCCGGGCTACATGCCCAACGGGCCATCGCGACGGCCGCCGGCAACACGGGGCTCGCAGATGACTTGCGGACTGCTGTCGAGGTCATCGGGCGCATGTCAGATGCGCAGCAGTGGCCGCTGGCTGGCGCGGGAGCGGTCGATGCCACCATCGGGCATCGGATCGAAGATCGACCGTCAGTGGCGATCCAAGGCGATTTGAGTGGCATCGATGAATTTGAGGTTCTGGCGGATGAAGCACGGCTGGCCCGCGCCGATGCCTCCCGCTGGAAGAGCGAATACGACGGATTGCTGAAACTCTATGCCCAGGAGCGGGACGCGAGGGCTCTGGCGCAACGTGGCGGGGCGCGGAGGCGCGAGGAACTCCCGCAGCGGCGCTACAGCGAGGTGCTCGAATACACCACGCATCGGGGCATCCTCTACACGATCACCGTCGGCTACTACGACGATGGCCGGCCTGCCGAGGTGTTCCTGGACAGCGGGAAGAGCGGCGCGGACACCCAGGTCATGGCGCGCGACGCGGCCATCCTCATGTCGCTCCTGCTGCAATACGGCTGCCCGGTGAGCCACATCCGGCAGGCGATCAGCCGGGAGGAGGACGGGAGCCCTCAAGGTCCAATCGGCGCTATCCTCGATATTATGGAGGCCGCGTGATGCTGCTCAAGCAGGAAATCACGTTCCTCAACGGGCGCGATGCCATGGGCCAGCCGATGCCCGGCGCCTACGGGAACTTTGTCCTCACCTGGGCTCGTGCGCCCTGGGGATGGACGCTGATTGGCATGGTCGAATATGCGCCGACGCCGAGCATAGAGGGGTGATAGCGATGCTCACCGACCGCCGCGCCCGAGAGCTTCTGTGGCCCCTCTACGCCATGGCCTTCGTGATCCAGGATGGTGTTCCGAAAGAGCAGCGGGACGACCCGGCCTATCTGCGCTTCATGGATCGCGTGAAGGTGGCCGAAGCGGAGATCGCGGGCCTCCACAACAAATCGGCCAAAGAATGGGACAAGGTCGCGCTTTCCACAATGCGGGCGGTTGGCGACGCGGTGGAGCCATACGTCAAGGTTGACGTTGAGGTGGGGAAATCGGTCTTATCGTGTTCTACGTGCTTCAAATGCTTATCGAAACAGGATATTTTGTCTATTCGGAAGGAAGCGCGATAGACGAAGCGATGGGGCTCTACATGGGAGCGATCGACCACCACGCGGGAGTCGAGTTGAAGCGGCGCTCGGCGGAGAAGCAGTCACGGAAGATGCTGAGGGATTTGCAGCGAGCGGGCTATTTCCGGGGCGTGACAATTTCGGAGGCGGCTTGATGGCGATTCGCGAGTACCTGCCCCAGCCTGTGGACTGTGGGGATGCTGGTTGGCGCCGCATGCACCGCTTCACATGCTCGCGGTGTGGTGCAACGCATGACGTCGCCCCGACGGGGACACGGGCGCCCATGCCGGCCCAGTTTTTGGAAAAGAAGCTGCGTTCTGCCGGCTGGCAGGTTGGCAAGAGCTCCGATCACGACATCTGCCCGGACTGCATGATGAAGGCGCGAAAGGACAAGCGGGAGCGACAGAACATGAGCAAGCATTACGACGCTCTAGCCAAAAGTGCTGCCATCAAGGCGGAGCCGCCGGCACAGCCGTCCCGCGAAGACAGGCGCATCATCATCGCTGAACTCGAAAGCGTCTATGTGGACGAGAAGACCGGCTATTCCGCGCTGTGGTCGGACCAGAAGGTGGCGGAGAAGCTCGGCGTCCCTCGTAAGTGGGTGTCGGACGTTCGGGAAGACCTGTTCGGGCCGGAGGGATCGAGCGAGGGAGCGAAGGAACTCCTGAGCGAGGCGAAGGCGATGCGGGATGCAGCCGATGAGGCGCTGAAGAAGGCCCGTGAATTCCACGCTGAAATCCAGGCTGAAGCAAAGAGGATCGCGGATCGCGACGCGGCGTTTCAGCGTCGGTGGGCTGAGATGCAGAGAACCATGTCCTGACGGCGGAAAGGGCGACGATGCGAAATAAGAGGCGACGCGGGCGACCGTCGAAGGCTGTCGCAAGGTATCCCAGCGGCCAACCGGTGCATGCAGCGAGGGAGCCGCGAGGAGAGACCGAGGTGCAGATCATGTCTACTGTGCTGGCCTATCGGCAGAAGTTCGTCCCGGCGAAGGATGCGCGCCTTCCCGAGGCCGGATACGAGCTTGGCAGGCTCTACATCAAGGGGAAGGTCACCGCCCAAGAGCACCGCGCCGGGTTCGAGTTCATGCGGCTCGTCTACGACTACCAAACATCTCAGGGCTATCCGAGCCCATTCCCGGCGAGCATGGACATCGGAGCGGTTCACGGTCTTTCGCTCGGCGGCGAGCCGGACCCGCTCAAGATTCGGCGCACCGCGAACGAGTACATGCGCGCCCAGACGGCGCTTTCAGACGCCGGGAAGTCAGCGGTTACCGAGGTGCGAGAAGTGTGCATTTTCGATCAGGGCACGCGATCTGTGGAAAACCTGCGGCTCGGGCTGAGGGCTCTCGCGAATTTCTACGGCATCCCTGTTGACACGCAGGCGCGGTAGGACTACAGAAAAACACAGTGGAGCGGTGCGCGAGAAATTCGCCCCGCTCTTCTGATTCTCAGATTTCGCGCATCGGCGCAACGAGGTGCAGACCCGACGCTCCGGCCCACGGGTGCGGAGGCGGCGAGCACGGCGCTAAAGGCAAGAATCTGGCCCGCGCCGGATGAGAGGCCGGCATCAGTTTCGCGCTTCGGCGCACGAGTTCGACGCGGCCGTGACACGGGCGCCATCCCCGGAACGTCATGGTAAAAGCCGATGGCCGGCTGCCGCGCCGATTGACGTTTCTAGGGCAGGCCGCTGTCTCTAAAGCTGTCAAGACGCACAGACGGGATAGCACCAGCCTGCCCTAGATTTAGGCTGGACCGTAGACACCTTCCGCGGGGTAGCCAAGTGGGAAGGCCGCCTGCTCATAACAGGACTATGAGCGGGTTCGATCCCCGCCCCCGTGACCAGTTGCAAGCGACCCGGCGCTTGAGTGCCCGGGACTAATATGCTGTGGTAGCTCAGACGGATAGAGCGAGGGACTTCTAAGCCCGAGGCCGCAGGTTCGAGCCCTGCTCACAGCTCCAAGTCTAGGGTTCTTTTCGACCGCCTAAAGCCGTATGGCCATGGGGCAGCCGACCGAAAGCAGGCTGGCGGAACCCTGATTCAATTCGCGGTACGTGCCCTGGACCGTCTCCGCTCGCGGTCATGTGAACCGCTCGGCACGTCGTCAAGGCTCCGGAGGGCGCCGCGAACCCCGCTCGTCGGGCTTGCAAGACCGTGGTCGGCCACGGCCGCCCTGGTTGATCGCCGGGCGCATGAGTTTCTTGCCGGGCGCCCCGTGGTTGCGGTGCACGAGGCAGGCAGCGTGGAAGGTGTCCAAGCGCTGCTCCCCAGTCATCGGGTAGAAAATAAGCGCTGCCCCGGCGCTGTGATGGCAGGGGAACAATTCAGAGGGGAGCGCTGCGAGGGGCAGGCCACAAGTGGCTGAGCGCCCCGAAGCCCGCCGGCGGGGTTGAGCCCGCAAGGGACCGCCGGGAACAGCAGCATCTATTCGCCGCGACTATCCAAGGCCAGCGGCGGCAAGACGGACGCCTGAGCCGTTGCCGAAAACTGAACAGGGCGACACGCGGCCATCCTCAAGGCCAGGCATGAGCCTTCCAAGCTCAGAAGCTCGGTTCGATGCCGAGTGGCCGCTCCATCATTCGCCGTTGTAGCTCAGTATGGCAGAGCGCCGCCTTTGTAACGCGGATGTCGCCGGTTCGATGCCGGCCAGCGGCCCCATTCCACAGTCCCCATGAGCGGAGACCAAGCGTCGATGACTGACCTTGAGCGCCGGGCCGCCTTCTTCACTGGCCTGTCCGAACTTCAGCAGGCCACGGGCTACGCTGACGACGAAATGGCGTCTCAGATGATGGAGGCAGCGCTTGAACTGGCCCCTCAGCTCTTCGCCCAGATCGTCGAAACAGATGATGAAGATGACGTTGAAGAGGGCGGGCTGGTATTGGTGCAGTGATTGCAGCTCTTGGATGGGCGGCTCTAGCGGCTCTCGCTGTGGTCTGGATCGCGCTTCCGGCCGATGGTGATGCATCATGATGTTCGCGCTCATCATGACTGTCTGTTTGTCTTCATCACCGACACGGTGCCATGAAAAGGCCATGCCGACTGAGGCCCGCCTCCCGATGGAGTGCACTGGCGCGATGGTCGAGTGGGCGCAGCAGCACCCATGGATGATTGTGGAGCGCTGGTATTGCCGCCGCAGAGAGCGCAGCGCATGAAGTTCCCAATCACGTCTTGGACGATAGCGGGTCTATATGCCGGGTTCTGCGCTGGCCTTCTTTGGATGGCGGTGGCAAGGATCCTAGGCGCGCCTGAGCCCACATGGCCGCAGATTCTTGCGCTGCCATCAGCGTGCGGCTCTATCGCTGCAATCGCTGGGGTGGCCCGCTCCATCATGGCGGGGTACTGGTCCCGATGAAGTGGGACTGCATTGACGCTGGAGTCATCCTTGTGATGGCGCTGATGGCTGCATGGGGCACATCTGTTGTGTCTAGTGCGATCCACGGGCAGTGGCCGATGATGCTCCTGGCTCTCTTCGTCTGGCCTGCCGGAGTCGTGCATGGGCTCGGTGTGTGGGTTGGAGCCTGGTAGGATGAACATCCGGGTTGATTGCTCTGCCGCTCTCGCACGCAGGCTCATGAGCAACCCGGACGCTTCGACCTGGGGCGCCTTCCACGCCTTCAAGGTCGTCTCCCGTGAGGTTGGCGAATACGTCGGACACTGGCCCATGGTCTATGAGCACGCAAAGACCGAAGAGCCGAAGAGGAAGCGAAATGCGTAAGCTGTTCTGGCGCTCTGTGATCCGCTTCGCTGACAGGCTGAAGGCCGCGGCCGGAGCGAGGTAGCGTCAAGCCTCCGGCCACGGTGGCAGGGCATTGGCAATAGCCCTGAGGGCGAGGCGGACGGTGCGGCTCTCGGTTCCCGGGACGCCTTCGGATCGATACCGGGCGATGGTCGCCTTGCTCTTGCCGAGCATGGCCTCAACCTCATGGTTCTTGAGCTTCACATGGGCCTGCCACGCCTTGAACGATTCCGGCGTCATCATGATATCTCCCAGCGTCGTTTATATCTCATAGTGAGACATCAACGTCAAGCCGGACAGAGCGGACTGAACGATGAAAGAGGAGGGGCTTTCGCCCCTCCCTTCAGATCATATCCAGTCTGGCCTTGAAGCTCTTCCGGGTTCCTGCGTCGGAGAAGGCCACACCGTAATCGTGGTAGAGGCTATCGAAGGTCCGGCACATTCCGCTGCTCTTAAGCCTCTTGATCCGCTTCTTGAACTCCCGGGCGTCGAACTCCTGCATCACCTTGGTGTCGTTCGCCTTGATCGCCTTGATGTTATTCGCCTTGGTCATCGCTGTGCTCCGCTCTTGATGTCTCTAATGTATCATTATGAGACTATAAGTCAAGCGCGAAGTCTCACTATGAGGCATTTTTTGTGGCCGATCTCGCACTATTCGTCGCCGGTGCTCTGTGTGGCGCCGTCATCCCGGGCTTCGTCCTGTGGCGGGGGAACTGGTGATGCAGATCGGCCGCATCGAGGGCGCGACGCGCGTCCTGGGCAAGTCGCAGGGCTACCTCGGCCTCCCCATCCGGGACTGCACCATACCCACCCCGGTGGATGGCCCCGAGACGCCGGTCATGCAGACGGCATGGCTGCCCACTCCCGATGAGGTGGCCGCCATCGTGGCTGGAGCACCCGTCATCCTGAGCATCATCGGTACGGGACATCCACCAGTGATGATCGGTGTGGGCGCGGTGCCCGAGTGAGAGGAAGCTGATGCCTACCCGCCCGCCTCACCTTAGACCATTGGGGCAGCGCTCCAAGCGCGAGCGGGACAAAGAGGCAGACCAGCGCCGAGGGAGCGCAAGGGAACGCGGGTATGATAGCCGGTGGGACAAGGCGCGCCGCACCTTCCTCACCGGACACCCACTCTGTGTCATGTGCGAGCGCGATGGGCGCGTCACGCCAGCAACGGTCGTTGACCACATCACCCCGCATCGGGGCGACCATGCGCTGTTCTGGGACCAGGCTAACTGGCAGCCCCTCTGTAAGCCACACCATGACGGCACCAAGCAGAGGGAGGAGGCTAGAGGCTACGTCCCTGGCTGCGATGAGAGCGGCAGGCCACTCGACCCGGCCCACCCCTGGAACATGAGGCGATGATGACAGGCCCCACCACCATCGAGGTCCACGAGCGGCGGCACCGGCGCGTGATTGGCCGCAGCGAGCTTGAGTGCATCATCACGGATGCAGTGCTGTTGGACTTTGGTGTCCGCCGCTCCCCAAGCGTCAAGGTGACCGTCCGCTATGAGGATGAGACGGCGGGCTCGCCCCCGTACAGGGTCGGCACCAGGGCAGTCGTGGAGGTCATCGAGGACCTCACGCCCCGGGACGCAGAGGGCGCGGGACACGCAAGCGGCCCCCCCCCGGGGGGGGGTGAAATCTCTGGGGCCGGGAGGGGCAGGAC
>CAYQRX010000018.1:9102-22214 GCA_964419865.1 uncultured Hyphomonas sp. | reverse complement strand
TCGAAGGAAAAGCGCGTGCGGGTGGACGATTTCTCGAAAATCATCGCCAGCGTGTGGCCCTCCAGCGGGGCGCCGGCATCCACCCGGCCCTTCGGCCAGCCATGGCGGGCCTTCTTCATCCGGTGCGCTTCATCGAGAATAGCGCGCAGCTCGGCATGGTCGAGCTGCCAGAGGTCAAGAAAATGGCGGATCGTCATGGGCGCTGCCCCCGCAAAAGAAAGCGCGCGGCATAGCGTGTTTTTTCCGCAAGAGCCAGTGTTTGTTGGTAAAGGCAGCCCGCCCGGCAGCCCGGGCGGGCGCAAACGGGGTCAGGCGCGTTTCACGACACGGAGGACCAGGAGCAGGATCACCGCCCCGATGGTTGCATGGAGGATGGCGGCAACGATGCCCGAGCCGAGGCTGACACCGAGCGCCGGAAACAGGAAACCGGCGATGACGGCGCCGAGAATCCCGACGACGATGTTGCCGACAAGGCCGAAGCCGAAGCCCTTGATGACGAGGCCGGCCAGCCAGCCGGCAACGCCGCCGATCAGCAGGAAGATCAGGATATTCTGGATTTCTGGACTCACGGGTGGGGTCTCCTTCCCTCTTCGCGCGGGGGGAACGCATTGGACCCCTGCCGCGTCATGTCCGGGCGCTCCGGGTGGAGAACCCGTGCACGGGAGAATGGACTGATCCGGCCTGTTCGCAAAGGGCCCGCGGCCGGCAGGTCAGAAGCCGTAGGCGCGCTCGACCTTCGCCACCCGGATCTGGTAGGCGGAATAGAACGTCTCTCGGCCCCGTTTCTGGGCCGTGAGATGCTCGGCATGGCGCTTCCAGGCGAGGATGGCCTCCTGGCTTTCCCAGTAGGATACGGTGATTTCCATGCCGCCTTCGCCCTGGGCCGACTCATAGCCGAGAAAGCCCGGCATGCCTTCGGCCAGCGCGACCATGCGCTCTGCCATTTCAACGTATTCTGCCTCCGCCTGGCCGGAAAAGACGGCGGTGAAGATGACGGCCCAATAGGGCGCCGGCGGTGTCTGGGCGATCATGGCGGGGGGCTCCGTCAAAAATCCATTGTGACAAGGAGGCAAGGTCACTATCTAGCGCCCCAACTAGCAGGGCGCCGCCTAGAAAGCACTGCCAAACTTCCCTAAAAGCAGGCCAACCCTTCAACGATTTTCCCGGAGTTCAAGCCCGACATGGATAACGTCCTCATCATCGGCGCCGGCGCGGCCGGCTCGGTCGTCGCCAAGAAATGCGCGATGGACCGCGACACGTTCAAACATATCACCCTGGCCTCGCGCCGGATCGAGAGCTGCGAGAAGGTGGCCAAGGAGTGTATGACCCCGATCGAGATTGCGCAGGTCGACGCCGATGACGTGGCCGCCACGGTCGCCCTGATCAAACGGGTGAAACCCGATCTCGTGATCAACATGGCCCTGCCCTATCAGGACCTGCCGATCATGGATGCCTGCCTCGAGGCGGGCACGAACTATCTCGACACGGCCAATTATGAGCCGCGCGATGTCGCCAAGTTCGAATATTCCTGGCAATGGGCCTATCAGGACCGCTTCAAGGAGGCGGGCCTGACGGCCATCCTCGGCTGCGGCTTCGATCCGGGCGTCTCGAACATCTGGTGCGCCTATGCGCAGGAGCATTTGTTCGACGAGATCGACTATATCGACATCGTCGACTGCAATGCCGGCGACCATGGCAAGACCTTCGCCACCAACTTCAATCCGGAGATCAACCTGCGCGAAGTGACGCAGGACGGCAAATACTGGAAGAATGGCGAGTGGATCGAGATCCCGGCGCTCAGCATCAAGACGATGGTGGACTATCCGGAAGTCGGCCCGCGCGCCTCCTACCTCATCTATCATGAGGAAGAGGAAAGCCTTGTGAAGAATATCAAGGGCCTGAAGCAGATCCGCTTCTGGATGACGTTTGGCGAGGCCTACATCAAACACCTGGAAGTGTTCAAATCCATCGGGCTCATCTCGCTCGAACCGATCAAGCATAAGGGCATGGACATCATTCCGATGGAATTCCTGCGCGACCTCCTGCCCCCGCCCTCGACGCTGGCCGAGGGCTATACGGGCAAGACCTCCATCGGCGTGATCATCCGGGGCCGGAAGGACGGGAAAGAGATCGCCAAGATGCTCTACAATGTCTGCGACCATGCCGAAACCAACAAGGAAGTCGGCGCGCAGGCCGTGAGCTATACGACCGGCGTGCCGCCGGTCTCCGGCGCGGCGATGTTCTTCCGCGGCATCTGGAAAGGCCCGGGCGTGTTCAATGTCGAGGAGTTCCCGTCAAAGCCCTTCCTGGAAGACGTGGCGGAGCGCGGCCTGCCGACGACAATCATCGACATCAAGCCCGGCGATCAGGACGAACTGTTCGCGGTCGAGACGTGATCATCCTCCCCGCTTGCGGGGGAGGTGGCAGACGGCGCAAGCCGGCTGACGGAGGGGGGAAGCCCCTCGGAGCAAGTGAACGAAACATCCCCCTCCGCCCTGAGGGCACCTCCCCCGCAAGCGGGGGAGGAAACCACCGGACCTCGCCATGACATCGCAGCCCTTCCCTGTTCAAACCCCCTGCTTCGTCCTCGACGCGGCCCGCCTCCGGAAGAACCTGGAGACGGCCAAACGTGTGCGCGAAGAAGCCGGCTGCAAGGTGTTGCTGGCCACCAAGGCGTTTGCGATGCCGGCCGCCTTCCCGCTGATGCGCGACTATCTCGATGGCACGACCGCCAGCGGCGAGCATGAGGCCATCATGGGGGCGGAGGAGTTCGGCAAGGAAGTGCATGTCTATTCGCCCGCCTATACGCAAGATGAAGTCCGCCGTCTGACGAAGGTGGCACAGCACATCTATTTCAATTCGGCCGAGCAGCTTGGCCGGTTTGGCGACATTGCGCGCGATGCCGGCTGCCATGTCGGCCTGCGGGTGAACCCCGGCTATTCCAATGCGACCCTCGGCGGCGACCTCTACAACCCCGCCGCACCAATGAGCCGGTTCGGGGAAATTCCGGAAAAGCTGGCGCAGGTGAACTGGTCCGGCGTTGACATCTTCCATGTCCATGCGCTGTGCGAGAGCCTGGCCGACGGCTCTGTGGGGCTGATCGAGGCCGTGGCGGAGAAGTTTGCGCCCTATCTGGAACAGGTCTCTGCGGTGAATTTCGGCGGCGGCCATTTCCTCAACAAGCCGGGCTATGATGTCGATGCGCTGATCGCGGCGATTCTGAAGTTCAAAGCGCGCTTCGGCATTGAGGTGATCCTCGAGCCCGGCGCCGGCCTCGTGGTCAATACCGGCGAGCTATATGCGACTGTCCTCGCCCTGCACTGGAACCAGATGGATCTTGCCATCCTGGATGCTTCCGCCTCCACGCATATGCCGGATGTTCTGGAAGTGCCCTATCGCCCGGACGTGATCGGCGCGGGCCAGCCGGGCGAGCATCCGCATACCTACCGTTTCGGCGGAAAAACCTGCATGACCGGCGATGTGATCGGGGACTATTCCTTCGAGAAGCCGCTGGAGCCGGGGGACCAGATCATCTTCACCGACCAGATGCATTACGCCTTCGTCAAGACCAACACCTTCAACGGCACCCCGCTCGCCAATCTTGCCATCCGCTGGGAAGACGGGCGCGTCGAGCAGATTTCCGATTTCGGCTATGGCGAGTTCCGGCGGCGGCTGGGGCGTTAAACGCCAAACGTCTTCAGGCTGAAGGCCTGCTCATTGCTGAGCGCCGGGATGCGCCCGCGCGCCTTGGCGACTTCCGCAAGATCAATCTCTGCCATCACGATCCCCGGCTCCGTGGCGCTACCTTCTGCGAGCACCTCGCCCCAGGGGGAGACGATGAGGGAATGGCCGAAGGTTTCGCGCCCGTCCTCATGCTTTCCGGCCTGGGCGGGAGCGACCACGAAGCAGCCTGTCTCGATGGCGCGGGCGCGCACGAGGACGTGCCAGTGCGCCTCGCCTGTGACCTTCGTGAAGGCGGCCGGGATGGCGAGGATCTCGGCGCCCGCCTTGGCGAGGGCCCGGTGGAGATGCGGAAAGCGGACATCATAGCAGATGGTGAGGCCGAGTTTTCCGAAGGGCGCAGCGGCGAGCACGGCGGCCTCGCCGGGGCGGTAGGCGCGGCTTTCGCGGTAATTCTGGCCGTCGCCGACCTCCACATCGAACATATGTATCTTGTCATAGCGCGCGAGAATGTTCCCGTCCGGAGCGATGAGGAAGGACCGGTTGGCGAAGCGGTCGTCGGCGCCGTCTTCCAGCGCGATTGCCAATGAGCCGATCAGCAGCGTGACACCAAGCTCGGCGGCGAGCGCGCGGAAGGCGGGGAGGCTTTCGTCGGCCGCCTCCGTGCGCACCTTCGGCCGCGCCATGCCGGGGCGGATGTCCAGGAGGTTCGTCATCTCAGGCGTGGCGATGAAGCTGGCCCCCTGCCCGGCCGCGTCACGGATCAGCGTGCTGGCGGCGGCGAGGTTTGCGCCAGGCTCGGTGCCCGAGCGCATCTGGACACAGGCGGCGGTGATCAGCGTCATCGGCGCATGCTAGCGCGGCCGCTGGCGGGGCGCCAAGCCCTCTGCTAGCATGAGCCCTCTTCGGGACGGGGCGGGCCATGGGTCGCTGGCTGAAACTTGCACGGAACATGGCCGGCGCCGCCGTGCTTCTCTCCCTGCTGACCCTGATCGGCCTCTGGTACTGGTCCTATCCGCCGAAGCCGGGCAAGTTCTTCGAGGCCGACCTGCCGCTTGAGAGCCCGCCGGGACGGCTCGTCCGTTCGGAAGACTACTCCACCAGGGATCTGCCGGAAGGGGCAAGCGCGCGGCGTATACTGTACACGACCACGCTCAATGGGGGCGTGCCGGCCACTGCCAGTGCGCTGGTCATCTGGAAGGACGAGGCGGGCAGCGGCGCCCCCCGCCGGGCGGTCGCCTGGGGCAATGGCACCATCGGCGCGGTCCCAGGCTGTGCGGTCTCGCTGCAGCGGCGCCCGCTGCGCAATATACCGGCCGTCTCTGAGGTGCTGGACGAAGGCTGGGTGTTCATCGCCAGCGACTATGCCGGTCTCGCTACGCCCGGGCCCCATCCCTATCTGATCGGCGAGGGCGAAGCGCGATCCATCCTCGATGCCGTACGCGCAGCCCACGACCTCCGGGAGCTGACGATCTCGCTTGAAACCGTCGTCTGGGGCCATTCGCAGGGCGGCCATGCCGCGCTGTGGACCGGCATCCTTGCAAGAAGCTATGCACCGGAGCTGCAGGTGAAGGGCGTTGCCGCCATCTCGCCTGCCTCCGACCTGCCAGCCATGCTGACCGGGATTGAAGCCACCCCGGCCGGGCGGATCTTGTCTTCCTATGTCGCCCGCGCCTATGCCGACACCTATCCCGACCTCTATTTCGACGGCGTGGTGCGCCCCGGCGCGCGCTGGCAGGCGCGCGAAATGGCTCGCCGATGCCTTGCCGACAGCCGCGCCATCGTGCCCGCCTTCATCGCCGGCCGGCTGACCGAAGACTCGATCTTCTCCAGCCGCAATACCGGCACCGCGTTTCGCCGGCGCCTTGCCGAGAATGTGCCGGCCGGACCAATCGGTGTGCCTATCCTGATCCTCCAGGGAACCAAGGACGAGATCGCCGCCGAGCCCATCCAGGCCACCTATGTCGCCGGGCGGTGCCGCGCCGGCGAGCGGGTGGACTACCAGCCGCTGCGCTCGCATGACCATCTGTCGATAGTCCAGCCCGATGCGCCGACAACGGAGATTCTCATGACCTGGTCTCGCGGGCGCTTTGCCGGCCGGGCCGGCGCCTCCACCTGCCCGGAATAGCTGCGCCGCGCTCGTCTCAATTCCCATCACCTGCCAGCAGCCAGGGATCGCGCTGCACCCGCAGCATCACCGCCATCCGGTTCGATGCGCTGAGCTTGGACAGGACCGAGGAGACGTGATGCTCGACCGTGCGCGGCGACCGGCCAAGGCGCTCGGATATCTCGCGGTTGGAATAGCCCTTCGCAATCAGGCGCAAGACATCCTGCTCGCGCTGGGTGAGGCCAAGCGGGTGTTCGCGCGCCGCCTTGTAAGCGCCGCGGCGCGGTCGCGGCAGGGCGCGGGCCAAACCGAGCTCTGAGGCACGCCGGCGTGCCATCTGGGCGGCCGCATCCGCCCCCATTGGTTCAAGCGCTTCAATGGCGCGGTTCAGAACTGCCGGGCCGTCGCTCTGCAGGCGGACGAGCGCAGCAGCATAGGGCATACCAAGCGCATCCCAGGCCGCGGCGGCCCCGTCGATATCGCCCTTCAGTTCCAGACGAAACGGCTCGGGCAGACCGTCTGCCGCCGGCGCGGCGCGGCCAAAGCGCCGGGCCCAGACGGCACGCTCGCCCATATTCCAGGGATGGCGGTCCTGCGCAGCGAGCTGCATGAGCGCGTCGAGATGTTCACTCGCCGCGCCCGGCGCGTCGGTCAGCCAGGCATGCTCGATCAGGGTCAGCCGGGCGGGCACAACATGCTGCAGCTCATCCGTCGCCATGGCATCGGCAAAGGCCTGCTCCATCAGGGCGGCAGCATCCGGCGCGCCCATGCGCATGCGGGTGCGCGCCTGCACCAGCAGCGCCGGCAGGCGCACAACCAGTGTCCTTGGCGCCCGCTCCATGACGCTGCGGGTGATCGTGTCGGCATCCTTCAGGCGCCCCTGCTCCATCCGCAGGAGAGCGAGGCGGCCGGTAAGGTAAAACGACCAGGCATCGAGATCGCGTTCGGACTGATAGGCGATGCCGTCGGTCAGAATGCGCTCGGCGAGATCGAAACGGCGGAATTCGACCGCGTATTCGGAGAGGTTGGTATAGGCGCGCGCGGCGTGCTCATGCAGGCCGTTGGCCAGGGAAATGCTGAGGCTCTCCTCCAGCATCGCCTCGCCTTCACGCCGGTCGCGGAACACCAGCGCGGTGCCGACATTGTTAAGGGCGTGGGCCCTCAACTCCGGGTCCGGGAAGTCCGCTTCGAGCGCCAGCGCGCGCTGCCCCCAACGGACGGCCTCATCCATATGGTCGTTCAGCATCATCAGCTGCGAGCGGAGCGAATAGGCCATCGCCTGCTCCGCAGACGGCGGAATGCTTTCCAGAACATGGATCGCCTGATCCGCGAGGCGGCCCGCCTCCGGCGCCTCGCCGCGATACCAGTGCAGGCGCGAGAGCCAGCGGAGATTCTCGCCGACCTTGTCTTTCCGGTCCAGCACCCGCCAGAGCGTGATTGCGTGCCGGCGCGCATCCAGCACCTCGTCGTCGATACGGCCGGCCAGCGCACTTTCATACGCCCAGCGTTCGTGCAGGCGCGCTGCTGTTTCGGCATCGGCCGCATCAATGAAACGTAGCGCTGTGGCGAGGTGATCGGCCGCTTCGCGGTGAGCGCCGCTGATAGCCGCCCGCGCGGCGGCCTCGGGTGCGATCTCGATGACGGCTGCCGCATCCAGGGCGCCAGCCGCATGGTGAACCATCTGGTCGAGATGGGAGTCCGGATCCAACTGGCGCAGCGCCGCCAGAATACTTGCATGATGCTGTCGCCGCCGGGCCGAAGGAACCCGGTCGAGGGTCGCATGGCGGGCGATCTCGTGACGGAATCGCAGATCGCCGGCAACCGACGCCTGCAGGATGCCCGCCGCCGTGAGGCTGGCGGCGACGCTGGCAGCGTCGCCGGGAACAAGACGCTCGAGCAACGGCATCGGCACGGCAGCCGGAATGACGCTTATGAGTTCGAGCACGTCGCGCATCTCTTCGGTGAGGCGGCCCTGCCGCGTCGTCACGGCCTCCCGGATGGAATGCGCCAGGCCCGCCTCCGCCCCGTCCGAGGCGGCCAGCATCTCGTTGACGAGAAAGGGATTGCCGGCGGTCTTCTGGTAAAGCAGATCGCCGGGCAGGCCCGCCTGACGCGCCAGGGAACTGACGGCGCGCGGCGACAGCGGCGGCAGCGGGATATGGGTTACCGCGCCTTCCGGAAGCTCCGAAATGATCCGGCTCAACGGATGCGCCTCACCGGTCTCCTCATCCCGGAATGTCAGAACCAGCAGCAGCGGCATGAACGCCGCCCGGCGGCCGAGATAACGCAGGATGTCGAGCGTGGCATGGTCGGCCCAGTGCATATCCTCCCAGACAACCAGCAGCGGGCTGCCGCCATCGGCAATCCGCCCGGCCAGCGCGGCATGCAGCTTTTGCCGGTCGCCCTGCCCGACGAGCTTAGCCAGATCGAGGTCGAGGGCCTGGGCCGTATCGCGGACCGGACCCAGGGCGCGGGGCGTGAACAGGGCGTCGCAGCCGCCAGCGGCGACCCGCCAACCCTGCGGAAGGCGCTGGCGCAGGCGGAGAATGAGCGAGGTCTTGCCGATGCCGGCCTCGCCCGAAACAAGCACGATCCGGCCCCGCCCGGAGCTTGTTTCCTCCATCAGCCTGGCAAGTTCTGCCAACTGGCTGTCCCGCTCAATCAGCACGTCTCTTCCGCCTTTGGCGTGTCCATCATGGGCACCCCTATCAACCATGCGTTATGCTTACCCCCCGCAGCGGCGCACAAAAACCAGTATTTGCCGCAATGCCGCGCAAAATCTAGGTAGGATCACGGAAGCACCGCGCCCGGAAAGGGCCATAATCTGCATCATCGGGTGTGGGGGACATGCGCACCCAAGATCGGGGACAGGCGTTGCTCTCTCTGCCTGTCCCCGTTCCTTTTTGCAGGCGAGGAAGATTCGCCTGCGCGACCATCCTCACCGGTTCGGCGGAAATGCGCGCGCGATCTGCTGGTTCCATTCGTAGAGAGCAGGCCAGTTTCCTCCGCCATTCGGCATCAGACCTAGACGCACGATCACAAGGTCGCGGCTCGGTACTACCCAGATTGTCTGGCCTTCATGGCCGCCAGCATGGAAGGCGTCGCGCGGCTCAGAATCGGCGTTCTGGCGGTGCGTCAGTGGCCCTTCTGGCGGGATGATCCACCAGCCGGCGCCGTAGACGTTGGTATTTGGCGCGGGCCCGGGCAGGCGGGCGAAATCGACCCAGCCTTCCGGCAGCAGCTGCTTTCCATCCCAAACCCCGCCGCGCAGGTAGAGATACCCGAACTTTGCAAAATCCCGCGCCGATGCCCATACCAGCGAGCCGCCAAGATAGGTGCCCGCCGCATCATACTCGATCGTTGCTTTCATGCCGAGATTGACAAACAGGTTCGTCAGCAGGTCATCACCGGCCCAGCCGCGGCGGATGACGTGAACACGTTCGGAAATCGTCTTGCAGTCCTGCGGCATGTGATCGCCGAGTGCCTGGAGTTTCCGGCAGGTATCCAATTGCAGCAATTCGATGCAGCCAAGCGGATAGCCCGTTGTGGCGCCGTCCACTTCCATCCGCACACGGCACGCCTCGGCGGCCTCGATGTCCTCCGGCAGGATGTCCATACTGGCGAACAGTTCCGCCCGGCGCAGGTCGTAGGACGTCTCAAGCTGTTGCAGAGCCCAGCCGATCAGGTGAAAGGCGGGGGTCGAATAGGACCAGTGCGTGCCGGGCGGATGCACGGGCAGGAACTGCGCCTCGATGAAGCGGACGACATCCATGCGCCCGGGTCCGTACATTAGCCGCACGACATCGTTCCTCACCGGGTTCGGATCGCCGTCGATTTCATGGTAGTCGAGGCCATCCACGGCATTCATCCAGTGGCGCCATGAGATATCGCGGCGCAGGTCCCCTTGCGCAAACGGGCTCGGCATCGGGGCGTCGATGTCGCCGATAAGCCCAAGCTGGACAGCGCGGCCTACCATAGCCTGCGTAATCGACTTGGCCATTGACCAGGAAATCTGCTTCGTCTCAGGCTGGAACCCGTCGCCATAAGCCTCCGCCACCAGCCGCCCGCGATGGATGATGACGAGCGCGCGTGTCTCGCCCATGACGTCGCCGGGATGCTTGCTCATCGCCTCGGCGATCAGCGCCTCAACTGTCTCGCGGCTCTCTTCGGGAATCTCGCCGGTCTCCCAACCAGCCGTAGGCCAGGCAAGTCCGACCGGATGCGGCGGTAGCGGCGCCAGAGGCTGGGCCGCCGCCGGCATTGCCAGTATCAGGGCCACCACAAGCCCCATCATCACCTGCTTGTACATCTGGCACTCTCCCCGCTTTCGGTTATGGTCGGCTGCAACCTTTTGTGGACCCGACCATGAAACTCGTCAAAGCCCTTGCCATCACAGTGTCAATCTTGACCCTGCTCGGTGCGCTGGGCTGGAACTTCTTCCTGCGCGATCAGGTCGAGTATGCCCGGATCGCCACGGCTTACGGCGCGAAAATGGTCTGTTCCTGCCGTTTTGTCGCCGAAAGACCGATGGAAAGCTGTCTGCGCGACTTCACCTCGGACTTCTCGATGGTATCTTTCCATGAGACGGCCGGTAGTGTGCGGGCCGAAGTGCTTGGCGGGCTGATCCGCTCGGAAGCCATACAAACCGGCCCGGATGCGGGCTGCAGATTGGTGGATACATGAAACGCGCCTTTGTTGCCCTCGGACTTGCCCTGACCGCCTGCGCCAGCGCGCCCCCGGCCAGCGCCCAGGAATCGCTCGACTGGCTGACCGGCTGCTGGCGGACCGATGACCGCAGCTATAAGGAAGTCTGGACCAAGGAAGAACACGGCTACATGTTCGGCTATGCGCTGAACCTCGAAGGCAATGTTGCGACTTTCTTCGAGCAGACGCGCATCAATCTCGGCACACCGGCCACATTCAACGCCTATCCGGGTGGCTTCGGCCCATCAGAGTTCACCGAAGTGAGCCGCGCGCGCAATACGATCACCTTCGCCAACCCGGCGCACAACTATCCCCAGATGATCAGCTATACCCGCGACGGCCGGCGCCTGACGGCGACAATCTCGATGATCGATGGCGAGCGCCAGCAGCAATGGTCGTTCCGCCGCTGCTGAGCAGGCCGGCCAGCTATTCCCCCTCGCCGCCCGCCGCCGGTTCGCCGCCGAAACGGGCCGTCCAGGCGGGGGTCAGCCTGCCTTCCAGCTTCGATGCGGGAATGGTGATGACATAGGCGCCCTCGGCATAGGGGCCGACATCATAGGGTGAGAACAGGACCGAAATGCCGCCGAAGAGGCCCGGCTCTGAGGATGGCTCCAGCGTGAAGTTTGCCCCCGAAACACTGCCGGCCTGGACATCGCTTCCGAGCAGTTCCTCGACCTCGGCTGCCATCTCCTCGCGGGTGCGCTCGCCATAGGCGCGCTCCAGCTTCTCGCTCGTGAGGCCCGTTTTCAGGGCTGCGCCGAAACCGGCCAGATCGGCCACAATCGCATCGAGGGTCAGCGGATAATCAATGCCGCGCTGATGGACGAAACCGGTCAGGGCATAGTTGGGGTGCGCCCCGCCGGTATAGACATACACGTTCTGCAGTATGCTGATTATGCCACCTTCCAGCGCCGTCGTCTCGAACCGGTATTCCATCGCATAGGGCCTGAACCAGTTCTCCCCGCCGGACGCGGCTGCCTCGTCCTTCGCCGCCTGGCTGTCCTGGATCGCCTGGGTCTTTAGGGCGTCGAGCTCCGCCTGGGCCGTCCGGAACAGGTTGTCGGCGAGCTTGGGGTCGAACTCGACAATTCGGGAATCGACGACCGCGCGGATCTCATACTCCTCCGTCACCTCCTCGAACGCCGGGTTTCCGAGGCTGGCCGGCAGAGGCGCAGAGGATGTCTCCACGGCTGCATCGGTGCCGGCCTGGCCCTCGGACTCACCGCCGGGCGGGGCACAGGCCGCGAGCATCAGCGCAGCGATCGAGGCGGTGAGAAAGGGACGGGTCATGGCGGGTCTTTCTAGAGGCTCAGCAATTCCGGGTCGCCCCCCTGGGCGGTGATGTTGACTGTTACCACACGCTCGGTGGCAAAACGATGGAGATAATGCGGCCCGCCCGCCTTGGGGCCGGTGCCGGACAGCCCCTCCCCGCCGAAAGGCTGGACGCCGACAACGGCGCCGATCATCGAACGGTTCACATAGGTGTTGCCCACCGGACAGGCTGCCTTGACCGCCTCATGGAAGCTTTCAAGGCGCGAATGGACGCCCAGGGTGAGGCCGTAGCCCTTGGCCTTCAGCGCAGCGCCGACTGCGGCGACGTCATCGGGATCATAGCGCAGGACATGCAGAACGGGGCCGAAAGTCTCCTCGCTGATCTGGTCCAGCGAGGACAGTTCGACAAGGGCAGGTCCGAAACCGTGGCCCTCGGCGCCGAGCTTTCCGGGATCGAGCTGGTGGATCAGTCTTGCTTCCGATTTCATCCGTACAAGGTGTTTTTCGAGCAACTTCCTGGCATCGGCGTCGATCACCGGGCCGACATCGGTGTCGGCGAGCGCCGGATCGCCGAGCTTCAGCTCGTTCATCGCCCCGACAAGGCCCTCGATCAGATGATCGGCCGTGGCGTTCGGGATAAAGGCAATGCGCAGCGCCGAGCAGCGCTGGCCGGCGGAGCCGAAGGCGGAGACGATCATGTCGTCGATCACCTGTTCGCGCAGGGCGGTGGTGTCGACGAACATCCCGTTAAGGCCGCCGGTCTCGGCGATCAGCGGGATGATCGGGCCTTCGCGGCCCGCGAGGGTCTTGTTGATGAGACGGGCAGTCGAGGTGCCGCCGGTAAAGCAGACGCCGGAGACGCGCAGGTCTGATGTCAGCGCGGCGCCGACCGTCTCGCCCCGGCCCGGCAGAAGATGGAGCGCATCCGCCGGCAGGCCTGCCTTGTGGAACAGGCGCACAGCCTCGAACGCAATCAGGGATGTCTGCTCGGCCGGCTTGGCGGCGACCGTGTTGCCGGCGGCCAGCGCCGCGGCGATCTGGCCGGTGAAGATGGCCAGCGGGAAGTTCCAGGGCGAGATACAGCAGAAGACGCCGCGGCCATGCAGGGAGATGTGGTTGGTCTCGCCGGTCGGCCCCGGCAGGCGGACCGGGCCGGCGAAATCGTGTTCTGCCTGCGCAGCATAGAAGCGGCAGAAATCGACCGCCTCGCGCACCTCGGCGATGCCGTCGGGCAGCGTCTTGCCCCCTTCGCGCGCCATGAGCGCGATGAGCGGCGCGGCATGCGCCTCCATCGCATCGGCCATCGCGTGAAGGTATTCGGCGCGTTTCGGGCCGCCGAGACGGTCCC
>CAYQRX010000018.1:0-9092 GCA_964419865.1 uncultured Hyphomonas sp. | reverse complement strand
GGCGGCGGCGGCATCGAGCGCGCGGCCGATGGCGTCGGCATCCGCCTCCTTCACAGCGCCGAGGGCGCGACCGGTTTCGGCGGGTATGCGGACAAGCTCGCCGCCACCCGTCTCGGGCTTGCCGGAGACGATCGGACCGGCGGCAAAGGCGGGCCCTTCATCCAGCGCTTTCAGGGCCGCGGCGAACTGGCCGCGCACACCCGTCTGGCTGAGATCATGGCCGGCCGAATTGCGCCGCCCTGCCCCGTAGAGGCGCGGCGGGGTCGGGATGCGCGGATGGCGGCGGGGTCCGGCTTCGATCTTCGCGATCGGATCGGCAACGACCTGTTCGGCGGGCACATCCGGGTCGAGGAAGGAATGGACGAAGCTGGTATTGGCGCCGTTCTCAAGCAGGCGGCGGACGAGATAGGGAAGCAAGTCTTCATGTGCGCCGACAGGGGCGTAAACCCGGACACGATTTCCGGCTTCAGCGGCTTCATAGAGCGGCTCACCCATGCCGTGCAGCCGCTGGAACTCGAAACCGGTCACACCGGCTTCGGCGGCGAGCAAGTCAACAGCGGCGAGCGTGTGGGCATTGTGGGTCGCAAAGCAGGGATAGATGGCGGGTGAGGCGGCGAGCATGACGCGTGCGCAGGCGAGATAGTGAACGTCAGTGCCCTGTTTGGTCGTGAAGACCGGGAAGTTTGAAAAGCCCTCGACCTGCGCGTGCTTGATCTCGCTGTCCCAATAGGCGCCCTTGACGAGGCGGACCATGAATCGCCGGCCGGTTTCCTCAGCCAGCGCGGCGAGCTTCTCCAGCACGGCACGCGCGCGCTTCTGATAGGCCTGGACCGCGAGGCCGAGGCCCGTCCAGTCCTTGAGGGAAGGCTCGCGGGCGAGACGTTCGAAGAGTTTGAGACTGATGACCAGGCGGTGGGCTTCCTCCGCATCGAGGCAAAGGCCGATATTGGCCTTCGCTGCGGCCTCGCAGAGAGCGAGGACTTTCGGGTAAAGCTCGTCCATCACGCGCGCTTCCTTGATGGCAAGATAACGCGGATGGAGGGCGGAGAGCTTGACCGAGACGCCGTTGGCGTGTTCCGGCGCGAGGGCCGCGTCCTTGTCGGCGGCCACCGCGGCGATGGCGTCGTGATAGGCTTTGTAATAGCGCTCGGCGTCGGCCGCGGTGCGGGCACCCTCGCCCAGCATGTCGAAGCTGAAATGGGCCGCATCACCCGACTTCACCATCCGGCGGCCGCGCTTCAGGGCCTCCGACACCGTCCGGCCAAGGACGAACTGCTCGCCCATGATGCGCATGGCCTGCATCATGGCGGCGCGGATCACCGGCTCGCCGCTCCGGCGCACAAGGCCGGAGACGAAGCTGCCGGCGCCCTTGCGGGCATCTGCCGGCGCGCCGATGACGCGGCCGGTCAGCATCAGCCCCCAGGTCGAGGCATTGACCAGCCAGCTGTCGGACTGTCCCTGATGGGCGCCCCAGTCGCCGGAGCGGATCTTCTCGGCGATGAGGTCGTCTTTCGTGTCCGCATCCGGCACGCGTAGCAGCGCCTCGGCGAGACACATCAGGGCGAGACCTTCGGAATTGGTCAGGCCGAACTCCTCAAGGAAGCTCTCCATCATCCCCTTGCGCCGCCCTTTCGAGCGGGCGATGGCGACGAGATCGCGCCCGCGGCGCACCGCCCCTTCCCGGATGGGGGGCGGCAGGATGCCCTCCTTCAGCAGGTTTTCGAGCAGCGCTTCCTCGTCGGCGAATTTGAGGGCGTCGAGCGCGTCCCAGTCGAGAGCGGTCGATTTGGTCGCATCAGGCATGTGAAAAGTCCATCAGGCAGGGCCGGGGCAATATTCTGCCGCTTATAGCGCAGCCCGTGCACAAGCATACCCCTGACGGGCGCGCCGGCAAAACGCTTCCGCGCCGCAGTCGCCCCCTTTACGCCCCGCGCCAAGCCCGCCAAATTGCGGCGGCAAACGGCCCGCGGGGGGCTGAATTGATGGAGCCGGCATGCGCATCATGCTCGTCACAGACGCCTGGGACCCGCAGGTCAATGGCGTTGTACGCACCATGAAGCGTGTTGTGGCCGAGGCGGAAGCCATGGGCCATGTCTGGGAAATCGTGCATCCCGGCGACGGGTTCATGACGATGCCCCTGCCGACCTATCCCGAAATCAAGCTGGCCCTGTTCGCGCGGCGGAAAATCCGTGAGCGCTTCGACCATTTCGAGCCCGATGCCGTGCATATAGCAACCGAAGGCACGCTCGGCATGGCGGCGCGCGCGGTCTGCCTGACCGAGAAGCACCCTTTCTCAACGGCCTATCACACCCGCTTTCCGGAATATGTCTCCGCCCGCATCCCGATCCCGCTCAGCTGGGGTTATTCCTTCGTCCGCTGGTTCCACAAATATTCCGGCAAGGTGATGGTGGCGACGCCGTCGCTGCTCGATGAACTGCGCCAGCAGCGTTTCATCAACCTTGTCGCCTGGAGCCGCGGTGTCGACACTGAAATGTTCACCCCCACCCTGCGCGTGGAGGAAGGCCAGCCGGGCGATCCGTTCGAGGGGCTGAAACGCCCGATCTTCCTGAACGTCGGCCGCGTGGCCGTGGAGAAGAATATCGAGGCTTTCGCGGAGCTGGACCTGCCGGGCACGCAGGTGATCGTCGGCGACGGACCGCAGCTCGAGGAGCTGAAAAAGAAATACAAGGATGTCGTCTTCCTCGGCGCCAAGTTCGGCGAGGACCTGGCGCGGCATTATGCCAGCGCCGATGTGTTCGTCTTTCCGAGCCTGACCGATACGTTCGGTCTGGTGGTTCTGGAAGCGATGGCGGCCGGCACGCCGGTTGCCGCCTTCGATGCGACGGGGCCGCGCGATGTGATCCCGGGTTCTGGCGCCGGGACGATCACCCCGATTGGCGGGGATCTGCGACAGGGCGCCATCGACTGCCTTGAGCTCAGCCGCCAGACCTGCCGGGCCTATGCAGAAACCTATAGCTGGCGGGCCTGCGCCGAGGCGTTCATCGAGAACCTGCAGCCCCTGCCCGCGCCGGAGCGCAAACGGTTCTGGCAGAAAATCCGCATCCGCCGGCGCCGGTCGCCGGCCGGCCCGGGCTTCTAAGCCCCGTTCAGTAGGCGCGGACCCTTGCTGCCAGCTGCCGGGCGGTTGCCTGCTGCTCAAGCAGCCTCTCCTCGGGCAGCGGAATGAGGCCCTGCTCCAGAAGATAGCCGTCCGGCCCGGCGGCGCCGTCATCAACAGAGAATGCGACGAACTCGGCAAGGCCATCGACCAGCGGGACGTTCTGGTCCTTCACATAGAAAAACAAGATGCGTGCCAGGCCGTAGTCGCCGGAGGCGATATTGTCGAAGGTCGGCGCAACGCCGTTGAAGGAGGTGCCTTTCACCCGGTCCGCATTCTGCTCGAGAAAGGAGTAGCCGAGCACGCCGAGCGCTTCCGGGGATTTGATCAGTGACTGGATGATCGCCGAATCATGTTCGCCGAAATCGATCCAGCGCCCGTCCGTCCGGATGGTGTGAGAGCGCAGCTTGAAGGCGTCCCCGTCCGTGGCTTTCAGTTCCTGCAATTGCGGGATTTCGAGCGCGCCCTTTTCCATGCCGAGCTCGACAAACGCATCGCGCGTGCCCGAGGTTGGCGGCTGGCCGAACACGAGGATCGGCACATTCGGCAACTCCGGCGATACCTCGGACCAGCGGGTATGGGGGTTGGGTATGAAGCCGCCCCGGCCGTCGGGGATGTCCTTGGCAAGAGCCAGGAACATCTGCGCCTTGGTCAGCTGGAAATCCGGGCCGGACTTTGCGCTTGCCAGCACAATGCCGTCATACCCGAAGGCAATTTCGGAGATCTCCGTGACGCCGGCGCGCGCGCACAGCTCGCGCTCGGAGGCCGACATCGGGCGGGAAGCGTTGGCAATCGAGGGCGTGACCGGGCCGACGCCTTCGCAGAAGGCCTTGAAGCCGCCGCCGGTGCCGGTCGATTCCACGATCGGGGTGGAAAATCGTGTGACCGCGCCGAAGCGTTCGGCCACCGGCCGCGAGAAGGGCGCCACCGTGGAGGACCCGACAATCTTGATCTTCTGGTTGCGCGCAATCGCCGGGACCGGTTTGACGCCCGGCTCGCCGGTGTCGAGCTCGGACAGGTGGCTCTGGCTGCAGCCCGCAAGGACAAGCGCAACCGCCACGCAAAGGAGGCGCGAGAACTGAACCGGCATCGGAAAACCTCCGGGAGCGTGCACGCCTCAGCCGCGTAAACGGGTGCGTACGGCTCGCCTCTTGACGTTATATGCAAGCTCTCTCTGGCGGATTTGCGTTACCCTTTTGTGACACGGCTGCGTAAGGGGCAAATTTCTTCTTGCATGCCCGGGCATTGTGCACTATTTCCGCCCCTGAAATTCGATGTGGCGGACATCTGGGCTAACCCGATAAGGGGGGCCCCCTGTACTAACGCCCAAAGCTGGTTTGAAGCCCTTTGGAGGTTAGGTGTCATGCGCACTTACGCTACCCCCATTCATATTGCGCATCAGACTCAACCCGAGCAGCCTGTCTTCTGCTTTCGTCCCGAGCGGGTGAAAGCGGCTGCCCGGTGGTTTGTCGAGAATTTTCCGGCGCAGCCCTTCTATGCCGTCAAGGCGAACCCCGCCCCGCACGTGCTCGATGCACTGTGGGAAGCGGGTATCCGCAGCTTTGATGCCGCCTCCGAGCGCGAGATCGAACTGATCCATGGCCGTTTCCCCGGCGCGCGGATTGCGTTCCTGCACCCGGTGAAACCGCGCCGTGCGATCCGCCGCGCCTATCATGAGTTCGGCGTTCGCATCTTCGTGACCGACACGGTGGCGGAGCTGAACAAGATCCTCGAGGAAACGGGGCATCCAAAGGATCTGACGATCCTCGTGCGTCTGGCCGTCTCGTGCGAAGGCTCGGCCCTGCCGCTGGCCGGCAAGTTCGGGGCGCCGGCTGAGGATGCTGCAGAAATCCTGCGTCTTGCCCGCCACCATGCGGACGAGGTTGGCATCTCCTTCCATGTCGGCAGCCAGGCGATGAAGCCGACGGCCTGGGCCCAGGCGATGGCCGAAGCCAGCCGTATCATCATCGAGGCCGGCGTGACCGTGGACATCGTCGATGTCGGCGGCGGCTTCCCCGCGATCTATGCCGACAAGACACCTCCGGCGATGGAGGACTATGTCGCGATGGTCGTGCGTTCCTTCGAGAACATGTTTGTTCTCGAAAACGCCGAGCTGTGGTGCGAGCCTGGCCGGGCGCTGGTTGCCGAGGCCGAGAGCCTGCTGGTGCGTGTGGACCTGTCGAAAGGCAACACGATCTACATCAATGACGGCTCTTATGGCTCGCTCTATGACGCCGTGCACGAGCGCTGGGAGTTCCCGATGCGTGCCATCTCCGGCGACAGCCGCAAGCTCGGCCGGATGGTGGAATACACCGTATACGGCCCGACCTGCGACTCGACCGACATGCTTCCGGAAAAAGTCTGGCTGCCCGCCGGCCTGACCGAGGGCGACTATATCGAGTTCGGCAATATCGGCTCCTATGGCCGCGCGATGTCGACCCGCTTCAACGGCTTTGGTGAGTCCGAAGTGGCGATCGTTCAGGATTCGCCCTGGCCGTCGCTCTATGGCTCGGCTGAAGGCGCCGAAGTCATCTCGATCGGCTCGATGGCAACGAACTGAACCTGCGGGAAGCCATAGCGTCTCAGGACGCGGACAATTGAACCTTGATCTGCCGGCGGGCTGGTGAGGAACGCGGTTCCTCCCTGCCCGCCGGTTTCCGTTTTTTCGGGCAGCACACGGATGGTCTGGCGGGCGATGGCCGCGCCGCTGTCGATATAGCTGACGGGGCGCGGCGCTGTCGCGATCAGCTGGCCGCGCACCAGCGGGAAATGGGTGCAGGCGAGCACGACCGTGTCGATCTCGTCGCCGCCGGGCGCTTCAAAAAGCGGCGCCTGCGCGGCGGCAAACGCTTCCGGCGCCACATCCTCGCCGCGGGCATGGGCCTCCGCCAGTTTCACCAGTTCCAGGCTGCCATGCAGGATGACGCGCTTGCCGGCGGCAAATTCCTCGATCAGACGGGCGGTATAGGCTCGCCGGATGGTGCCGGGGGTGGCGAGCAGGCCGATTGTGCCGGTCTTGGTCAGCCGGGCGGCCGGCTTGATCGCCGGCACGGTGCCGACCACGGGGATATCCAGCGCGGCGCGGACCTCGTCCAGCGCCAGCGTGCTGGCGGTATTACAGGCGATGACGAACACGTCCGGGCGGGCGGCGGCCACCAGCGCCCCGGCGACGACCGGCAGGCGCGCCCGCAGCGCCTCGTCGGGCTTGTCTCCATACGGGAAAAAGCCGGTATCGGCGGCGTAATGCACCGAAAGACGCGGCCCCAGCGCACGGATTTCGCCGGCTACCGTCAGCCCGCCGACGCCCGAATCGAAGACCAGCACGCGTCCCCTTGCGGGCGAGGGTTCAAACGGAAAGGGAGGTTCAAGCGCCATACGGCATAGCTATTGCCATTCGCTGGCGGCGGAAACAGGGCCGTTTCCGGCTTTTGGCATGAGATTTGTTGTGCGCCGCACAATAGCGTCGTAAAAGTGTGATGACGCGCTGATGGACAAATACTGATGTTGGATTTCTGGCTGGCCCCCTGGCGGGCATCTCTGGCTCTCACATCCGCCTCGCTCGACACGATGCTGGCGATGCAGAAGAGCGTGCTGAGCTTCTCCTCGATCACCCTGTCCGACGGCTTTGACGGGGCAGACGAGAATTATCTGCGCCAGGCCTTCCAGCTTGCAGCCGACGCCAATGTGCGGCGCTGGGCCGATGCGGCCGGCGTGCTGCAGGCCATGCCGGACTGGTACCATGAGGTGACCGCAGCCCCCGGTGCGCTGTTGACGGACATGTTCGACAAGGCCCGCCGCACGGCCGGCTGAGCGCGCTCAGGCGAGATCCAGCGCCCGCAAGACAGCGCCCTGATCGAAATAGGGCCGCTCGCAAAGTATGCGGTCGCTTCCGGGCGCGAACTCGAAACTTGCCGCCATGCGCACGCGGAAACGGCGCCCCGTCGGCTCGATGGTGCGCCCGCCCAGCGCCAGCGGCCCGAGATGCGTGCCGGTCAGCCAGAATTCGACGAGCACGGTGTCGCCCGAATGGGCGATGGCGATGATCTCATTGCCCTGATCGGGAAATGGCACGCGCGAGGCGGCGAAATATTTGCGCACCGCTTCTTCGCCATCGAAGACCGCGCCGCTGCCATACAGTTCATAGCGCGGATGCTCGAAGGTCGCGATCACCGCGTCCCAGTCATGGGTGACTTCCAGCGCCATATGCTCGCGCACCGTCTTCAGCCGGCGCTCTGCCAGATCGGACATGTCCTGCTCCTCCCCTGCCGCTCGCAGGCTAGCGAGGCACCGGCCGGTTTCCAAGCGAATGTTCCGCCGCCAATGGACTTGCGCGCCCACCTGTTCTAGGCGGAAAGAAATGCCTCACTTTTGACCCTTGACCGAAACCCATGCCTCTTTCTCTCGATCAGCTGAAAACAATTGAGCAGCGTCTCCTCTGGCTCGCCGCCTGGACGGTCCACAATGCCAATCATCTGCGCGAGAAAGAGGACGACGATGTGAAGGTGGGTGGGCATCAGGCGAGCTGTGCCTCCATCGTCTCGATCATGACAGCGCTGTATTTCCATGTGCTGCGTCCTGAAGACCGGGTTGCGGTGAAGCCGCATGCCGCCCCGGTTTTCCATGCGATGCACTATCTGATGGGCAATCAGACGCGCGAGAAGCTCGAAAACTTCCGCGGCTATGGCGGCGCGCAGTCCTACCCGTCGCGGACCAAGGATATCGACGATGTCGATTTCTCCACCGGCTCGGTAGGTCTGGGCGTGGCAATCACGGCCTTTGCCTCGATGGTTCAGGATTACCTTATCGCCCGTCCGTGGACGGATTTCGGGTCCGGCAAACGACCGGCTGGCCGGATGGTGGCACTCGTCGGCGACGCCGAACTCGACGAAGGCAATGTCTATGAATGCCTGCAGGAAGGCTGGAAGCAGGACCTGCGCAATACCTGGTGGATCATCGACTATAACCGCCAGAGCCTCGACGGCGTCGTGCATGAAGGCCTCTGGGCGCGCATCGAGGCGATTTTCAAGGCGTTCGGCTGGCGGGTGGAAGTGCTGCGCTTTGGTGCGCTGCAGCGCGCGGCGTTTGCCGAACCCGGCGGCGAACGGCTGAAGAAGTGGATCGAGGACTGCCCCAA
Source organism: uncultured Hyphomonas sp. (assembly GCA_964419865.1). Classification (GTDB taxonomy): domain Bacteria; phylum Pseudomonadota; class Alphaproteobacteria; order Caulobacterales; family Hyphomonadaceae; genus Hyphomonas. The sequence continues at coordinate 840 of CAYQRX010000018.1, read as the reverse complement.
TTCGCTCTATTCGGCGCTGACCTATATGGGCGGCCCGGCCTGGCGAAAGCGCCTGCTCGACGATATCGGCGACCAGGGCGATGTGACCCGGCTGATCGAATCGCGCTCTGACGCAGAACTCGGTGAGCTGATGAATAATCTCGGCGGCCAGTGTCTCGAGACGCTGCTGGAAGCCTTCGCCCGCGCAAATGATGAGCGCCCGACCGTGTTCCTCGCCTACACGATCAAGGGCTGGGGCACGCCGCTCGCCGGCCACAAGGATAATCATGCCGGCCTGATGACCAAGGCTCAAATGGCGGAATTCCAGAAGCGGATGAAGGTTGCCGAAGGCGAGGAGTGGGCGCCGTTCGCAACGGTCACCAATCCCGACGACCTTCAAGCCGCGCTCGCCGATGTGCCCTTCTTCTCGAGAGGCCCGCGCCGCTACAGCGCGCCATCGGTCAGCGCGCCAGGGCCGGTCTTCCTTGATGACGAGATGCTCTCGACACAGGCCGGTTTCGGCAAGATCCTCGACGCGCTCGCCAAGGGCGACAGCGAACTCGCCCAGCGGATCGTGACAACTTCTCCGGATGTCACCGTTTCCACGAATCTCGGCCCATGGGTGAACCGGCGCGGCCTGTTTGCCCGCGAGGCGGTCGCCGACATATTCCGCGATGAGAAAATTCCCTCCGCACAGAAATGGTCCTTCTCACCGGAAGGCCAGCATATTGAGCTCGGCATTGCGGAGATGAACCTGTTCCTGCTGCTCGGTGCAGCCGGCCTGTCCCACTCTCTCTTCGGCGAGCGCCTGCTGCCGGTCGGCACGGTCTATGACCCCTTCGTTGCGCGCGGCCTCGATGC
>CAYQRX010000017.1:2003-22944 GCA_964419865.1 uncultured Hyphomonas sp. | reverse complement strand
GCGCTGGCGCCGGTAGCGTGATGGCAACCGTGGTCAAGCCTTTCCGGTGGTCGCCCGATGGGTTTGCCACCGAACAGCTCCAGCCCGGCGATGAACGCGAGTTCGGCCGGGCGACCGCCGGCTTGATCGCGGAAGGCTATGTGACGGCGGAGGCGCCTGATGAAACGGTCATCGCCCCCGACCAGCAAGACGAGAAGCGCCGGCCTGGACGGCCGCGCAAGGCGGTGTGAGGCATGCACTTCGCAGTCGTCACGCCGCCCGCGGCGATCGTCACCCTTGCTGAAGCGAAGGGCTTCCTTGGCATTTCCGGGACAGGCGATGATGCCGTCCTCATGATGCTGATCGAGGCGGCTCAGGCGCAGATCGAACCCCCCAACGGGTTCACGGGCCGCGCGTTCGGCATCCAGGTGATCGAGGCGACCTTCGAGCGGTGCGAATGGGCAGACTGCGGGCTGCGGCTCTGGTATCCGCCCTTCATTTCCATCGTGAGCGTGACCTATCTGGACGCGGCGGGCGATGAGCAGACGTTGCCCGCCGACTGCTACAAGACCTCGGATTGGGGTGCCTTCACGATCATCGCCCCGGTGTCGTCCGGCTCATGGCCGACAGACGCGACGGGAACGATCCGGGTCCGCTACCAGGCGGGCTATGCCGGCACCGACCCCCAGCTGAAGCCGGCCAAAATGGCGATCATCCTCGGTGTCCAGGAGACGCGAAGCCTCGCCCGGGATGTGCTCCTGAAACGGGAAGTGACCGATGGTGTCGGCGCGACGGAATGGCATGTCCCAGACACGGCCACGTCGCTGATGAAGACGGCCGCCGAGCGGCTGCTGCAAGGCTACAAGGTTTATTACCCATGACCCTGGCTTCCGACGAAATCGCCAAGCTGGATCGCCAGTTGGCGAAGAAGGGCGAGGACGTGGTGCTCCGGCGCTATTCCGGCATGGGTCTGGCACGAGTGGCGACGAATACGACGGTTCGCGCGACGGTGCGGGAATATCGTCCGACCGAGTTCATCGGCGGAGTGATACAGGGCGACGTGAAGGTGGTGATGACGCCGACCGGGCTCACAGCCCTGCCACAAGTCGGCGAGTTTGTCGTTTTCGGCGGCCGCGAGCACCGGATCGAGGCAGCGCCGGTGGTGAGGATGGATGGCGTCGTGGTGCGCATGGATATCCAGGCGAGGGGATAGCCTGAATTATACCGGTATTGTTCCGGCTGTATGGCATTTGATGGTGGCCATGTAAGAGCGGAAAAGTAGTATTATTGCAGAAAAATAAGTTGACCAGATTCGCGAAAATTGGGATTCTGCGGATGCCTGTAATGCAGGCGAGCCGATGACGGAAGGTCGTAGCTCCATCACCGGCTCTAAACCGAACCCCGATAGCGCGGGCCTCGGTCTGGTTTCGGCGTATATCACGCCACCAGCCGATTGCCAGCGTCTCCTATGGAGACATGCCGTGGCTTTGAAGAAGGCTGAAGCAGGAAGCCTGCAAATCGACCCCCTCAAGCAGGGGCGCGTCACCCTGAAGCTGATCGGATCGACGCCGCTGTACTTCAACGCGATGAGCGTGAAGGCCAAGCGGACGCTGCTCATCGGCGGCGGGAAGAAGACGGCTGCGGAGAAGCGGGAACTGAAGCACGATCCCGAGCAGGAATTTCGGGACAGCACCTATCGGCTTTCCTCCGGCCCGACGCTTCTGGGGTTCCCGGCGCCGGGCATCAAGGGCGCCATGGCGACAGCGGCGCTCGAAACTGCCGGTGTGACCAAGACTAGCGTGCAGCGCCTGATTTTCCTGCCGCAGACGATGGTCAGCGTGTGGGGCCGCCCGCTGCTGAAATGCGACGTGGTGCGTAGCGCTGATATGAATAAAACGCCGGATATTCGAACTCGCGCCTTTCTACCGCGATGGGCGGCAGAGGTGGAAATCGCGTACATCTCACCGACGCTTTCGCTGCATTCGGTGGTGAGCCTGCTCTCGAATGCAGGAACCATCGTCGGAATCGGAGACTTCCGGCAGGAAAAGGGACGCGGATCGTTTGGCACCTTCACTGTTCATGGCGACGATGCTCCGCCTCTATGGGGTGATCTGATGGAAGAAGGTCGCGAGGCGCAAGAAGACGCGCTCGCCAATCCGGCTCCTGCTGATGATGATACCGCTGAACTCCTGAGCATCATCGAAGAAGAGCAGAAACGTCGGGCGGCGTGAGAATGAGGCGCGGGGCGCTGCCTTCGCTCCGCGCCTGGGCACGGAAGGCGGTCAGGGCGAGGCTGGGCGAGGCGTGGCGTGGCCCGGCAAGGCAAGGTTAGGCACGGCGAGGCAGGGCGGTCGCGGCTAGGCGTGGCTCGGCCCGGTGTGGCTTGGCGCGGCGAGGCGGTCACGGCAGGGCAAGGCATGGCATGGCCTGGCAAGGCGGGGCACGGAAGGCGGTCATGGCGTGGCTAGGCGAGGCTTGGCGAGGCTTGGCGGTCGGGGCGAGGCAAGGCGCGGCGCGGCGAGGCGCGGCGCGGCGGGGCAAGACGGTTGAGGTATTGACGATGGCGGTCGTAATCCGCGTGGCTCCGATTGACCGGGAAGTCGTCATTTCTCTGACCAAGGGGCTGGCGCCGGCGGACCAGAGCCGCGAACTGGCCCGCTTCGCGCGGCAGAGCCTCAAGGAGGCGCAAGATATCAACCGGGCATCCATCGGCCGGGTGCCGGAGCATACGACCATCGTGGATGGCCGGCGCGGGGCGTCGGAGGACAGCGTCAAGCCAAACGGCGTCGTAACCTACGAGTTCCATCTGCTTGACGACCTGTTCGCCTGGATAGGGCAGAAGCTCATGGAGGCTTCCCCGGTCAAGACCGGGCTTTATCAGGATTCCCATGTGCTGTTCGCCGATGGCGTGGAGGTTGCGCCAGGATCGCCGCTTCCGGATGCCTCGGAATATGCCTTCGTGAATGCCCAGCCCTATGCGCGCAAGATCGAGCGGGGTCTGTCGCCGCAGGCCCCGGATGGCGTTTATGAGGGGGTGGCGGCCCTGGCGGCCCGGCGCTTTGGGAATCTAGCTCGCATCAAGTTCAGCTACCGCTCGTTTGTCGGCGGGAATGTCGGGAGTTGGGCCGCGGGGACCACGCTGCCCGGCTTTGAATGGGCCCCGGAGACGCGAAAGCGCGTGAATAAGATGAAGGGCACCAAGCGGCGTGATTTCCTCACCCGCCAGCCCGCTATTGTCATCACGAGGTAGACGTGGCCAGCGCAGCAGTGACCGCGGCGGTGAAAGCCCGCCTCGCGACAGAGTGGACACGGACCCCGATCTTCCACCCGAATGAGCAACCCCAAGTACCGGCAGACGGAACGCCATTCTTGTCGGTGCAATACCCGCTCGCGATGGAAGAGCAGATGAGCATCGGCGCTCCGGGGAACAATGTGTGGCGTGAGGAAGGGGCGATCCGCTTCGTGCTCGCGATCCCCCGCGGTGCCGGCATCGACGATTACTCGGGATGGATCGATGAGCTGCGGGCATCATTCCGCGGGAAGATCTTCTCGGGAGTGCACACATTCGAGGCCTCGCCAGCCGTCCTCGATGACCGCAATGAGGATGGCAAGTATTGGGCGCTGTCCTGCGCGGTTACTTACCACTTCGACATTTTCGGCTGACGCCGCAACGGAGATCATCCCATGCCTTTCGCCAACGGCAGCGAGGTGCGCTATGCATTCGTCGCTGAATCCGCCTATGGAACCACGCCGGCCACGCCCACCTTCCAGGTCATGCGGGTCACGGGCGGCGGCGGACTGAAGAGCAACAAGACCACGGTCGTCTCCGAGGAGATCCGCGCCGACCGCAACGTTTCGGCGGAAATCCTGACCGGCATCGACGTGACCGGCTCCTACAATTACGAATTGTCCTACGGGTCGTTCGATGCTCTCTTCGAGGGCGCGCTCAAGAACACATGGGCCACGAATGTGCTGAAGAACGGCGTGGCAACGAAGTTCTTCACCTTCGAGGAGACGTTGGAGCTTGGGGCCACCGATAGCTTCTCCCGCTTCAGCGGGTGCTCCATCGGCTCCATGTCCATGGCGCTCTCGTCGCGGGCGGCCGTGACCGGTTCCTTCTCGATCGTCGGCAAGCAGGAAGCTCTGGCCACCACCATCGTCACCGGCGCTACCTATACCGTGGCAAACACCAAGACGATCAGCACCACCGGCGGCAGCATCGCCAGCCTCACGGTCGGTGCCATCTCGCCGGCCCCGAAGGTGCGCAGCCTCAATTTCGAGGTCAACAACAATGCCCGCACCCGGCCGGTCATCGGCTCGCTCTATTCGGAAGAGCACGGCTACGGACGGTGCGACGTAACGGGCACGCTGGAAGCCTATTTCGAGTCCAACGCGCTCTATCAGGCGGTGCTCGATCACGGCGGCGGTGCGCTGTCCTTCACGGTGGGGAACGTGACGGCGGAGAAGTACACCTTTCTGTTCCCCTCTATCACCTTCCTGAACGGCGAGCGCCAGCTCGGCGGCAACAATGACGACGTGATCGTCTCGATCCCCTTCCGCGCGGTCTACGACGCGACCGAGGCGTGCAGCGTGAAAATCACGAGGGCTGTGGCATGACGAAGACCGTGGAGATGCTGGAGGCTATCGAGGCCTATCCCAAGGGCGAGCGGGTCTTCTACCCGGCCGGCTCGAAGCTCGATTTCGAGGATGATTTCGCCGATCTCCTGATCGCCAAGGGCCATGCCCGCGAGGTCCAGGTGAAGGAGAAGCCGGCGAAGAGCGTGAAGGAGCCCGAAGCGTCATGAACCGCCAGCTAAAGCAGGCGGCTTGTGGGTGCCAGGATAGGCTAGGCGGCCCCACGTGCGGCAGCATGACGGCTGCCCCGTCGCGAGATGTTCACGGCGGCTGTGGAATCAGCGGGGCCAGCGTGCCCGCATTGGATACACCGGAAGGTGTCGCGGGTCGGGCGGTTGCGCTTGTCGATTGTCCCGCAGCACGGGCATTCGCGGCTCGTGTTGCGCGGATCGACTGCGACCAATGGAACACCTGCCATCGCGGCCTTATAGGACAGGAAAGCCCTGAGTTGGGCGAATGCCCAACTGTGGTGTGCGCGGCGCTGAGCCTTTCGAACCGTGGTCCGTTCGCGGATGCCCGTCAGATCTTCGACAGCGATCCCGCGCCCGGTGTCTTTGGCTTTGCGCACGATGGCTTTGCTGATCCGGTGGTTGAGGTCACGGGCGAACCGCGACTCCTTGGCCCGGCGCCGCTTCAGCAGGCGCTTGGCCGACTTGGTTCCTTTCTTCTGGAGCTTGCGACGGAGGCGCGCGTGCCTGTTGCGCAGGTTGGCGACATGTGCGCCGCTGAACGTCTCTCCATCGCTGTCGGCGGCGATGTTCTTCAGGCCGAGATCGACTCCGATGTATTCGGTCGGATCGCCCGGCGGCACGTCGCCAACGTCGATGGTCACGTAAAGGAAGAATTTCCCGTCCCGATAGATGAGGTCGGCCTGCCCGCGCGCGCGATCCATGCGGGCGTGCTGATAAGCGCCGCAGACCCACGGCATGATGGCACGGCCGTCGTTGGTCAGCAGCGAGACGCGGTCCGATCCCTTCCACGACAGGATGCGCTCATCGTAGACGATGGCGCCGTGCGGGCGGAACGTCGGCTGGATGGACTTGTCCCGCTTGTAGACCTCGACGACCTTGGAGATGGCGCGGACGGTCATCTGAGCCGAAAGACCGAAGTCTCGGCGGATATCATGATAGGCGAGTTTCTGAAGCTCGACCTTGTTGGCGCACTTGTTGCTGAACGCCACGGCGGCCAGGACATCACATGCAGCGTTGAACCGCTCCATCGTCGCCAAAAGCGACGCCGCCTGTTCGGCGGTAGGCAGCAATTTAACTTGCATTGTTAGCTTCATGCGGGAGGTTATATGCCAATCACTCAATGCGGTCAAGTGCTCCGCGCTGCGCGCGGATGGCATTTCCTCCGCCATCTAAAGGAGGCGGCTTCCATGCCGGTCGTTCGGTGAAGATCTCGAAGATCAAGACCATTGCCGCCAATCTCGACCAGGGCGCCTGGGTGGTGGACATCCCCGGCCTCGAAGGGCTGGCCCTGAAGGTGCGCGGCGGCAACAACCCCGATGCCCGCCGGCTGCGGCAGAAGCTGGTGCAGGAGGTGCCCGCCGAGGACCGCAAGGGCGGGCTGTCGGACGCGGACGCGGCGCGCATCAATGTCGAGGTGATCGTGGGCGCGGTCCTGGTGGACTGGAACCTCACCGACGACGACGGCGCGGCCCTGCCCATCACCAAGGACCTGCTGCGCGACCTGCCGCCCCTGGTGGAAGGTGTGGCCTATGCCAGCCAGGTGGTCGGCACTGAGGGCCAGGCGAGCCTGGAGTCCGCCACAAAAAACTGAAGGCCGCCCTCTCCTGGTTCCTGGAGTGGGGCGAGAAGATCGAGTTCCTGCTGGATCTGGCCGAAGACGGGGTGGAGCCGAAGGCGCTTCGGAACCGGCCGCAGATGGAGCCCCACCTTCAGTTCTGGTGGGATGCATTCTGGGACCTGTCGGGAGACCGGCAGGTCTTCATCGGCGGGGTGGGCCGCATCCCGTTGCAGGCCATGGATTGTTGGGCGGGGCGGTATGGCGTCGAGGGCCGGGACGAGTTCGATGCCTTCAAGACCGTGATGCGGGCGATGGATGATGTCTTTGTCGCCCATGTAGCGGCGAAGGCGGAGCGGGAGCGGAAGGCGAAAAAGTAGAGCCTATCGCGCCTTCCCGAGCTTCTGCTGTATGGTGTAAATCACCCCGTCCTCGAAGCCGCCTTCGCCAAGGTCGGCTTCCTTGCCGGTGAACTTGCAGTGGGCCTGAGCCAGGACGGCGGCCCGTTCAGCCGACACACCGCGCTGGCGGGCGATCTCCACGCCGCGCTTCACGAGGCAGTCGCCGTATTTCTGAGCGTCGCGGAAGGATTCTGCGGCGAGGGCGGCGGTGGGGAGGAGGGCGATTGCGAGTAGGTGAATGGGCCGTTTCATCATCTCACCTCGCGATCAGCCCGGCCGATTTAGCGCACGACACGATGGCGTCGATCCCCTTGCCGATACCGGAGACGTTGAAGCTTTCCGTGACGATCCCATTGATGGCCAGCATGAGGCGGCTCTGCCCCTTGATAGCGGGGATATCCGTGTAGGACACTCGCATGAGCACGGAATATTGCGCGACCTGATCCGCTTCTCCGACGATCCGGCCGTTCCCGCCTGGGAACAGGACCGCAGTGTAGTGCGCCCCGGGCCGCCACAGGTCTACGGATGAAAGTTTGCGGATGAGGTTCAGGTCTCTAAAGATGAAAGCGAGCGAGCCCTGGCTCCCGATGACGATGCGGATTTCGCCATCCTTGTAGGTCTTTGAAGCGGCACAGTTCATGACGCGGCCGCCATCGGTTTGGGTGATCAGATCCCAGCTTGAGCCTGGGATCGGCTTGGCGGCTGCGGGTACAGCAAAAAGCAGGGCGACGGCAGCGATGGCATAGGCGAGCTTCATTTCAGCACCTTATCGGCCCGCATTGTATCCGGCATCCATGCCACGCTGGCGGTTCTCCGCCGCGATCCTGGCCAGAGCCTGAATCTGGCATTGGTTAGAAAGGAACTCGTTTTGCGGGAACTGCCGCTTGCACTCTTCTTCGATGCGGGCGGAGGCCGGCCTTGGATCATCGCCTGCACACTTTATGACACCAATCAAAATCGCGACGGCAACGACGGCCCATAGGACGAATTGCATAGTGGCCCCCTCTCGTTTCCCGCAAAGATAGCAGGGGCCGGATGGGAGTCTAGTCAGGGGTTGCGGCCCTTACCCTGCCACGCGCGATATGGCGATGATGGCACCAACGATGACGACGGCCTGGAACCCGATGGAGCCGATCATCCACTTGATGATATCGGCCTTCGCTTCGGCGATGTCGGCCTTGGTGGAGAGCTTGAGCGCCTCGATATCGCTCTTGACGGTAGCGAAATCGGCCTTTGCAGCGAGCCTTAATGCCTCGACATCGGGCTTAGTCGCTAGATCGCTATGGATGGCTTCGGCGATGGCGTCCGCCAGTCCTTCGGCTTGCTCGGGCGACATCTTCGCCTTGTCGCGCAAGGTGCGAACGAACTTGAGGGTGTCGAAGGCGACGGCGGTCATCGGTCCTGATCCTTGCGTGGCATTGGCATTATAGCCGGCGCTCAATCGGAGGTGGAGTCGGGTGGGGCCTTGGGCTTTAAATGGAGCGCCCGCTTGATCCAGCCCATGAGTTCCTCGCGTAGCCGCTTGTCCTCTTCCCGTGCACGGGCGAGTTCGGCCTCTAGGGTAGTCAGTTGGCGAAGGATGGCGCGGCTATCATCTGCCATTTCCTCCGAACGGCGCGCGATGCCGGACATGAATGAGCGATCCAGCCTGGCGATGATCTCCGCGTTCATGCTGCGCTTGTTCGCTTCCGCAGCGGCTTTCAGGCGGTCGCGCATACCGTCTGGCAGGCGAACGATCACCTTATCAAGGTCTCGGCTTGGGCTCTCTTGGGCCATGGATATGGCGATAGGCCAACTTTCCGCTTGCGCCAATGCTGGCCTAAGGCCAATATGGCCTCAGGCCATAACGAGGTGCGCATGAGACACGCCGCCGATAAATACATTTTGCGCCTGCCCAACGGCTGGCGAGATGCCATCAAGGAGAAGGCCGCGCGAAATCGCCGGTCGATGAATCAGGAAATCCTCGCCGCGCTTGAGAGCGTGGTGAGCGCGGCGACGACGGGGGTGGGCCTCGTAAACCAAGCCCCCGTCGTCGCTCCTTCCCACTCCGACGCCTTGCAGGGCGCCGGGCAGTTCCATCCCCAGCATCAGGAGTGCTGAGCATGACCAGCAACGAATATCGCAATCCGGCGTCGGTTTCCATCGGCGGTACGGACGTGCGCGTCGTCACCTACAAGGGCGAGCCCGTGGTGACGTTCGCCATGGTGGACGAGATCCACAAGCGGCCGGAGGGCACGGCCAAGCGGACCTTCGCGGAGAACCGCGAACGGTTCATGGATGGCGAGGACTTCACCCTCGTGCCGGCCAGCCAACGGGACGAATTTCGTACTTTTGGAATCGAGGTCCCCAATCGCGGCCTGACGCTCCTCACCCGTCGCGGCTACCTCAAGCTGGTGAAGCCCCTCACCGACGATCGGGCCTGGGAGGTGCAGGGCGAGATGATCGACCGGTACTTCATGGTCGAGAAGATCGCGGCCATGGCACCTGATCTGGAGAAGATGCTGGTCCGCGACGACGGGATGCTGAAATCCCTCGTCCGCGACCTGACCGCGCTGAGCAAGGCGGTCCCGGCGATGATTGAAGACGCGGCGCAGCGCCTGGTGTCTCAGCGGGTGCAGCCCACCTTCGACCTCGCCGGCACCGTCAATGCTGATGACATCATCGAACGTGCCGGCATCAAGCCGGGGGATCGGGTGCGCGGCACGGCCAATATGGTGACGCGGGCCATGCTGGAATTCACCAGCGGTATCGGTTGCTTCAAGACGCCGAAGGAATGGAACCGCAGCCGGCCCTGGCGTTTCCCGCGCGAGAAGGCGGAGGAATGGCTGTTCGGCTCGGGGTATGGCGCCGAGCGCATCCGCAACCAGATCAGCGAGCAGAAGCGCAAGAAGGACAAGAAGGGCCAGCGGTCGCTGCGCCTCGTGCCGTTCCCTGGCGGGGAGGGCGCGTGATGGTCGCGCGCAAGGAAATCCGCGAACAGGTGCTCGCCCAGGTGATCGATGTCATCAAGCAGGCACGCGCCAATGGCGAGCCTGAGATGGCGGTGGTCGCCCGCACGTTCCCAGGTATGCCGGACGCTATTTATTGGGAAGCGTTCTGCGATCTGGATAATGCTGAGATCGATGCGTGGTGGGAAGCCGTCGAGAAGACCATCGACGGCGAGATCATCCGCAACGCTGTCGCGCACGTTGGAGGCAAGGATAATGGCTGAGCACGTTCTGAACCTCCAGATTGCGGCCGGCGCGTCCCTCACCATTACCAGCCGGGAGATCACCGGGCTCACGGACAGGGAGCGCATGGCGCATTGAACCGCGACCAGCGCTTCATCACGGAGCACTGGTGGATATCCGACCTTTAGAGCCGCCCTTCACCGGGCGGCTTTTTATTGGAGCCGTGAATGGCCGTCACTGAAACGCAAATCCGTGAGCTGATCATCCGGTCCAAGGCTGAGGGCGTGGCCGAAACCACGTCTGCGCTGAACCAGATGTCGGATGCGCAGCAGCGCCTTGCTGCGGCCAGCGGCAACGTGGTGTCCATCACCGACGCCATGACCCAGCGCCAGCTTTCGGCGGCCCGTGGATGGCAGGGCCTCCGGAAGGAGGTCGACCCGATGTATGCCGCGCTGCTCAAGGTCGAGATGGCGCAGAAGAAAGCCGACGCGGCAGTTCGCACAGGAGAGACGACTCGCGAGGAAGCCGCCGCGACGGTCTCCAAGCTGGCGGACCGCTACATCGCCCTTGCACAGAAGCAGATCGTGGCATCCGAGGCGGCCAGGACCCTTGCGGCGGCCGAAGCGGAGCAGGTGCGGCAGGCGGCGGCATTGGAGCAGGCCCAGGCCGCTCTGGCAGCTCGGGTGAACGCCTATTCGAGCGCGGTCGACCCGTCCTATGCCGCGCAGGTGAAGTTCAATGCCGCGATCATGGAGGCCGAAGACCTTTATACCGCAGGCGCGATCTCCATCGAGCGCTATCGGATGGGGGTGGCGAAGGCCAAGGCGGACCTGGACGCGACCGCCGCCGCTTCGCGCAAGGCGGCCGAAGCGGAGCAGGTGCGGCAGGCCCAACAGGCCCGGCAGGCGCAGGCATCCTTCAATCAGATCCTAGGCGTGCGGACCGATTTCAATGCCGAGCAGCGCGGCTCCGATGTCACGGCGGCCTTCGCCGAGCGGGACCGGCGCCGCGCGAAATACGTGCCCATGGAAGGGGCCCGCCAGACCTATCGGGCAGAACTGAGCGACCTTCGCAACGCGCGCGATGTCGGAGACCTGAACGAGAAAGAATACGAGGCGGCCGTCCGCAACACCAAAGCGGCCTTCGTCGAGCAGATCAAGGCGGCGAAAGAGGCCGGCGAGGCCGGGGCTTCCGGCGCCCGCCTGGCCCGCCACGAATGGATAAACCTCGGCCGGCAGGTGAACGACGTGGTAACGATGGGCGCGATGGGGATGCCTGTCAGCCAGATCGTCACGTCACAGGCCGGTCAGATCATCGACGTTCTGTCGAACGCCAAAGGTGGGGCGAAGGGGGCGCTGAAGGAGATCGGCAGCACCATCATGGGGGTGATGACGCCGGTGCGGGTCGTCACCGGTGGGATTGCGGCGCTTGGAATTGCGGGTGCCATGGCCTGGAAAGACTGGGCCGATGGGCAGGCCGAGGTCAACCGCTCCCTGCTGGGCATCGGGCGGGCGAGCGGTGCGACGGTCGGTCAGATCAACGCCATCGCCGCGGCTTCCGCCACTGCCGGAAAGGTATCCGAGAATACGGCACGCCAGATGGCATCCGCCTTCGCCGCGACGGGTTCCATCTCCCCGGACCTGTTCTCCGACCTGATCGGGTCGGCGAAGGACTTCGGCAAGATCATCGGTGAGGATGCGGTCGACGCGGCCAAGGTGCTTGGGCAGGCCATGGCTGAGCCCGGCAAGGGCGCGGAGCGGCTCAACGCGACCCTCGGGGCGTTTGATGCGGCGACGCTGAAGCGGATCCAGTCGCTCGAAGCGCAGAACCGGATGACCGAGGCACAGCGCCTCATGATTGACGGCGTCAAGAGCGCGACCGAGGGGGCGGAGAAGGCCACCACGGGGTGGTCGAAGGCGTGGGAGCGCCTGGGCGTCGCGGTCTCGGATGCGTGGTCCCGGCTGGGGAGGGGGATTGACAGTCTTTCGGGGGAGAATGCTCCGCTGGAGGACCAGCGCAACACCCTCAAGGCGCAGATTGATGCGCAGGAAAAGACCCTATCGCAAATCCGAGGCTCGTTCATCTATGGGTTCCGCGTCCCCGAAGCCGAGGACAATCTCGCGGACCTGAAGGCGAAGCTGAAGGCGGTCGAGGACCAGCTGAAGCTGGCCTCTGAAAAGGCGGCCGAGCTGAAGCGCAATCTCGACTCTCTGAAGTATGCCAGCGCTATCAGCATCGTTCTGCCGGAGATCGATGCGAGGCGGGCGTTGGCGGATCGCGCAGGTCTTCTCGGGGCGCTCGCGGAAGACCCGCAACTTCAACGCTCCGCCGGGGTTTCTCAGGAAGAGGCGACGCGCGCCGCAGAGCGAGCGAGAGAAGCGCAGCGCTCCTATCGGGCCGAGGCCGAGCGCTCCGTGGATGCGCTTCGCCTTCAGGCTGAGGCCTTGAATGCGCGGTCGCCGGCGGAGAAGGCGGCGGTCGCTGCAAAGCAGAAGGAACTGGAGCTCCAGGGGTCGAACCTCTCGGCAGCGGAAAAGCAGCTTCAGATCGATCTCGCGCGCTCCAACGCGCTTCGCGAGGCCACGAAGCAGCTTCAGGATCAAGCCCGCGAACGCCAGAACGCGGTTCGCGACCAGATTGGTGTCGCCGATGCCGAGATCGCTGGTATCGGCAAAACTGCCGCTGAAGCCGAACTGCTGCGGCTGAATTACCAGAGCTATGTGGACCTGCGCCGAGAGGCAGAGCAGAACCATACGGCGTTCGATCAGGCGCAGTTCGATGCATTGAGGGCGCAGAACGCCGAACTGGTGAAGCGCAACCAGCTTCTCCGTGAGCGGAAGTTCGTCGAGGATGCACTCTTCGAGCGGTCCCAGCTTGGGCGCACCTCTGAGGATCAGCGGATCGCAGCCTCGCTGCGCAGCGCCGGGCTGCCGGTAGACCTGAACTCGGTCTATGCCCAGATCCTCCGCACCACGGACGCTCTCGCCGAGATGAAGGACGTGAGCAGCAATGCTCTCTCCTCCTTCATCAAGGATATGAAAAACGGCAAGTCCGTCACCGAGTCTTTTGCCGGGGCCCTGGACAATCTCGCCGACAAGGCCATCGACAAGCTGAGCGATCAGATCGTCAGCAACCTGTTCAGCCCTGGTGGCCAGGGGTTCAACCTCCCGAACCTGTTTGGGGCACCGCAGCCGCAGGTGGGGCAGCCGTCCGGTGGGGTGGCGGGCTTCCTCGGTTCTCTGTTCGGAGGCGGCAAGACCGCCGGTGTCGGCAGCACCATGACCGTGTCGGCCGGCATCGTCTATGTGAACGGCGCGGTGGCCGGTGGCGTGCTCGGGGCCGCGGGCTTGGGAGGTGCAGCGAACAATAATGCGCCTGGACTCGGCGGCATCGGCAGCGATGCCGCGGCTTCTGCCCGTGCCGCGATGGGCAGCGGCGCCACGGCGACCATGGGCGCCATGAAGGGCCTGGACGGGCTATTCGCCTCGCGCCTTCAGGCATTCATCGGCGCGGCGAAGGCCTCCGGCTTCGACATCTCGGTGAACTCCGGGTTCCGCTCGGTGGAGCGTCAGGCGCAGCTCTATGCGCAGTCCAACGGGTCCGGGATGGTGGCGCCTCCCGGAAGGAGCTACCACAATTACGGTCTTGCGGCGGACCTGCAATATGGCCCTGGTGCCCGCGAATGGGCGCACGCCAATGCCTCGAAGTACGGCCTCAACTATCCCATGTTGAACGGGAAGCCCTATGAGCCCTGGCATATTGAGCCGGCCGGCGTGCGCAATGCCGGTAGCGCGGCTGCGGCGGCGGGCGATACCGGGTGGCGCAACCAGATGGCGCAATTTGATTCCTCCACGGCTGGCTTCAATAAATCGCTAAACGACGCTACCAGTGCCACCACGCAGTTCGGCTCCGGCATCACGGATGCGACGAAGACCGCGACTTCGGCACTGACGGGCACGGCGAATGCCTCGCAGACGGCTGGCGTCGGCGTGGCCAGCCTGGGTACGGGAGCACAGACGGCGGCCGGTGCTACCGACAATTTCTCCAGCGGCCTGGGAGGCGCGCTCCAGCAGATCGTTGGCGGCATCGGCAACGTGCTGGGGGGAATCGGCAAGGGGATCGGCACGTTTTTCGGAGGGGGCACCTCGCTGTTCGCAGACGGGGGCATCATGACCTCGCGCGGCCCGCTGCCGTTGAACTTCTACGCAAACGGCGGGGTCGCGATGGGCGCGCAGGTGGCCGTGTTCGGTGAGGGCCGGATGCCGGAGGCTTATGTTCCGCTCCCGGATGGCCGGCGCATTCCCGTCGCGCTCAGCGGCGGGGAGCGCGGAACTGCGGATGAATTGCGAGCCATGGCTGCGCAAGCCCAGGCGATGGAAGGCATGATGGTCGCCGCCAACTCGAATGCGCGGGCAGGGTCGCCGGTGGAAGCGGGCCCGCAGATCCACTTCCACAACGCGCCACCGGTCAAGGAATCGCGCGAAAGCACGGATGAGCAGGGCCGCAAGCGCATGGATGTCGTGTTCGAGGAGCAGACAGCTCGGGCCCTGGGCAAGACCGGAGGCCCGGCCCGCCGCGCCCTCACCCGCCCGATGAAGTACACCTGACATGGCAGCCCCAATCTGGCCCGGCACTTTGCCGGATCACTTCTTGCGGGATGGGTACAGCGAAGGGCAGCCAGACGGCCGCGCCTTCACGAAGATGTCTGCCGGGCCGGCCAAGGCTCGGCGTCTGTCTTCTGCCGGGGTTCGTCCGGTGCAGGGCAGCCTCGTGCTCGACTTCGCGCAGCGCGCCACGCTCGAACGCTTCTGGTCTGAAGACCTGATGGGGGGAGTGCGCGCGTTCTACGTGCGCGACCAGTATCGGGATGGTCTTCCGTTCGGGGTCGAGTTGGATGGGGCCATCGTTGGGGTGCTCGCTGATGCGGACTCGACTGTTCTGGTGATGGACTCGTGGTGGCTCGCGAGGTTCGGCGAGAACGGCATCTCCTACAGCCCTTGGGGCGCCCTGCATTGGCAGGTGTCCTTCACCCTGGAGGTGCTGCCATGAGGTCATTGTCACTGAACTTCCGGCGCAGCCTCCATGGCCCGGCGAGCGAAGAGGTTCCGGTGCTGCTAGTCACTATCACTCACCCCTCGCTGGTGGAACCGCTGAGGCTCTCTTCGGACTGGACGACGCAGATCTCCGATGACCCGCCCACCTATGCCACCATCAGCAACGGCGAGGCCTTCACCCACGTCCTCATGAACATGCTGATCCCGGACGACAAGGAGGGGGAGCCGCTCTCGGCGCAGCTCCAATTGGAGAATGTGGAGGCGGACGCCGGCCCGCTTCTTGAGCCCATCCTGGGCGACGTGAAGGTGACTATGCAGGTGGTGCTGGCCTCCAGCCCGGACTTCGTCGAGATCGAATATGCGGACCTCGACCTGACCTCGGCCCAGGGCGGCGAAGGTGCCATCACCCTGTCCGCCGGGCGCGAGGACACGGCCCTGTTCACCCTGCCGGGCGACCGCATGACGCGCGACCGCTTCCCAGGCCTGTTCTGATGCATCTATACTGGAGATGGGATGATGTTCTCATTGCTTTTTCGGCTTTGGTCCGATTGCAAGAACAAACCCCTTCGCGGACTCAGCCGCAGCTTTGACCAGCTGTTGGGAGGAGCCCGGATCCGCGCCACCGATGACGCTGGTCTTTGCCAGTTCGTCAATTCGCGCGACGAGAAGATTGATCTCCTCCCAAGCCTTGTCCTGTTCCGTCGGGAGGAGCCCCTCGATGAGCGCGCGGAGGATCAGCCGCGTTGCCGAGATCTCGGCGAACAGCGCTTTGATGTGCGGATCATTGATCTCTCTCTTGGCCATCACCTGCCCTGCATCCGGTTGATGTAGGTCAGGACGATAGCGCACAGCCATGCACTGGTCATCGGACTATGTCGGTCTGCCCTATCTCGACCGGGGGCGGGACCGCAGCGGCGTGGACTGTTGGGGGCTGGTGCGCCTCGCCTTCGCCGAGGTGCGGGGAATCGTTCTGCCTTCCTGCGCCGAGCTCTATGCGGGCGCCGAGGAGCGCGCCGAGATCGCGGCGGCGCTGGCCGATGGGCGCGACACCGGGCCCTGGCACCGGGTGGAGCGGCCGGAGGAATGGGACGTGGCGGCCTTCTCCCGGTCCTGGGGGCTCGACCATGTCGGCCTCGTCATCGCCCCCGGCCTGATGCTGCACGCCTGCAACGATGGGCAGCCAAGCCGGGTGGAGCGCTACGGCGCCCCGAAATGGGCGCGCCGCCTCGAGGGGTTCTATCGCTACTCATGATCCGCTGCGTTGTCCTGTCCCACATCGATCCGGCCCGCCGCCGCGACGAAGCGATCCCGGCCGGCTGCACGCTCGACGCGCTGGTGGCCCTGGTGCTGCCGGCGGCGCCGCGAGAGCGGGTGCGCCTGGTGATCGTCGGGCACGACGATGACCATGTGATCGACCGCGCCTTGTGGGGCCGGGTGCGGCCCAGGGACGGGGTGACGGTGGTGGTGCGGGTGGTGGTGGGCTCGGGCGCGCTTCGCTCGATCCTGACCATCGCCGCCTCCATCGCGGCCATGGCCATCGCCGGGCCCTTGCTCGCGCCGTTCGGCACGCTGATCCAGTCTATCGGCACGGCCGCGGCCGTGATGGGCGCGACGCTGCTGGTTAATGTCCTGATCCCGCTGCCCAAGTCCGACACCAAAAAGGACAAGGACATCTTCTCGATTTCTGGCTTCAAGAATGAGATGGATGCCGACGGATTCGTGCCGGCAGTAGCGGGAACTGTGCGCTGGGCCCCGCCCTATGGGGCGACCCCTTGGACCGAGGCGATCGGAGATGACCGCTACATCACGGTGCTGTTCAACCTCGGATATTCCGCGCAGGCCATCTCGCAGGATGATTTCCGGATCGGGGACACCCCGCTGAGCAAGTACAAGGACGTCGAGATTGAAATCCTGGACGGATATGAGATCGGCGATGACATGACCATCTACCGCCGCCAGGTGGTGGAGGAGCCGCAGTCGATCAAGCTCGAATTCGAAAGTGACACTGAAATTGACAATTGGACCACGCTTTTTACCAAGATCGACGCTGTGGAAATCTCCTTCGACGTGAGTTTTGCGCAGGGCCTTTACGGCATGACCACGGGCGAGAAGCCCAAGAAGATCCGGGTCGGGGCGCAGATCGACTATGGGTGGCGGCCGGCGGATTCCACCGATGATGGGGATTGGGTGGAAAAGTCCGTCAATCTGTCTGGCATGAGCACCCAGCCCATCGTCCGCACGCTGTACGAGCCGTTGATTCCGAAGGATTCAACCGAGGTGGCGCGTGGCCAGTATGAGGTACGCTGGAAGCGCATGACCCCGAATTGGGATGAACTCGATGCCAACGTGATCGGCGCGTCCATCACCAGTCGAAGCGACCTCACGGCCCTGCGCAGCTTCCGGCCCGAGGCGCCAGTCAACTTCGGCAAGCCATGCACCCTCGTGGCGCTGCGCATCCGAGGGTCGAAGCAGCTCAACGGGATGCTAGACAATTTCAACGTCCTCTCGCGCATGGTCGCGCTGGACTATGAGCACACCACCGGGACGTGGATCGAGCGCGAGAGCCAGAATCCGGCCTCGGTCTTCCGTCTGTTCGCGACCGGCCCCATGAACCCTCGCCCATGGAACCTGGGCGAAGACTTGACATGGCTGGAGGACTGGCACGACTACTGCCGGGTCAAGGGCCTCACCTGCAACATGGTGGCCCGGGACGAAATGAGCATTGATGACCGGCTGGCGGACATCGCCGCCGCCGGCCGGGCGGTGACGCAGGATTTCGGCGCGCACCGCGGCGTCATCATCGACCGGCCGCGCACCATCGTTTCCGGTCACATCTCGCCCCGCAACAGCTGGGGGCTGGAGTGGGAACAGCAATTCACCCGGTTGCCCGACGCCTGGCGCATCAAGTTCCTGGACGAGACCAATGACTTCCAACAGGCCGAACGGATCGTCCCGCTGCCTCATTTCACGGCTGCCACGCCAGTGCTGATCCAGAGCCTGGAACTTCCGCGCGGCGTGACCCATCCCGATCTGGTGTGGCGGCACGGGCGTTGGCGCGGCTATGAGGCGCTCAACCGCCGCCGGCGCTACACGGTCTATCAGGACCCCGAGCATCTGACCTGCATGCGCGGGGACATGGTGAGGCTCAGCCACTTCGTGCTCAGCCGCACCCAGGTCGCGGCCCGGGTGGCGGAGGTGATGATGATTGGAACGGCCGCCGCCGTCCGCCTCGATGAGGAGGTGACGATGGTGGAGGGAACCGACTATGCGCTGCGCTTCCGCCTCGCCGACGGCACCAGCGTCTATCACTCGGTGGTGACCCAGGCCGGCACCACCAGCACCCTGCGCCTCGGCGGCGCCGGAACCCTACCGGAGGTGGACGATCTTGCCTTCTTTGGGATTGCGGGCGAGGAAAGCGTTGAGGCCATCATCCTGGCGATCGAGCTGCAGGACGACCTCAGCGCCCGCCTGACCCTGACCAACCACGCCCCCGAGATCGAGACCCTCACCGATGCGGAGACCCCGCCGCCATGGTCGGGCCGGGTGGGTGTGGAGCTGGGTGCGAGCACGGTGGCGCCGGGCGCGCCCATCATCACCTCGATCCAGTCCGGCCCGGCCGCGCTGGATGGGGCCGTGATGGTGGCTCTGTCCCCGGGGCTCGGGGCCACGGTGCCGGTGCTCTATGAGGTTGATCACCGGATCTCGGGCGCTGGATCCTGGACCACGATCTCCGTCTCCGCAGCGGCCGGCGGTGTGACGATCGATGGATATTCGCCCGGAGATGAGATCGAGATCCGCGCCCGGGCCCGCGGCAGCAATGCATTGTGGACCGCCTACACCACGGCCCCTGTCTACACGGTGATTGGCATCGTCATGCAGCAGGTGACCTCCGCCAGCGTGACCTGGACCGGCACCCGCTGGCGCTACGCCTGGGCTCTGTCGAGCCTGACCGAAGAGATGGTTTCGGCCGCCGGTGTCGAGATCCGTTTCGCCGAGGATGCCCCCGGACTGGGCTGGGGCGACCTCACCCCGCTGCACACCGGCTTTCTCACCGCCAGTCCATGGGAGCTGGGCGACCCGCCCCATGACGGCACCGACTACCTCTTTGCGTTCCGCGCCACGAGCGCCGACGGCGACCCCGGCACTGCGGTGCTGGTGAGCCCCACCTGATTTTCGGAGCATCTGATGGCTAACAATGTCGTGCGGGTGTCGGACCTCCCGGCCTCGACATCGGTGACCCATGTCGTCGGCACCACCGGCACCATGGGCAACTCGACGCGCATTGCGCTCGGCGCTCTGGCCGCGCTGCTGGGGGTGGTGGCGTCCTCGACACGCATTGGATTTCCCACGAAGGCGCACATGGATGCGCAGTTGGGCTATGACGCGTGGACGGTGGCGGAGGTGCTGAGCGACACCACCCCCGCCAATAATGGCACTTACATCAAGCTCGGAGACAGCGGAACCGGCTCCTGGTCCTACCAGGGCCCCACCACCACGCAGTCGATCATCGCCACGCTGGAAGCACACACGATCACCGCCGGCGGGCTTCTCACCGGCGGCGGGGCAGTGGGCGACGACCCCACCCTTACGGCGACGGCGGCGACGCTGGAGGATGCGATCGCCGGCACCGGCGCGGGCATCATCACGTCGGAGATTCTCGCGGGCGTCCTTGCCGAGCTGACCGACATCCTCACCCGCATCCTCCTCACGGACGGCCCCGGTGGCGTGGCCTTCGTCGACAGCCTCTCGCGGATCATGCTGCAGTTGCGCGAGGACGGCGGCGTCATCACGCCCTGGTGGCGGATCGACCCATCGGGCAAAGGCATCTACCTCCTGGCCAAGGGGAACCGGGCCATCCTGGCCTATGACGAGGATGGCGCCCAGGTGCTCGGCGCGGTCTATGTGGATGCGGCCGGCAAGATCAGCTATCGCGGCCTGACGGCGGACCAGGTGCAGCCGGCCGACACAGGGGCTGTGGTGGCCAGCGGCGAATTTGCCCTCGTGAGCGGCTATGCGGGCGCCGAGCCCATGGAGCTACCGATCCATGCGGGCTCGCTGTTCGGGGAGCGCGCGGCGTCCGATCAGGCGATCATCTCGGCCCAAGCGCTGACGACGGCGCCTGATCGTCCTTGGGCGGCCACGTCGCGCTCCGGCTCGATCCTGCTGCCGTGGGGCAAGGCCAAGGGCATAGTGCGCCTCGCGGCCCGGCGCCTGCGTGATCTCGCGGCAGATCGGGGCGAGAAGTACGACACGGGCCTCATCGACCTCGCCATCCGCAACCTGACGCTGCCGAAGACGGCCTCTCCCGGCATTCTCGGTATCGGCGACAGCCTGACCGAACGTGCCACGATGGCACGCATCAAGGCCTGGTTGGAGGCCTGGGGGCTGACGCCGTATTTCGTCGGCACCTATGCCTCGCGCACCAGCCCGAACAATCCCTCGGACCTGACCGGACCCATGTGCGAGGGGCGCGGCGGGACGCGACTGGACGAGCTGTGGGCACTGCAACTGCATGGCGATCCGACCAATGTGCAGCTGGTGGCGCCGGGTGGGGAAGCCGCCTTCCTGGCGCTCTCCAATACGGCGAAGAAGGGCTATGCGCCGCTCGCGCGGCTCGCCACCGACTCCGATCCGGCCGGCACCGTGAGCGGCGGCCACACGCTGGATTTCGCCTATTACCGCTCGCGGTTCGGTCTCGGTGCCATCACCCAGGTCTTCATCAACGAGGGCACCAATGACTATTCGCAGGCGGGTGGCAGCTCAGCTCGGGACGTGATCCTCGAATTGCTGCCCAAGACCATCGCCTGCATCCGGCGGGATCTCGGCTCCGTCCCGGTCATCCTGTGGACATGCACCGAGGCGCGCAACAGTCTTGGTGATCTAGCGTGGCCCGACCACCTGATGATGCTGCAGGCCGTGACCGAGGTCTACAACAGCCTCAAGGGATCGGACCCCA
>CAYQRX010000017.1:0-1903 GCA_964419865.1 uncultured Hyphomonas sp. | reverse complement strand
GCGGCCCGGCCGGCGATCTCGACGTGCCGGCCGGACTTCAGCCGCCGCTGGTCATCACCGAGGGCGGCGGGAGCTTCTGCCGCTTCACCGACAACAGCCGGTTCTTTCAGACGCCGATCCTCGATAATGGCACGCTCGCGTTTGCGGTCATCGCGCGCTTCCGCAATTTGGGCTCGGTCTCCATCGTGGCCGCCAGCCAGACCACGGCCATGGGGTATTATGGCGTCAACATGTGGTTCCATTCATCCGGCCAGCTCCGCTTCCAAAGAGAAAGCGTGCTCTCCGACACGCAACACATGATCACGCCAAGTCTCACGCCCGCCTCGCCGACGGACTGGGGCCTTTACTGGGGCGGCAATGATGCCGGGGCCGCACTGCTGGAAAACGCTACGCCTGCGAACCCGGAGGTGGCGCCGCAGAGCATCGTCGGGACCCCGGTGACATCACCGCGAGCCCTGCGCATCGGCGCTGATTGGGCGGATAGCACGGTCGGAGAGATTGACATCAAGGGGGTGCTCATTTTTGGTGCAGGCATGCCAACGACCAAGGGCAGGCGCGCCATCGACAAAGAGCTGCGCATCAACTGCGCCGCCGAAAACATCACCCTGGCCGCGGCCTGATGGAGACCCCCATGGACGCCGTCTATCTGCACCGCGATCCGCTCACCCGGGCCTATACCGCGCTGCGCGCCGACACCGGGGAGGTGGTGCCCGTCGCGCGGGTCTCCCTCGGCGGCTTCGAGGGCCAGCCCGACACCTATGTCTATGACCAGGACGGCCGCCAGTGGCGCGTCGTGCCCTGGGATGGCCGGGCGGCCACCTACCTGATGGGGGCGAAATGAGCACCGCCGGGGGATATCTCGACTTCATTCGTGTTTCCGGCGGCACCTATCGGCTGCCCGATTTCGCCGTGGCGGGCGCGATCGTGATCGCCGTGGAATCGGCAACCACCGTCGCCGTCGCGAGCGGGACGCTCACCTATCCGGGCGGCAGCGGCTCCAGCGTGAGCCTCGCGCCGGGGATCTACCAGGCGTCCACCATGACGGGGGGATGGCTGGTCCGGCAGATGGATGCGGACCATGTTGCGACCGCCGACTATGCGTCGGCCGCATTGAACATGACGCAGTCGCTCCCGCCCGAAAGCGGGTGGCTGTGGGCGTGGCGCTCGCCATCTGGGAAGGCGCTCCTGGGTTTCCGGGTGGACAGCCATGTCTTGGCATGCCCCGTCGATGCGGCTCTCACGGCCGATATGGCAGCAAGCGCGGCCTCGGCGGCGACCGCGGCGAATGCAACTACCGCCGACTATGCGTCGGCCGCTTTGAACATGTCTGCTACGCTGCCGCCCGAGAGCAATTGGGCGCAGGCCTGGCGCTCGCCGAGCGGCAAGGTCGTGTTCGGCATCCGCCTGGACAGCGCCATTCTTGCCGGCACCATCGACAAGGCGATCGCAGCGGACACAGCGACGACGGCGGCGACCGCCGCGCGCGCCACCCTGCCTGATCGCGCCCAGTGGGTAGTGGATGGCGCGGCCTATGTCGCGCAGACCTACCTCTCTGGCGCGACGCCGAAAATCCGCGTCATCGGCAAGGAAAACGGTGGTGTCGCACGGACGATCGTGACGGCGGGGGCCGCCTATGACCCGCAGATCACCGATGATGATTTCGTGGTCTATTACGATGCCGCACTCGCGAAGGTCGTGTACGAGCCAGCCGCTGGCGGAACTGCCTATCCTGTCCTGCCGGCCAGCACGATCACGGTAGGTGGCGACAGCCTCTCGCAGTCGCTCGGCCCCGCGCTCAACACGGCCATTGGTGGCGGCATTGTGCGGACACGCGGCTACGGTGGGCGCGACAGCACCGAGATCGCGGTCATCCTCGGCGCGCTGACGACCATTGTCACAGGCA
>CAYQRX010000016.1:12167-24323 GCA_964419865.1 uncultured Hyphomonas sp. | reverse complement strand
GAGCGGCTTGCCGAATTGCTCTGTACCCAGCTGGCTGCACGGGGCGCCGGCGGGCAGAGTTTTGTTTTCCGCGCTTTCCGCTCGGATGGCGAAGTCTGCAGCCTGCGTGCCAATGCCGCGCGCCCGGTTCGGGCAGCGGCTCATATCGTCCGCCTTTTCGGGGAAAAGACAGAGCAGATTGATCCCGGATTTGGTATTGATCTTCTGCTGCTGGAAGCCTTTCGCATCGGGC
The DNA here is from genome assembly GCA_964419865.1 of uncultured Hyphomonas sp. GTDB lineage: Bacteria > Pseudomonadota > Alphaproteobacteria > Caulobacterales > Hyphomonadaceae > Hyphomonas. The sequence goes on along the minus strand of CAYQRX010000016.1, from coordinate 24,091 downwards.
CGATGGAAACAGGGAGCCGTCCGCTCTCGGGAGAACTTGCCCAGACCGATACAGACATGGCCGCCCTCGCGGCGCTGGCGGACCGCATCAATGCCCGCCTCGGCGAAGGCAGTGTCACGGTTTCCGTGCCACTGGCTCACCATCCGGTCGATCCGGCTGAAGAGAGGATTTCATTCGCCGGCGAAATTCCGCCAGGCAGTGTCTCACCTGCCGCATCCGATGGTTTGCGGCCGATCAGGATGCTGTATCGCCCGGAGCGGGTGGACGTGATTGCCGAGGTGCCGGATGCTCCACCCCTGCGCTTTTTCTGGCGGAAGATTGCGCGGCGGGTTGTGCGTGCGGACGGGCCCGAACGGATTGCGCCGGAATGGTGGACCTACCTTCCCCCCGCCCGGGGGATAAAGGGAAACCCGCCACGAACCCGGGATTATTACCGGGTCGAGGATGCCGAAGGCCGCCGCTACTGGCTGTTCCGGGAAGGGCTTTACGATGATGGGCGCGGCATGCCTCCTGAATGGTTCGTGCAGGGACTGTTTGCATGACAGCTTATGCCGAACTCGCGGTGACGACCAACTTCTCCTTTCTGCGCGGCGCGAGCCATGCCCGGGAACTCGTCGCGCGCGCCGCAGAACTTGGTCTGTCAGCTATCGGCATTGCCGACCGTAACACGCTTGCCGGGGTCGCCCGCGCCCATGTGGCCGCCAGGCAAGCCGGTCTGCGGCTGATCGTCGGTGCGCGGCTGGTGCCTCTCGATGGCCCGGAAATCATAGCCTATCCGATGGACAGGGCGGCTTATGAGCGCCTCTCCCGTCTTCTCTCTGCCGGCAAGATGAAAGACGAGGCCGCAAAAGGGGAATGTCTTATCTCGATGGAAGATATTCTGGCTGCAAGCGACGGGCAGGTTCTCATCGTGAGCCCGCCGGACCGGCCGCTGCGAAGCTTTTCAGATACGCTCGCCTGCATTTCTCACGCGGCACCGGGGCGAACCTATCTCGCGGCGCGGCCTGCCTTTTGCGGGCGCAACCGCGAGCGCCTCGCGCGGCTCGCGGAGATTGGCGCCTCTTCCGGCGCGCCGCTGATCGCGGTCAATGACGTTCTCTACCATATCCCGAAACGCCGCCCCCTTCAGGACGTACTGACTTGCATCCGTGAGCACTGTACCATCGATACGGCAGGCTTCCTTCTGGAGGCAAACGCGGAACGACACCTGAAAAACGGTGACGAGATGGCGCGCCTCTTCAAAGGTTTCGAGCCGGCCATTTCACGCACTCTCGATGTCATGGATCAGTGCCGCTTCAATCTCGATGAACTTGCCTATGAGTATCCGGACGAGCCTGTGCCTGCGGGCCAGACACCTCAGGCACACCTTGAAAGCCTGACCTGGAAAGGTGCGGCCTGGCGTTATCCAGCAGGGATCCCCTCGCAGGTTGCCGCGCAATTGCGCAAAGAGCTCGATACCATCGCAGAGCTTTCCTATGCGCCCTATTTCCTGACAGTGCATGACATCGTTCAGTGGGCGCGCAATCAGGATATTCTGTGCCAGGGGCGCGGCTCTGCTGCAAACTCGGCCGTCTGTTATTGTCTCGGCATCACCAGTGTCGACCCGACCATGACGAAGCTGCTGTTTGCCCGCTTCCTCTCACGAGAACGTAAGGAGCCACCGGATATCGATGTCGATTTCGAGCATGAGCGGCGAGAAGAAGTCATACAGTATGTGTATGAGCGTTACGGCCGCGACCGGGCTGCATTGACTGCCACCGTGATTTCCTATCGCGCCCGGTCGGCCATCCGGGATGTCTGCAAGGCGCTTGGCCTCAGTGAAGAAATTTCGGCTGCGCTGGCAAAAGGTGTCTGGGGAAGCTGGAGCGACAGTCTGCCCGACAAGCGCATTGCCGAAGCAGGACTGGACCCGGCCAACCCGACGATCCGGCGGGCAATCCTGCTGGCCCGTCAGCTGCTTGGTTTCCCGCGTCACCTTTCCCAGCATGTCGGCGGCTTTGTCCTGACACGCGGCCCGCTGGTCGAGACGGTGCCGATCGGGAATGCCGCCATGGAGAAGCGCACATTCATCGAATGGGACAAGGACGATATTGATGCTCTGGGCATCATGAAGGTAGATGTCCTGGCGCTTGGCATGCTCACCTGCATCCGCAAGGCCTTCCGTCTTCTGGAAGAGCACAAGGGCATCCGTCTCGATCTGGCCAGCCTGCCTCCGGAAGACGGGGCAACGTATGACATGCTCTGCAAGGGTGACAGTATCGGCGTCTTTCAGGTGGAAAGCCGTGCGCAGATGGCGATGCTGCCGCGGCTGAAGCCACGCAAATTCTATGACCTTGTCATAGAGGTGGCAATTGTCCGCCCCGGCCCGATCCAGGGCAATATGGTTCACCCCTATCTACGCCGCCGGAACGGGGTTGAGCCCGTAACATTTCCCAGCCCGGCGCCGGAGCATGGCCCGTCGGACGAGCTGAAATCCATCCTTGAGCGGACAGAAGGCGTTCCTCTGTTCCAGGAACAAGCCATGCAGATCGCCATGGACGCCGCGAAGTTCACCCCGGATGAGGCGAATGGACTGCGCCGCGCCATGGCAACGTTCCGGAATGTCGGCACAATTCATAATTATGAAAACATGCTGGTCGGCCGGATGATTGAACGCGGCTATGATGCGGCTTTTGCGCAGTCCTGTTTCGAGCAGATCAAAGGCTTCGGTGAGTATGGCTTTCCGGAAAGCCATGCGGCCTCCTTTGCCCTGCTTGTTTATGTTTCTTCGTGGATAAAGTGCCATCATCCGGATGTTTTCTGCGCAGCGCTGCTGAACAGCCAGCCGATGGGTTTCTATGCCCCGGCCCAGATTGTGCGCGATGCTAAGGAGCATGGCGCAGACGTTCGTCCTGTGGATGTCAACCTTTCTGACTGGGACAATACGCTGGAGCCGGGAGATGAAGACGATGGTCGCTTTGCCGTACGCCTTGGTTTCCGGCAGGTTGACGGGCTCAGTCAGCAGGAAATGGAACTGCTGATGGCCCGGCGCGGCGCCGGGTATGAGACCCCGGATGCCCTTATCCGGCGCGCGGGCATTTCCCGGTCAGCCCTGGAACGTCTTGCAGCCGCCGATGCCTTCCGTTCAATGAACCTCTCGCGCAGAACCGCGCTCTGGAAAACACGCGGCGAAGCACCCGGCAAGACGCTCCCCCTCTTCGCCGCAGCCGACATAGCCGAGCAAGGCGACGACACGGATACCTTACTGCCATCTATTCCGCCCTCTGAACACGTACTTCAGGATTACCAGACCACGCGTCTTTCATTGAAAGATCACCCCATGCGTTTCCTTCGGGGGATGTATTCGAGACGCGGTATACTGAGCGCGAGAGAGGCAACCGGGCAGATTAATGGAAGGCGGGTACAGGTCTGCGGCCTTGTGCTGGTTCGCCAGCGTCCTGGAACCGCCAGCGGCGTGGTCTTTGTGACGCTGGAAGATGAAACAGGCATCGCAAACCTTGTCGTCTGGCCGAGAGTTCTGGAGCGCTTCCGACCGGTAGTGATGCGCGCCCGCATGATCCAGGTGAAGGGGCGCGTGCAGACTGCCGATAACGTCACGCATATCATCGCCGAACAACTGATTGATTGCACGGCTGATCTGGCGCTGCTGTCTGAAGATTACCTGCGCGATCCGATAAAAGGCGTCCTTGCCAGGCCGGATGAGGTCAGCCGGCCGGTTTTCAGCAGAAAAACGGCCGCCCGCGCTCCGGCCGGAGGCCACCCCCGTGATGCGCGTATCATTCCTCCGAGCCGTGATTTTCACTAAACGATAGACGGATCACGGTGCCCCGTAAGGTTCGATCCTGGTCAGCTGCAATGTATAAGCTGCAGACGCAAGCTCACTATCCTGCCTCACTGACCGCAGCGTTCCTTCAAGCCAGTAAGCGGTATAGATATCATCGATCAGAACAGCCGGCGAAGCTTCAACATAGATCAGCTGATTTGGCGGCGGGGGCGGCGTGTGAATACACGCGCCCATATAAGGTGCAAACAGAAACTCGGCTTGCCGGTTACCGGGATCAAAGTCGAACGGAACAACATAGCCGGGTATGCGCACGAGGGTGCCTTCCAGATCCGGGACAGTCTCGAAGCCCCCCAACTGAGGCATATAATCCATCTCGGAGCCTTCCGCGATCATGTCGAACGTCTCGTCGGGCGCCCCATTGGCGCCGTAACGCTTCTCGAGTGCCCGGTAGAAAGCCTCATACTCCGCCTCAAGCGCCTCCAGGGCGCCTTCGGGCATCAGGTCCTCCCAGAGAATCGGGACGGCCTCGCCCTCCTCGACGCCCCAGAAACTGCCGGCCGCAACGGGTGAAGCGGCACCAGCCGGGGCGGCGGATTCGCTGGTTTCAGGCATCGGCGGCAGCGCCGCGGCTTGATTTGAAGCGGCAGTTCCGGGCCGGTCTGCGCCGCCCCCAAGATCCTCGGCACTCCCCTTGCCTGCATCACCGCCGCACGCAGCGACAGCGAAGAGTGCCAGCGCGCTTGCCCATGTTATCCGGGTCACTTTTCCGCCTCATATCCGCTCTTGCGATAGATGCTGTATGGCCGCGATGCAGCGCTGTTGTCGAGGATGTGTGACAGGCCGCGCAGCAATGGCGCACCCCAATGCCTCCAGCCCAGGCCTTGCCTGATATGGAGAACACGTGTAGCGCACCCACGTCATCTGGGGAGTAGCCAGCCGCAGAAATGCGGGCTTCCGTGTCAACATGCTTGGTTGAGAGACCATGGTGCGGAAGGGGCGGCCATGCCGTTCGGGCGAGACCAATGACATCGCTTCCTGCCGTGCCGGGCCAGGATGTGATGTCGTTGGACTTGTAACTGCCCGGCCCGGAGACCTTGATCCTTGGACGCGCTACTGACTTCAATCGCCGTCGTCGCCCTTGCGGAAATCGGCGACAAGACACAATTGCTGGCGATTCTGCTCGCCGCACGCTTCGGCCGGCCTGTGCCGATCCTTATGGGGATTCTGGTCGCCACACTTGCCAATCACTTTCTTGCTGCGTTTATCGGGGCACAAGCGGCTGCATTTCTGGACGGCGCCTGGTTCCGCTACCTTATCGCGGCGTCATTTTTTGCAATGGCAGCCTGGGCCCTGATCCCGGACAAGCTGGAAACGACGGAAACGAAGCCCGTTCGCCGCGGGGCTTTCGCTGCGACGCTGGTCGCCTTCTTCCTGGTCGAGATCGGCGACAAGACGCAGATCGCGACCGTCGCCCTCAGCGCCCGCTTCAATGACCTTATCATGGTGACGCTCGGAACAACGCTCGGAATGATGCTGGCCAATGCCCCGGCAGTCATGCTTGGCGACCGGCTGATCAAGCACATTCCGCTCCGGGTTGTGCGCAGCGCGACCGCCTTACTGTTCTTTCTGGTCGGTCTGTGGCTGACGGCGGAAACCGCTGGCCTTATATGACGTTCTACTCACATACAGCCCTCGAGGACACAGCCGATGCGCCGGGCACCTCATGAAATGCGGCGCATCTCGAACGGAGACATCAGGTTGGCGCTTACCAGACGTAACAAGACCGGCAGTGTGGCACTCGTTGCAGAGCGCGCTGGTGAGGCCGCGAGCGTTCTGAAAGCCATGGCCAGCGAGACCCGCCTCAAAATCATGTGTGCGCTGAGCGAGGGTGAGGTGCCGGTCAATCATCTGGCCGAGATGACGGGCCAGTCGCAATCTGCCGTTTCACAGCATCTGGCGAAGCTGCGCGCGGCTGGGCTGGTCGAGAGCCGGCGGGAGGCGCAAACCATATATTATCGTTGCCGCCCGGGTATCGCCCAGGCGCTCATCGACACGCTATGCGACTATTACAAGCCATAACACCTGGCCCGGGGTTTCCCTGACATACTGGAGCGTTTCTGTCTCAATGACTGGTCGCGAGCACGGCCGCTGAAGCCGCAACGGTAATTGCCGAGACATCTGCGTTCAGCTCCGCCTGCCGGCCTGCATCCGGATATGCTCCGGCGAGTTCGGCGAAAGCCTCGGCGAGCGCCGCTGCGGCGGCGGGGTCTGCTGCCGAGATATCAGCCCTACGCTCTTCAAAAAGGGCCAGTCCGGCTTTGTAGAATCCATACCCGTCCAGATACGGCTCATAAGTGCCCGCCTGCTTTGCAATTCGGTACATAGCCGCAGCCCGGTCCGCCTGGTCGGCGGCGACGGCGGCACGGACATAGATTGCGCTCCGGCCGGCCTCCGGCGCGCCTGCTGCAGCGACGCGCAGCGCTGCAACGATCTCGTCGACGCGGCGGGAAATCTGATCAGCGCTTTCGCCGGTCAGAACCGCCTGTGATGCCTCCAGCAGCAGCCCGTCAAACAGGGGCACGCCGCGTTCGTTGAACAAGTCTTCGAGCTCCACCAGAACTTCGCTGACCGGGTGCGCAAACATTTCCGCCGCTGCTTCATTCTCCCCGAGTGCAAACGCATCCCGCGCTGCCAGAACATGAGCCTCCGTCACAGCGAGGGCCGCCCCGTATATCACGGGATCCGTTGCGGCCTGGTCGAGGGAAATGCCGCCTTCCCCCTCGCCGCCTGCCGTTGCCAGGGAAGCTGGCGCTGCGGCAATATCGACCGCGCCGGAAGCCTCTCCCGCTGCAGATTGGCTGCCCGGCGCGCTCGGCCCTTCACAGGCACCGACAACCGAAGACATTACCGCCAGTGTCAGCCCTAGCCCGGTCCATGCCTTGTATGTCCCGCTCATCCAAGATACCTCACAGCCATTGCGAATGCGAATAGTTTTCAAGTAATTGAGTTCTTCCATCGTCGCAAGAGCCGCCAGCAGGAAAGTCAGACATGATCATTGTGGACCAGATCCTCGCCCCCCAAACCCTGGAAATGGTCGCAGGCATGCTTCCTCAACTTCGCTGGGAGGACGGCGGCAAGACTGCCGGCTCAGCGGCCAAGGCCGTGAAACACAACCATCAGGCAGACCTTACGAGCCGTTTGGGCGCCAAACTCAGAACCACGCTTCTCGATAACATCCGCGGGCACCCCGTTGTGGAGGCCTACGCCCGCCCGCTGAAGTTTGCCCCGCCGCTCCTCAGCCGCACCGCCGAGGGGGAAACATATGGCCTGCACATAGACAATCCGGTCATAGGAACCGGCTCCAACAGAGTGCGCACAGACCTGTCATTTACGCTCTTTCTCTCGCCGCCGGATGCCTATGAAGGTGGCGCCCTGGAAATCGAAACCGTATCCCAAACAAGAAGCATCAAGCTTGCGGCAGGGAGTCTCGTCCTTTATCCGTCGACGGAGTTACACAGAGTGTCCCCGGTTCTGCGAGGCGAGCGCTTCGCCTTTGTCGGGTGGATGGAAAGTGCCATCCGGGATCCTGGTCAACGCGCGCTGCTCTTCGATATTGCCAATCTCAAGACAAGCTTGTGCGAGCGGATGGGCCTCAATTCTCCGGAGGTTCTGATGCTTTCTAAGACCGAGGCCAACCTGATCCGCATGTGGACAAACTGATGCCCGTAATCTGCGCCTGCCGTCAGCAGCGGCCGGCCACGACAGGTGCTGTTAGAGCGGCGCGCCGGACTCTTCACCCGGATCTTCAATCGAGCGTTCTGGACCATCGCGGTCATCATCCGGTGCATCGTAATCAAACGGAACTGGATCAGCTGGCCGCTCGCGCAGAATCTCCGGAATTTCACCTGGCTCACTCCCCGGCAAACCCGGCTCGCCGGGCCGGGTAGAAGGCGGTTCAGCCGAGTTATCCGCAGGAAGCACCGGTTCATATTCCTCTACCTGGCCCGTGTCTTCAGAACCCGGCTCTGCAGGCCCAAGTGGCCGTTCTTCACCGCCGCAGCCTGCCAACACGGCAGCTGTCAGGCCGACAGCGGCAACTCCAAATACTGCGCTACGCATCACTCGTTTCCCTCTTCCCTGGTGGCACCAGAACGGCGGGTGTGGCGACGGGTTCAAGACTGCCCAGATCCCAGTGACCGGTGGCCGCCTCTGAAAACATTCCGTCTACAAACGCCTGAACCGACAACTCCAACGCGCTTTCCCGGACTGATATGAAATTGAATGAAGGCGGTTTCGTACGCAAACGCGTCGACAATGTCCCGGCCGTAATGGCGAGATATGCACCTTCTTCTTTGCGAATTACCTCGGCATGAGGCGTATGGACGTGCCCCGTCAGCAGGACGGAGACAGGGCTTGCAGCCAGGCTTCGGCTAGCGCGCTCCCCGCGCCGCGTTGCTGTCGTCAATCGCGCTTTTGCCGGTGACTGAAATGGGTGATGGCAGGCGATGAGCCTGAGGCCATCATGGTCATCGGCAATGACCCTGCCAAGCTCATCCAGATTGACGCTACCCTCAGCCCAATTCATCCGGGCTTGCCAGCCTCGGGCCGTATTCAAGCCGTGAACGCAAACGCCCTGGAAGCGCAAGGGTCGCATCTTGTCGTCAAAGTATCGGCTGAAGCGTGCGAATGGCGCCGCAGCGCGGGCCGGCAGGTTCAGCAAAGGGGTGTCGTGATTTCCGGGGACACAGATTGCCGGCAGTTGAAAACTGTCCACCCAATCCAGAGCCCTTTCAAATTCTTCCTGCTTTCCCCTCTGTGTCAGATCACCGGATATAACCAGCGCATCAACACCCGCTTCCCGAACGAGAGCTGTCGCCGCCTCGAGCGCGGAACGATCTTCCCGTCCGAAGTGCAGATCTGCAAAGTGTGCGATCCTCATGCGCCGGCCCCGGCCACAAGAACACAGGCGGCGTCCGGGATGTAACGGATATCCAGGCACGCGGCGATGGTGCAGGGCTCCCCGTCCATCGTTGCCGGAATCGGCTGGCCGTTCTCGCGGTCTATGCGTATCCTGCTGGCGCCGTTGGTGTGGAAGTGGGCGCCGTCCCGCCAGCCGCGGACGGCGGCGTCCAGGGCCGCAGCCACCAGGTCCAGATGGCTGTCCGGCGCAATCACCGCAAGTTCGAGCCCGCTATCCTCCCCGGGAACAACCGCTGCTGCGGCTGCCGGGAAGTTGCGCTCGCCATCCCGGCCGTCGACACTGATCTGCAACTGGCACTCAATGTCCAGCGCATCGGCACTCGTCAGTATCTCGACCGCCTCCAGCAGACCGCCTTCACGAGCTGCCTCGCGCGATTCACCGAGCTTCGTCAGCTGACCGAACATTGCGGCCACGTAAAAGCGCTTCCCTCCAACTTGACCAGCGGAAATGCTTCTCCGCTTCGGATCTGATAGTGTAGCATCCAGCACCTTGCGCCAGTCCAACTGACCGTCATGCAGACGTTTGGGCAGAAGGTTCATTGTTCCGCCGGGGAGCAACAGGATCGGAATGTCCTTACCGGCGCTTTGCAGGACGGCCGCGATTGTGCCGTCGCCGCCCCACACGCAGATGGCATCCACACCGGCCTGCATGGCGGTGAGCGTCAGCTCGCCGAAGTCGGCCGCATCGCTGTCCTGCCCGGTGAAAACAACGCCATGACCTGCCCTCCGGATGGCCTCTTCGAGAAGCGCCCGCCCGCCTTCCGGAACCGAACCTGATCTCTCGTTCACAATAACGCCGAAATTCATTGCGCAGTCTCCCGGTCATCAACGCCGCCCCGGCAGGATGGTTGCATCAGATCCGTTTGACATCCGTTGCCGTACATTTTCCGATGCATCCGGAACCTCATCGCGACGCCGCACGTTAGTGGACCATCAACAGCTCACCGGAAGGAGCAAAAAATGAAAAAGTCACTTTCGTTACCAGTCCTCGCGATGACTGCGATGCTGATCGCAGCATGCAATACGGTTGAGGGTGTTGGCCGCGACGTTCAGGCTGGCGGCGAAGCCGTCGAAGATGTTGCACGTGACACGCGCGAAGAGATAACCGAATAGGATATTCATTCGGCCATAGACCAAAGAACGCGCCTCACCGAGGCGCGTTCTTTTTCTAACAAGCCGTGGCTGGGTCCCTAATGCCCTTCGCCGCGGTCAAATAAAAAATCGAGCACAATCGTGAGCTGTTCCGGCGTCGCGGTGTCGACGGACACTGTGCCGCCAAGTTGCCGCGCGAATGCGGACAGAAACAAGTGAGTGTCCCTTCCCATTTCAGCCTCATCATCACCCTCTCGAGGGCCGCACCCAAGCGTCAATCGGCCAACCCCATCGTCTTGGCTAAACCGGAGTTCGATATCCGGATCCCGCCCCTCCCCAGACTCTGGGCACAGCAAACCCACTGCCTCGAGCACGAACATTCCTATCGGTACGGCAAAATCTGCGGGCAATGGTCCGGGATCAACGGCGAGAATGACTTGCCGGCCGCCCTCTGTCCAACCAAGCTGCTCGTCGATCTGATTACCAATCGCTCCAAAGAGGTCGAGCGCATCGACCGTTCCAAGATCACTCTCGCTCAACAATATATGATGAACAGCGGCCATCATGGCCACGCGCCGCGCCGCGACTTTAAGGGCCGCCTGAGTCTCCGGCAATGCCTCTCCCCGCCCTTGTAACTTCAGCATGCTGAGCATAATTTGAAGGTTATTCTTCACACGGTGATGGACTTCGCGGAATGCCGCTTTCATTTGATCCAGCGCACGTTGAAGATCAGCTTCATGTGTCGAGACTCGGCTGGTCAACTCGTCAAATGCTTCGACGAGTTGCTGCATTTCGGCAGGCGCACGTGATACCTCATGGGAGAGTGGAGAATACCGGCCAGAGGCGCGCATGTCGGATATTCTGGTGCGAACCCTTTCCAGCCATCTGAGTACCATCGCATCGGCAATCCAGCTCGCTGCCAGAAGCGCAGCCAGATAGGCCAGGATGGGGACGAGAAAGGCGAACAATACCTCCATGCGCGCAGGCGGAGCTGGGTCCCAGATCATGATCCACAGCCCATTCACAGATACAGGGAGGATGACGACATCCAGCGCCATCCCCGGTTCGGCAACGAGCCTGTGCGGCCTTCGGTCCAGCATCGCGGCTTCTGTCAACCACTGCTGAGGGACGGACTGCACCATGCTGGAACCGATCGTGCGGCCATCCGGGGTTACCAACGCCCCCGACAGCCCTGCAGGTGGGCCGCTTCCGGCCGCGCGCGACGCAATGTCCTCAATTGAAAGCGAGAGGGCCAGAGTTCCGGCAAATCCGCCATCGCTGTTCGTTTGGCGGCGGAGCATGTAAATGGCGGGATCCCCCAGCGCGAGACCTGGCTGGCCTGCCTCATCGATTGCCTCGACACCCTTGCGCAGACGCTCGTTCCACTCCGCAACCGGCATCGGCGCGCCTTCAAGGCCATCTCCGACTTCATGGCAAGTCACCAGCCCATCCACATTGAATCGAACGACATTGCGCAGCGGCAGATCAAGAGGTGCAAGACGGCGCCCTATCTCAGCGCAATCCGGCCGGCCTTCGTCCATCGCCAGCAAACGCATCACCATGCGCGCCCGGACGAAAACAGCTTCAATATCCCTCAGGCGCTCCTGCGCGCCTTGTTGAAGCGCCAGGAATCTGAGCTCACGTGTATCCTGCTGGGCAGACCACGCCTGCAGCGCGCCCATGATCAATAGCGGACTCAGGACCACCGCCATGGCGGTGATGAGCTGTACACGAAGACTTAGGCGACGCGTAATCTTCTCATCCCCCGCCGCGGCAGTCACCCGCCCTGCCGGCTTAGCTCGGTAACCTGATCCATTATGTCGTTAAAGGCATCTTCGCCGGATGTGAACGATCCCTTGCCCGGCCCGACCCCCGCTGAATGGTCGTCATCCAGAAGCTCGGCGAGCGCCTTTCTTGCCCGGCTGACCCGGCTCTTGATGGTTCCGACCGCGCAGCCGCAGATCTCGGCCGCTTCCTCATAGGAGAAGCCCGACGCGCCGATCAGGATGATCGCCTCGCGCTGGTCCTCCGGCAGCGTCTCGAGCGCGGTGCGGAAATCGTCGAGATC
>CAYQRX010000016.1:0-12157 GCA_964419865.1 uncultured Hyphomonas sp. | reverse complement strand
GCCCCAACCAGGATGATGGCTTCCCGCTGGTCTTGCGGCAGACGATCGAGGGCATTTCTCAACGCTGCAAGTTCAAGGCCCTTTCCGGGATTATCCGGTGCCACCAGAGCGGTTTCGGCCATGCCTGGCGCAAGCTCCGTTGACCGCCAGCTGCGCCGCTTTTCGGAGTAGAATGCATTGCGCAGGATTGTGAACGTCCAGGCTTTGAAGCTGGTGTTGCGGGCATAGCTTTCGCGTGCATTCCAGGCTTTGAGCAGCGTGTCCTGCGCCAGATCATCAGCCTGCGACGCATCTCCGCAGAGACTGCGCGCGAAGGCACGCAGGTGCGGCGTGACTTCTATCAGCGCCGCCTTGAATTCTGTAATGGACAGGGGCTGAATACCGCTCATCGGTCACCATCGCCCTTCCCGCCGCCGCCGCCTGCCTTTGCTTTGGCTTCCGCCTCCTCAAGCAGCTTGAAGAAATCATCGGGCACGGATTCCTCGACGACCCCGTTATACATCTGGCGCAGCCGCTCGCCGATCGCCCTGTTTCCGAGCCGCTGGCGGGGGCGCCTGCCGGGTTCATCTGCGTTCACTTTTCCAATATCGCTCATTCAACTGGCCCTAACGATCTCTTCCAGGCGACCGGGAACGGCAGGATTCCTTGCGGCCACATTCATGCCATAAACGCCGTCCTCTATTACGGGTTCCATCACATGCTGCAGATACCTAAAAAAATCTGCAACAGCTGAAACCATTCTGCTTTTCAGGCGTTCAACGCTCAGACAGCAAAGAGGTTCCCTGCATGAAACTGATCGAACAGTTCGGACCGCACCTGCCTTTCCTTCGCCGGTATGCCCGCGCGCTCACCGGATCGCAGGAAAGCGGTGACGCTTATATCCGCGCCTGCCTCGAAGCTTTGAAGGAGGACCCTGGCCTGTTGGTCCAGGCTTCGTCCTCACGTGTCACGCTCTACCGCTTTTTCCACGCAATCTGGTCGACCACTGGCGCCAGGCTCGAGGCAGCGTCGCCAAAGTCTGGTATCGCACCCGAACAACGGCTGCGGGCTCTGGCGCCGATCGAGCGTCAGGCATTTCTCCTGACCACGCTTGAAGGCTTCAGCCGGGCGGAAGCCTGCGAAATTCTGGATCGGGACATCGCGGAGCTAGAGGCGCTGATCGATGCCGCGCACCGCGAGATCGAGCAACAATTGTCAACTTCAGTCCTGATTATCGAGGATGAACCGATAATCGCCGCCGATCTCGCCAATCTGGTGGAGGATCTGGGGCATAGCTGCGTCGGGAACGCCGCCACCCGGCGTCAGGCGGTTGAACTCGCCCGGCGCGTCAAGCCGGGATTGATCCTGTGCGATGTGCAGCTCGCTGACAACTCCTCCGGCATTGATGCGGTTCAGGATATCCTCGCCGACTTTGACTTGCCGGTCATATTCATTACCGCCTTCCCCGAACGTCTTCTGACGGGCGAAAGGCCGGAGCCGACCTATCTCATCACCAAGCCATTCCAGGATGACACGGTGAAAGCGGCTATCAGCCAGGCCCTGTTCTTTCACGCCGAGACCGAAGCACAGGTCTGATCACCCCGCACGACTGGTCCCCAAGCAAGGCGCCGGCACCACCTGTCGGCGCCTTGACTCAATGCGCGGGACGCCGCGGCACCGGTCACCAATGGCGGGCGGCATTTCAAGTTTGCGGCATAGATCGGAACTTTTCCGGACATCACCCGTTACTGCTACAACACAAACGAAAGGAGTAAGCGATGGCCACCCCGCAAACAAGCGCCCGCCGATCCCGCCGTGGAAACGGTCACGACAAGAAGTCCGCTGCAGTTCGCGCAGCGCGGGATGATCTGCATACAGCCCAGGAGGCCGCAGAGACATTCGTGTCGGCTGTCCGGTCCTCGGCCTCGCATCTGGGTGAACACCTTGGACGTGCGGTCGAAGAAAAGGTGACGCGCGCCCAGACTGGCGCTGAAATTGTCGCCGGCAAGGCAAGCGATGCCCGGCATGCACTGGAGGACCGGATTCGCGAACACCCGATGACATCCGTTGGCCTTGCCGCGGGCGCAGGAGTCGTTCTGGCGCTGCTGAGCCGCCGCGGATGAGTTCCGGCAACATGAAGCACCGCGCACTACTCATTACCGGCGGGCTCCTTGCGGGGCTCGCCGGCGTCGGCGCACTGGCCTGGTCTTCTGTTCTGATTCTGGCTCCGCTTGTCGGCGCGGCCGCGGCGGCATTTTTGGTGGGCGCTACTCTCGTGGGCGCCGCCGTCTTTGTACTCTGGTCCGCCCTTCGGCCATCAGTTTCTGCCGCACACGAAGTGGCAGGAATAGCCGAACTGGCAACCAACTCCCTCGCCAGGGCACAGAGCGACGCGATAGAAAGCCTTGCTGAGCGATCACTCGGCACCATCAACAGAATGGTGGATGAGCAGCCCTTGCCGACCCTGCTTGGCATTACGCTAGCGGCTTTTGTCGTGGCACGCTCTCCCCAAGTGACATCCGCCGCGTTTGAGCGGGCCGTAACACGCATGCTCTGAGTTTCCTTGGGCGCGTCCCCGAGTGTCATCCAGTTCCGGACACAAACCAATTCCCCAGCAGGTCAACATACGAGCGGCGCCACTGGGTGAGCGGCTCACCAGCAGGTGCCAATCCAAAGCCTCGGAACTCTCCCTCCTCTGCCGTTTATGGCGCGTCGCTGACGCAGCGAAGAAAATCTGCCCGACTTATTTTCGGAACCACCTCTTCCAAGCCGCGTTGATAGCTCGAAAGCCGGACTATCGGCGGAAATCGGAAAGGAGATCACCATGCTTGGTTGGGCACTGACATTTTTCGTACTTGCCATTATCGCGGCACTACTCGGCTTCGGCGGCATCGCCGGCGCAGCTGCCGGCATTGCTCAAATCCTCTTCTTCGTGTTCCTGGCCCTGCTCGTCATCACCTTTGTTGCCAGGGCACTCAGGGGCCGGGGTGTCAGCTGAAGACTGCAGCGCTGTGAAGCACGATCGAACAGGAGAACGGCGACCAGCTCTCATGTCACACAAGCCGGGTTGATCCAGGCAATGACGACCCAGATCAGGCGCCCCGTATAGCGTCCCCCACCCCAACGTGAGGCGCCGCGCCGCCACCCAGCCCGCCTGGGTGGCGGCGTTCCGTATGGAGCAGGCATATGTCTGAGCGCTGACGATCAGCTCTCGCGCTCAGCCTCAATCGGATAAATGAGTGAAAAGTCCACTCGAAGCTCCGTGGGCGTCATTTCACGGCGAACCTCACCGCCCGCTGACATGACGATGCGTTTGATAACCGTAAGCCCGGTGCTCGTGGAGGAAGCGTCTTCCGCGTCAAATCCATCGGCATTCTCAAGTGCCTCGGTCCAACGAAGGTGAAGCCAGCCATCCTCGATCCGGCCCGCGCATTGAACTGCCCCACCAGACCGAAGGGCGCCGTACTTCAACGAATTCGTCGTCAACTCACCGATAACGACGGCGATAACGCGCATCTGGGACTCATCGACGCTGCAATCGGGCAATCCTTCGACATTGATTGCCTCATCAGCGACACCAGCCGCGTCGACGAGGTCCGATACCAGCTCGCGCAACGGGAAATCGGTAGCCGTGTCGACAAGCTTGCCCTGCGCCACGGCCAATGAGGAAAAGCGCGCCACAAGGTCCTCAGCGAATTCCTGAAACTCTGGATGTTTCCGCGCACTGATTTTTGCGATCGCACTGGCAACCGCAAAGGCGTTCTTCAGCCGGTGGCGCATCTCCAGGGCAATCGTATCGTACATCTTCCGATTTGTGACTGCATCGGTCACATCCTTTGATACCGCCAGCACGCTGCCGACTGCGCCTGACGCATCATACACCGGAACAATGCGGACATCCCACCATTTAGGCCGCCCGCGCGAGGTGGGGCAGAAGCCCCGGAAATCCACTTGCTCGCCTCTTGTGCTGCTCAGGATGGCGTCTCGAACAACCTCATGCGACTCTGCTGGCCAAAGATCCCACATATGCAAGCCGACAACATCAGCCTCAGCCGTAAGCTGTCGCATCACAAGCCCCATAGGGTTAATGTATTTGATGCGGCCGGTGAGATCGAGCAGCTTGATACAATCCCTGCTGCTGTCGAGCAGCGCTCTCAGCACGGGATCCGCCAACTCATCAATAAACAAGGCGTGCGGCCTTTCCGGCGTGACCTCATGATGATCGGGGCTAGGACGCATCGATTTACTCCCAGTTCGGTCCCGCAGCGTCGTTGTGTCCTTAAGTGCATCCCTGAACAACGCAAAGAAGCGCAAATGCTCCCGCCGCGCAAGCCCTAGTTGCTTTCCAGGATTACGGTTCAGTTAGGCCACGCAAGACTGCCGCCTTGCCGCCGGCTCTTGAAACACAAGGCCCGACACACCTCGCCGCGACCTCCTGATAGTCGGTCAGTGTACGGCTGAATATTTTGCCGCAGATTAATCGTGGAGATAAAAGGGCACCTGGTCCCTGAATAACGGCATTCATCCTCTAAAACAAAGCTTGCCCGGCAGAAAGGCTGCCTGCACCAGGAAGCGAGCGCCGCATTTCCAGCCGAAACAACTGGAAATGCGGCAGCCCGTATGCCGGCACCGCCGGAACACAGCGTACGAATCCCCCGCAGATCGCCTGCAGGCCCCGCTTTAGGCTGCCGAGACAGATCGCGCCATCACCTGTTCGGGGGGGGACGCCCCCCCGGTTTGGAGGGTCGCAATTCTGCGCCACGCCGGTATGTTGTCCCCCGGTACAGTGAAGACCATAAGTGGAGCACCCGGGCCGGGACCGAGGCGGAGAGATGTCACGTATTCTTATTGTCGAAGACATCGCAGAGACGCGCAGCTGGCTATGCGGCATTGCTGGCGAGGCCTTTCCAGGCTGCACGACAACCGAAGAGGGAAGCGTCCGTGGCGGCGTCGCCGCTGCAGCCTCCAGCCAGTTCGATATCGCGCTTCTGGATCTTGGCTTGCCGGACGGATCTGGCCTCGATGTCCTGCGCCGGATCAAGAATGATCATCCCCAGACGATCTGCATCGTGACCACGGTCATGGGCGATGATGCCTGGATCGTCGGAGCGCTGTCGGCGGGCGCCAACGGCTACCTCCTCAAGGACCAGCCCCAGGATGTCCTTGTCCGGCAGCTGCGTCAGATCTCGGATGGCGTCCCGGCGCTTTCGCCTGCGGTGGCTCGCCGGATAATGGATCATTTCCGACTGACAGGACCGGCAGCGCCGGACGACGAACTCACGGCACGTGAACGCGACGTGCTGGCATTGATTGGCCGCGGCATGCGCAATGGTGAAGTGGCCCGCGCACTTGATCTGAGCGAGAATACCGTCGCCAGCTACATCAAAGGCATCTATCGGAAGCTGGGAATATCGTCGCGCGCCGAAGCTTCCTGGCATGCCACGCGAATGGGCCTCACGACCGATCGCCGCTGACGGTCTCGACCTCACCAGCGGGAATCCTCGCCGTTAGCAGCGTGCCCTGCCCGCCCGCCACAACGATCTCGCCTCCGAAACTCTCGACCCGAATTTTCATGTTGATCAGACCGCTGCCTAGGGAGTCGGTCTGGGCAGGCAACCCCTTCCCATCATCACGGATATTCAAGTTGAGCCAAGCCGTGTCTAGAGCGATGGTGACATCCATCCTCTGCGCGTCGGCATGTTTGATCGTGTTGCTGACTGCTTCGCGCACCAGGGCCCGAAGCGCATATACCTTCTGCTGCGAAAGCGTGGCGCCAGGCGCTGCAACCAGATTCCAGCTGAGGCCAATGCCATGCGGCTCCAGCCTGTCTGCCGTTTCCGCCCGAAGGTCTGCCAGAATGTCTTCCGTCGCCGCTTCGGCGCCCTGCGCATTGTTGATGACGTCGCGAATATCGGTCAGCGTTTCTCGGATCATTTCGTCCTTGCGCCCGGTCTCCCGCGAGTGCAGCGCGCGCAGGAGCTGTGCACCGATATTGTCATGTATGTCGCGGGCTATGCGCGCTCGCTCTTCCGATACGCCCCGATCGTAGGCTGTCCGGCTTTCCTCAGCGAATGCGATCAGCTTCACCATCTCACCGGCAAGTGTCAGGTCCCGGGGCGAGAACAGGCCCCGGCCGCCATCACGATAACGCAGCACCAGCGACGGGGCACCGGCCATCGCCGGAAGGCCCATGGCAGCGCCCTCATCGAGCACAGCTACTCCCCCAAAAGGTTCGCTTGCCTTCGCCATTTCCAGCGGGCGAAACACGGTCCGCAGCAGCGCGCCCCATCGAGCCGCCCGCTCTTCGCCGCTCGGCCTCAGCGTTATGTCAATGACAGCTTTGAAAAGCTTTGTCTCATCGACGCGTTTCCGCCCGGTAAGGAAGCGCCATGCAAGGCTGCGCGCGGGCAGATAAACTGCTGCGGCCAGAAGAATGGCGATCGAGAACGCTGCCCCGGCATCGAAAGACAGAACGCTGACCAGCAACAGATCCAGCGACAGCACACCAAGTGCGGCGAAAAAGTGAAACAGCAGCTGAAACGCCCATCCGCCAAGCCCGAATACCCTGAAGCGCAGAAGTCCCACCGCCAGCCCCGCATAAATCAGGAGGAAGAATGCGAAGGCAAAGTTGGACGGCAGCAGGGGGGTAAGACCGAACGTGTAGGGAAACGCGACGGTTGCAATGAAGCCGCCTGCCCCGAGCAAGACCGACGCACCAAGCCAGAGGGCGACCGCCCTTTGCGGCGGGTCGCCCCGATTGGCAAATATCTGCCAGATAACCAGTCCGACAATCACCACCATCTCCCAAAAGGTGATGGGGTGGACGAGAGCGAAATTCTGTCCTGGACCGTACAGGGCGAACAGCGTCGCGCCGCCGAAGCCAGCCAAGGCTGTCGCCGCCAACCAGCGCCATCTAGGCAGACGGCGCGGATAGATCAGAAACAGGCTGATCATGACGATACCAAATCCGGACGCGCCGAGCGTGTTGATGCGTACAGCAGCGATCTGAGCGGGCGGCGGCAGCGCAAGCGCGAAATCCCAGATCACCGCCGCCCCGGTGAACAGCAATGTCATGAGCCCGCTTATCGCGAACAGGATGGCCGGTGGATCTTTCGGCTTGAGTGCCCAGACCCAGGCGGACACCGTACTTGCGCCAAGCCCGACGCCCAGCGGCACCCACACGCTGGCTCCGGCATCGAGCGGAGACCTCCAGCTTCGCGCATCCCATGTCCAACCACTTGCGGGTTGCAGCGCCCCCAGGGCCAGCGCGAGAACAACTGCCACCATGAGTGAAGCCGGCACCAGAAACCGCACCGAGGGCGTTGTCAAAAGCCCGGCCAGTCGGGTGGCGGACCCAATCTTATCCATACGCATTTTTCAGCGACCCCACACGCACCAGACCTTCGCTGCCTGCCGCCTTCAGATGGTCTTCCACAGTTCGCCCAAGCATGACCTTTGCCGGCGCAATCTCGGCCAGCGGCGCGAGAACGAACGGGCGATCTTTCATCCGGGGGTGCGGGAGGGTCAATCTGTCAGTCGTCATCTCCGTATCACCATAGAAGATGATGTCCACATCCAGCGTTCTCGGGCCCCAGCGCATTCCACGCTCGCGGCCACTTGCACGCTCAATCGACAGGCAGAGCTCGAGCAGGCTAAAAGCGGACAGCCTCGTCTCGATCAGTACACACCCATTCAGAAAGTAAGGCTGGTCCTCAACGCCCCAAGGCGGCGTCTCCCAGAGTGACGACAGGGCCGTGACGTCCACCCCTTCCTGCATCGACAGCGCCTGCACAGCGCGGGCCAGGTGTGCCTCCCGATCGCCGAGATTTGACCCGAGCGCCAGCGCCGCTTCAACCATGCCGCTCCCGCTCAATGGCAATGCCGACATGGTTCACGATATGCCGGATGGGTGCGCGCGGCTTTCGGATCTCAATCCGGACCTTCTGGATCAGAGGGAACGCCGCAAAAATGGCGCCGACGATGCGTTCTGCCAGCGTTTCGATCAGGTTGAACACTTCCGTCTCGGAGACACGGGCCACCAGGTCGCAGATCTCGCCATAACAGACCGTGTCCTCCATGACGTCACGGGGCGGGCGGTCCGTTATCATGTCGCAGGTAATATCCACTTCAAATATCTGTCCAAGCGCCTTCTCCGCTTCCTTCAGGCCATGAAAGCCGTGGATACGCAAATTGCGGACGATAATCTCAGTTTTCATGCCCTGCCCTTTCCAGCGCCGTCAGGACCCGAAGCATATCGTGATGCTCGGCCACATCATGCGCTCTCAAAACCCGCGCGCCGCGAAGAAGCGCGAAAGCGTGCGCCGCCAGCGTCCCTGCAAGACGGTCTTCTACAGCGCGGCCAGTGACATGGCCGATAAAACTCTTGCGCGAAAGCCCCACAAGCACAGGGCAGCCATACATTTCGAGAATCCCGAGATGGTGGATCACCTCCAGATTCTGCTCCGGCGTCTTGGCAAAGCCCACGCCGGGATCGAGCCAGATACGATCGCGGGGAATGCCAACACGCGCCGCTGTCTCCAAGGCCCCGTCAAAGAAGGCCCGCATATCCCTTACAACATCGATATCGCTGTCCGCCGTTCCGCGATGATAGGTGATGACAACAGCAGCGCCGGTGCCAGCGACCGTTTCGGCCATACCGGGGTCCCCGGTCAGCCCTGTGACATCATTGATGACAACAGCGCCGGCCTCCACAGCCGCGCGGGCGACGGACGCCTTTAACGTGTCAATCGAGACCGCCACATCCGCCTCGCTCGCCGAAATCTCACGGATAACAGGCAGGACACGTGCGAGCTCATCGGCTTCGGATACCGGCGTGAAACCTGGCCGCGTCGATTCGCCCCCCACATCGACGATGGCAGCCCCTTGCTGGACCATCCGCAGCGCCTGCTGCACGGCGGCTTCCGGTGCATTGTGCCGGCCGCCATCGGAAAAACTGTCAGGCGTCACATTGAGGATACCCATAATGACGGGTCCGGCGCGCACGCGCGCGAGGATTGCATCGCGCCTGGCAGCATCAATCATTGTTCTCGCCTTCTTCGAGAAGTCCCCTGCCGAGTTCAAGAAGCCGCTCAGGCAAGCGACCGCCGAAGCTTCGCCCGTCAATTTCGGTGACCGGCTGGAACACCCGCAGGCTGTTGGTCAGGAAAACGCAGTCCGCATCGAGAAGCTGGCCCAGTGCCAGCGTCTCGGCAACGACATCAAGCCCGGCGTCCGCGCCAGCCTCCATCAGCCACCCACGTAGCACCCCTGGAAGGGCGCCGTCCGCAACGCGCGGTGTTACGAGGCGCCCGCCGAAAAGCGCAAACAGGTTGGCAGCCGAGGCGCAGGCGACTTGACCCTCGCCGGACAGGAACAAGGCATCATCAAATCCCGCCGCCTGCGCGGCGCGCAGCGCCATGATATTATCCGTATAGGCAAGTGTCTTGTGCCGGTTGGTCGGAGATGAAGGATTTCTGCGGATGTCACTTACTGTGAGGCGCACCGGCGGTGCGGGATAAGGCAGATCCATCGGTGCGAACCGGCCGATCAGTGTCGACGATCCGGCTATTGCGCCTGAAAGTCCGCGGCCGCCGGGGCCGCGTGTCACCGTCACGCGCAGCGCGCCATCTCCATGGGCAGGCACCGCTTCGCGCACCAGCGACTCAATATCAGCGCGTGAAACAACGATACCAAGCGCGGCCGCATCCCCGCAGAGGCGCTCAAGATGCCGGTCCCATAATATCGCCCGGCCGGCTATAACCCGTGATGTGTCAAACACCCCATCGGCCAGTAGCAGGCCGCGATCCGTCAGATCGAACCCCTGCACATTATCGGGCGCGGCAACGGCCTGTTTGAGCCTGATCAATGCCGCCTCCACTTTCTGGCGAGTTCGAGGAAATTTCCGAGAAGCAGCGGGCCATGTTCCGTCAGAATGGATTCAGGATGAAACTGGACCCCGTAGATTGGCTTGTCTGCATGTGACACCGCCATGACCTCTCCTGCTGGCGAAACGGCGTCGATCATCAGCCTTGTATCCTCTTCCGGAGCAACCGCGATGAGCGAATGGTAGAGGCCCGCATTGAACTCGTGCGGCAGTCCTCTGAACAGTCGTTCCCCGCGATGGCGGATCGCAACGGCGCGGCCATGGGCCGGGCAGATCGCCCGCCTCACCGGCCAGCCAAATGCCGAGGCGATCGCCTGATGACCAAGGCACACACCGAGGATTGGCGTTTCTCCCCCAAGTTCGCGTATCACCGACAGGGACACACCTGCCTCCTGGGGTGTGCATGGGCCCGGGGAAATCACGATCGCATCCGGCGCGATCTGCCTGATGCGCGACACCTCAGCCTGATCGCTGTCCACGACCTCGACATCCTCGCCGAGCACCGTCAGATACCTCGCCAGGTTGAACACGAAACTGTCCCGGTTATTCAGCATCAGGATCATGCTGCGCTCGCCGGCGCAAGGCCCGGTGCAATGAGGCGCTCCGCCTTCAGGCGCACTTCGTCCCATTCAGACTCCGGATCAGACAGAAGGGTGATGCCCGCGCCCGCCCAGAAACGAGACTGATCTGGCATAATATCCAGCGAGCGGATCAGGATCGAAAAGTCCATCGCTCCGTCAAAGCCGATCCAGCCGATTGACCCACAGAAAACGCCGCGTGCCTCCGGTTCAAGAAGATCGATAATCTCCATCGCCCGCAACTTTGGCGCCCCGGTGATAGACCCGCCCGGGAAAACCGCCATCAGCAGGTCGAGCGAGTCTTTCGAAGGCGACATCTGTCCGTCAACGGTCGATACCAGATGGTGAAGATTCGCAAATGTCTCGAGCCTGCAGAGCGAAGAGACATTGACCGATTGAGGCGCACAGACTCGCGACAGATCGTTCCGGAGCAGGTCGACAATCATCACATTTTCGGCGCGGTCCTTCTCTGAGGACAACAGAGCGGAGCGCTGCACTGCGTCTTCGGCCTCCGTCATACCCCTGCGGATCGTTCCCTTGATCGGTTCGGCCTTCGCGCGACCCTGGCTGTCCAGCGAGACAAGCCGTTCCGGCGAAAAGCTGGCAATCGTACGACCAGAAAACACACCGAAGGCCGAGAACGGCGCCTTTGCCCGTTCGCGCACGCTCAGATAATTTGCGAATGCCGCGCCCGGCTCGGCCGGCAGGCCCTGCCACAGCGCGGCAAGGTTCGCCTGATAAATATCTCCGTCCCGGATGAATTCCTGCGTTCTGGCGACGGCCGCAGCATACGCCTTTGCACCAGTCCTCGCTTGCCAGCGCGGCGGGTCTGGCGGCTCGGGTGCCGGCCGGCCAGCGGCAAGTGCCGCCTTCAGCTGGTCAATCCTTGTACGGGCACGCCGCTCGTCCGGCTCGCTGCCCAACGCGGAAACACCCGCCGAATAAACGGCAGCCGTGCCCTTCGCGTGATCAAAGGCGATCACCGTGTCATAAAATCCAAGCTCAAGCGCATCAGCGCTGGCAGGCGCGTGGCGGGATACGAAACGGTCGACAAAGGCGGGGGCAAAGTCATACGCAACATAGCCGGCCGCCCCGCCCTGAAACGGCGCGCCGCCCTCAAGCCGCTCCCCCCGGATCGCAGACAGCCACGTCCTGAGCGGGCGCAGGCTGGAGGTAGACGCTGGCAGGCGCAGCCTGTCCACGGGCCAGACGCAAAGGTATGAAAACCGGGCCTCCGGATGGGACCGGCCGGCGCTATCCAGCCACAGGAAGCCGTCCTCCTGGCGCAGGGCGGCCGCCGCCGCGACAGGATCAAGAGACGGGAGGGGCTCGGCCAGCATGGTCCCTATCTAGCCCGGGCCTGCATCTTGAGCAAAGACGCTTTGCCGCTGCCGGGCTTGGGCCGGAGCGCGCCGGCTGATCGGCCCTTGGCGCCTCAGCAGAACCGGGCGCGGGTTTCCTCGAACTGTTTCATGATGTTGTCGACCAGCTCCTTGCAGGTCGGGATGTCATGGATCAGCGCCTGGCTCTGGCCGGTCGTCCAGATGCCTCCGTCCAGGTCCCCATCGCGCAGGACGTTCTCGCGGCCGCGCACGCCGGCCATGAGCTCCTTCACATCTGCAAAGGTCTTGGTCGGGTCTTTCTGGATCTCGGCCACCTGGGTCGAGATGGCATTCTTCGCAACCCGCGCCGTGTTGCGCAGGGAGCGGCCCACCAG
>CAYQRX010000015.1:0-24608 GCA_964419865.1 uncultured Hyphomonas sp. | reverse complement strand
GAGCGCCGCGACTGGGGGGTGATGGTCGTGACCATGCCGGCGCAGACACGGTTTGAAAGCCTGACCGAGAAGGATTTCCAGTACCCGGCTTTGGTGGTTCTGCCCAAATGGTATGGTATGGTCGACGGGTATCCGACACGCCAGTCGGATACCCGTTTTGTCGATGCCCGGCGGCTCAACGACAATCTCCGTTCAGTTTATCCGGATGTGGAAATATTGCGCATCCCGGCGCCGGACTTTGTCACGACGCCGTTTGGTGCGTTGAAGGTCGAGCCCGATGTTCGCCTGCAGCTTATCCGGTCGCAGAATCTTGAAACGGTTGCCGGCGCCGATGGCGGGGCGCTGATCGCTTACGACCCGGCGCGCGGCATCTATCTGCTCAGCGATCCGGACATGATCAACACATTTGGCCTCGCGCGGCTCGACAATGCGATCTTCGCAACACGGATGATCGACTTCCTGAGAACATCGGACGGCGAACCGATCATCTTCGATGCAACCTTGCACGGCTTCGAGCGATCCGAAAACCTTCTCAAGATGCTGTTCTCCATACCTTTTCTCGGGGCGACGCTGGTCGCGCTGGCAAGCGCACTGCTGCTCGGCTGGGCGGCGGTGGTACGGTTCGGCCCGCCGGCGCGGGAGACCCGCGCCATTGCGCTCGGCAAACAGGCATTGGCCGACAACTCCGCCGGCCTCGTCACCATGGCGCGGCGCGAGATCCGGATGGCGCCCCGCTATGCTAGCCTGATCCGGCGCCGGCTGGCACAGGCCCTCGGCTTGCCGCGCGGAACACCGGAAAGTCAGATGACAGACATGTTCGACCGGCTTGGGCCTGCACAGGATGGCGGCGCGGTCTTCTCGGAACTTGAGAACGGCCTGAAAAGCCACACACAAGGCCGCGACGATCTCGTCCACAAGGCGCGCGAGCTGCATTACTGGCGCAAGGAAATAATCAGGAGAACCATGCATGAGCGTCGCTGACATCCGCAATCTGGCGGACCGTATCCGGGGGGAAGTGAGCAAGGCCATTGTCGGTCAGGACACCAGCGTCGACCTGCTCCTTGTTGCCCTGTTCTCGTCCGGACACGTCCTGCTGGAAGGTCCGCCCGGGACGGCCAAGACGCTGCTGGCGCAATGCTTTGCGCGGGCCATCTCCCTGCAGTTCGGGCGCATACAGTTTACCCCGGATCTGATGCCGGGCGATGTTCTGGGGACGAACCTGTTCAACTTCCAGACCAACCAGTTCAGCCTGACCAAGGGCCCGATCTTCACCGACATCCTGCTCGCTGACGAGATCAACCGGACGCCGCCCAAGACACAGGCCGCCCTGCTCGAAGCGATGCAGGAGCGCAAGGTAACCATCGACGGCGAGAGCTATCCGCTCAATCCGCGCTTCACGGTTATCGCAACTCAGAACCCGATCGAGCAGCAAGGCACCTATCCGCTGCCGGAGGCACAGCTCGACCGGTTCCTGTTCAAGCACAATCTGGAATATCCGAGCCGTGAGGAAGAAATCCGCATCGTCGCCCAGCATGGCACGCGCAGCGGGATGAAAACGCCGGAGGGTTTCGGCATTCAGCCCGTGCTGACAGCGGCAGAATTGGATGCGGCCGTCGAGTCTGTTTCTGCGGTGCGCCTCAAGGACGAGATCATCGCCTACATCGTCGATATTGTGCGTACGACACGCGAAACGCCGGCGCTGGAGACCGGAGCCAGCCCGCGCGCAGCCGCTGCGCTCGCCACAGCCGCCCGCGCCCGCGCCGCACTGGATGGGCGCGATTTTGTTATTCCCGACGATGTGAAGACCCTCGCCCTGCCCGCGCTGCGCCACCGGGTCATCCTGTCGCCGGCAGCCGACATCGAAGGTCGCACCACGGATGAAACCCTCACCGGAATCATCGAGCAGACGGCGGCCCCGCGGTGATCTCTCCTACGCCCCGCGCGATCTTCCTCATGCTGATGGGCATGCCGCTGTTGATCGGCATTGCCCTGGCGGCGCCAGCGCTGTGGATCATCTCGGCGGGTTGGATCGCGGCGGTGTGCGGGATCGTCCTGATGGACGCGCTCCTCGGCGCACGGCTGCGCGCTTACGCCGTTGAGGCAGAGATTCCGCCGCTGTTATACGTTGGCGAGGAAGAAACCTTGCCGCTGCGGCTCACCTTCTCCGGCGGACCGCTGCCAGCGCGCATAGAAGTTTTGCTGGAGACGAATGATCTGGTCCCACCGCTGCCTGCACAGGGGCTGAGGGGCTGGGACGCCCGCGAGCGTCGTTACGCAGTCAAACTCACTGCTTCGCGCCGCGGCCTGGCCCGCATCGTTCGCCTTTGGAGCCGCTGGAAAGGTCCGCTCGGCCTCGTCCAGAAGCGCCATGTGCTGAGCATCGGCGCCGACATTCCCGTGACGCCGAATGTCCGCTGGGTGCGCGACGAGGCAATCCGGTTGTTCTCGCGCGATGCGGAGTTCGGCATCAAGACACAGATCGAGCGCGGCGATGGCAGCGAGTTTGATGCACTGCGCGAGTTTTCCTCGGGCATGGACCGGCGCGCGATCGACTGGAAACATTCCGCCCGCCACCGCCATCTTCTCGCCAAAGAATTCAAGACAGAGCGCAATCACAACATCGTCTTTGCCTTCGACACCGGCCGGCTGATGAGCGAGCCACTCGGCGGTGTGCCGAAGATCGACAGGGCGGTGACGGCCGGCCTGCTCCTCGCCTATGTATCGCTGCGCTCAGGCGACCGGGCAATGCTCTATGGCTTTGCGGCCCGGCCAGGGGTGCAGAGCGGCTTTCTTAGCGGCACAAGCGCATTTCCGAAGGCGCAGGCGATTGCCGCCGAGATGGACTATTCCGACGCCGAGGCAAACTTCACGCTTGCTCTGACCAGTCTCGCCGGGCGGCTGGAGCGGCGCAGCCTGATCATCATATTCTCGGACTTTGTCGACACGATTTCCGCCGAACTGATGCTGGAAAATGTCAAACGCCTGACCGAGCGCCACCTGGTCCTCTTCGCCACTTTTGAGGATGAAGCGCTGGCCAGCATGGCCGATGCGGCGCCCGAGACGCCGGAAGATGTCGCGCGCGCGGTGATTGCCGATACGCTTCTGTCCGAACGCGACCTCGTCTTCCGGCGGCTGCAGAGGATGGGCGTGCAGATTATCGAAAGCCGGCCGGAGCATTTTGGCGCGGAACTCGTCTCGCGCTATCTTCAAATCAAGCAAAGGGACATGCTTTGAGCGGCGATCTCCTGAAATCCTACCGGTTCCGCGAGGAGCGCCAGGCCGACTGGCAGAAGCTCGACCTGATCCTGACCCGCGCCGAGAATGGCGGGGTAAAGCGCCTCAGCGACGAGGACATGATGGCGCTGCCGCGGCTTTACCGGCAGGCCGTGTCCTCGCTCTCGGTTGCCCGTTCCATCTCGCTCGACCAGAATGTGATCGCCTATCTCGAGAGCCTCTGCACGCGGGCATACTTCTTCGTCTACGGCGCGCGCACGACCATCGGCCAGCGGATGATGAACTTCCTGCGGCGCGACTGGCCGGCCTGCGTGCGCGGCGCTGTCTGGCCGACACTGTTGTCCGCCCTCTTCTTCTTCGGCGGCTGGTGGCTCGCCTTCTTCCTCTGCCTTCAGGATATGGACTGGTACTGGACCTTTCACGGCGCGAGCTTCCTGGAAGGGCGCAATCCGGATGCAACCACCGAATACCTCCGCAGCACCATCTATGCCGATGGTTATGGAGACGGGCAGCTCTCGGCCTTCTCGAGTTACCTTTTCAATCACAATGCGCAGATCGCGCTGTTTGCGTTTGCGCTCGGCTTTGCCTTCGGGATCCCGACAGCCTGGTTGCTGGTCTATAACGGCGTGATGATCGGGTCGATGTATGCGGTCTTCTGGGACAAGGGGCTCGGCTATGAGTTCACCGGCTGGCTGCTGATCCATGGCGTGACAGAGATATTTGCCATTGTGCTCGCCGGCGCTGCGGGGTTCATCATCGGCGGCGCAGTGGCGTTTCCCGGTGGCCAGTCGCGCCTGGCATCTGCGCGCGCCGCAGGCCAGAAGGCGGCAACCATCGCCATGGGCTGCATCATTATGCTGGTGATTGCCGCACTCTTGGAAGGCTTCGGCCGGCAGATGATCAATTCGGACATCGTGCGCTATGTAATCGCTGCCGGCACGCTGATCCTGTGGCTGCTCTATTTCTATATGCCGCGCCGGGAGCCTGCGGCATGACGCCGAAATCCCAGACTGGCGCGGCCCGGCCGCAGGCAAGGCCTGTCAGCGTGGAGGCCGCCACCCAGCGCCGCGCCCGCATGGCGGAGGAAATGCGCCAGGCGAAAATGGTGCGCCGTCTGGTAACGCCGGAAGGCGCCGCTATCCGCCTGCGCCTCGCCAGCGCGGCCGAGCGGGCCGGCGCCTTCCTCATCGACGTGGCGATTCAATGGGCAATCGTCATCGCGACACTGTTTGGCCTGAGCTATCTGCTACAGGCGCTGGGCCAGGGCAGCGCCAATGTCGCCTTTGCCTTCTGGCTGGTCTTTTTCTTCTTTGTGCGGAACTTCTACTACATCTTCTTCGAAATCGGTCAGCGTGCCGCCACGCCCGGCAAGCGCGCCCTGGGGATCCGCGTGGCGGCGCGCGATGGCGGGCGCCTGACCGCCAATTCGGTACTCGCGCGAAACTTCATCCGCGAAATTGAAATTGGCCTGCCGCTGCAATTCGCCATGATGGGCGGCCAGGGGGCCGGGGCATGGATGAGCCTTTTCGGACTGATCTGGTCGGGTATCTTCCTGCTCTTCCCCATCTTCAACCGGGACAAGATGCGCGTCGGCGACCTGATCGCCGGCACCTGGGTCATCCGTTCACCGAAGACCAAGCTGATGCACGACATCACATCAGCTGCCGTTTCTGCTCCCGATACCGCCGCGCGCTTCGCCTTCACAACCGAGCAGGCGGACGCCTACGGCATTCACGAACTGCATGTGCTTGAAGATGTGCTGCGCCAGTCAACGAACGAGATCAAGGCGCAGGTGGCGAGCCGAATCCGGGACAAGATTGGCTGGACCAAGGCAACGGGAGAAACCGACCTTGCTTTCCTCGAAGCCTACTATGCCGCGTTGCGGCGCCGGCTCGAGCAGAGGATGCTCCTCGGTCAGCGCAAGGCTGACAAATTCGATATCAGCTGAGGCTAAGGCGGGCGGTTTCACCGGCGCGGGGGCGTCCGGCATCGGAGGTTTCCGGCAGTATGCGCAGGCCAAGCAGATGCTTGGCTGTACGCAGCAAGACTTTCGCTGAAACCGGAAGCGGCTGCACCAGCGCCTGCAGCACCGTTTTCATATTCCTTGCACGCGCGCCATCAATCAGCCTCCGCCATGCCAAATCGGTTCGGGCAAAGTGCAGATGTTCCTTGAGCGCCCGGCGCTCGTCGCGCGACAACTCGGGGTTCCGCAGAAGTGCCTCATCGGCGCGAACCACCCGTTCGATGGCGTGGGTTGGAAAGGTCTTCGACAGAGATTGCGGCATACTGACAGCAATGTATCCACACGGATCCGTCGCGCCCCATCGCGCGCCCAGAGTAAACGCACGAACGTAGAACTCGTAGTCTTCGGCCAGCCGCATATCTTCGCGGTAGAACAGGTTCTTTCGTTTGAGGAAATCCGTCCGCATAAGGGGTTTCAGATATCCGATTTCACGACGGTAACCGGCATACTTTCCAAGATTTTGACGAACAAAGTATGCCAGGTCCATTGTGACGGCGCCGATTGTGTCGTCGCGCCAGACACGGAGTCCGTCCTCCGGTTGCTGACCCGGCTCTACACGGATGATATCATCAACAACAAAGTCGAGCCCGCGCGCCTCGGCATGTTCGACCAGGCGGCGCAAACGGTCTGGCAGAAGATAATCGTCCGCATCCAGAACCGCCACCCAAGGCGTTTCAACCAGCTTTAAAGCCGCATTGCGCGCCGCGGAAGGGCCGGCATTCTTTTCCTGGCGCACCGCAGTCAGTCGCGGCTCGCCTGCCGCCAGCGCCTCGACCAATGTGTAACTTCCATCGCTGGAACAATCATCAACGACGATGACCCGCACTGGAATCGTCTGTGAAAGCGCCGAGCGTACGGCTTTGCCGATCGTCTCCTCGGCGTTGTAGCAAGGGATGATAACTGTGACCGGTTCCATTGCCCTGCCGCTGAAAACTCGTCCTGCCGAGCGCAAGTTCCATGCCATAGCACCTGCCGCAAGCCTAGCCCGGCACCGGCCTGCCATCATATCGAATCTGGAAATTCTGCGGCGCCCTGCTCAGCCGAAGATGGCGACGGCAGCCCAAATGATCGCCGACCACAGGCCCGCACTCAGACCGACAATGGTCAGCAGACGCAGCCAGACGGGCCACTTCTCGGTGCTGAACTCGTTCATCACCGGATTGTCACCTTCGAGAGCCCCGCTGACGGGATCATTAAATGCGCCTGCACTGGTTAGCATGGAATGGCTCGAACTCGACATGACGCTACCTAAGAGCCCAAGACTTAACAGCGACTTAAAGGCCGGTGCCGGGCCATTGCGTATTATGGGAAATTGCCTTGCGAATCCGGCGCAATTCCGGCGAAACGCGGTCAAATTATGGCTAGACGCAATGGCGGCGCCTGGCTGCGAAGATCTATGTTGGCGCGGCGACCGCCTTGGCGCGACCGACATATTTCGGGTCGAACAGACGCATCGGCGCTATCCCTGCGAGGCCCTGCAGATAGGCAGCCGTTGTAAATGTGCTCCACAGATAGGACTCGGTGAAGGCCATTGTGACGTTGACCAACACAATGATCACCAGCGCCGAATGCACCAGGGAGCCATCTGCAAACCAGAGCCTGAACATGCGCAGGGAGCTCCAGGCGAGATAGAACACAAACAGGCCAAGGCCCACGAGGCCAAGGTGCACCCGCACTTCCCAATAGGCACTGTGGAAAGTGAGCTTTGTACCGGCATCGCGGAACTGCAACTCATTCAGGGTCTGGGCCAGACCGGTGTTCGGCTGCCAGAAGCCCTCAAGTCCAACCCCCAGCATGGGATTCTGTGACGAAACGAACTCCGCGACGTGCCAAATCTCTGTGCGTCCGGTCAACGTCGTATCCTTGCCGACCAGCGACAGGAATCTCGCGACATACTGATTGTCGGGCATGTTCCAGACCATCAGCGCAAGAATCAGGGCTATGCCCATGCACACCATGAGCACGAGAACAGGCAAGCTGCGCACCCGGCTGACGGGTGACCAGAATACCTTGACTCCAACCAGCGCGACGATGCCGAGAATGGCAAAGATCAGCGACGTCGCCGAGTCCGCCATATACTGGAACATAAAGCAGATCGGTATGAAGGGCAGCGCAATCAGGCGCAGCAGGGGCGCCTCCTTCTCGTTCAGGAATGTGATAACGCTGAGCAACAGGCAGAATAGCATCTGCGCCCCAAACTGGTTCTTGCTGCCGTAAAGGCCTCCATACTGGAACCGATCGATGTGCGGGGCAGAGTAAATCGTCGCAAAGATCCCGGCGATCCAGATTGCCCGCAACATCTGAAGCGGCGTCAGCCGGCCGGCGATAACCACGCAGGTTATGGCGGTGAGCAGAAGCAGTATCCCCTCGCGGATCGCCGCCCCCGTATAGGGGGACCAGCCAATCGACAAGATGCCAAGGATCGGGACTGTGAACAGCGGCCAGGCCCGAAGGAAAATCGGCGCCAGACGGTCGCGGTCGAGCGCCAAAATGCCCAGCAGGCCGAGGATACAAAGATAGCGGAGGGGAGCGAACTCGCCGAGCGGGAGATAAGTCACCGCAAACCAGAGAGCGACGAAGCCCTGCTCAAGAATGCCGGCACCCTTTTCTTGGGAGTAGACATTGAAGTACCGCGACGCCGCAAAGAGCTTGGCCGATGTGTTTGCAGGCTCAGACATGGCCGCGATCCTCAGGATGGCTCCGGCGAGGCTGAGGGCGATGAAGAGAGGAAAGCGCTGAAAAGATCATGAGGCCCGCTCAGGCAAGAAGCTGGCACCGAGCACTTCGCGGAGAAAGCCGGATGGCTGCACAAAAGTGTCCTCCGGCAGAGCCGTGAGTGCCTCCGCCCTCTGCCGGATGGGGCCCGGGTCTGCGGCTAGTTGCCGGATGAAAGCCGGCAGGGTTTCCTCCAGCGGTTCCGCAAGCTGGAACCCGCAGCCTTTGCGGGCGAGCCATGCGGCCGTTTCGGTTCCGGCCGGCGCTATCGCCGGCGTACAGAAATATCCGCCCTCATAGATCCGGTTTGGAAGCAGCCATTCCGAGTTCCAACCGGCCTCCATGAAATCACCGGCCCAGACAACGTCGAGACCGGAGTAGATGGCGCCGAGATCTTCCGGAGATCTATATCGCCCATGGAATGACATGTTGGGCCTAGAATCAATCATCGGCTCAAAAACCGGAAGCTCGGTGCGCGCCGGAACGCCATGAAGGTGTATCTCCACGGCCTCTCCCAATTCATCGGCCACACGGCACAGCAGGCCGAGCGAGCGACGGCAGCGCAGATTTCCGACCCAGCCGAGCCGGAGCCGCCCAGGCCGCGCACCCTTTCCGGCCACGCTGCGCACACCATAGTCGAGCCCACCGGCCAAACGGTTCTCGATAAGAATTGCCGTGTACTGACCGGGATAATGACGCTCGAAGTGATTCTTCAGGAACCCCGGCGAGGACACAACGAGCGCGCGGCAGCGTTTCAGCAGCCAACCTTCGAGGCGGCGAAGCGCCGTACCGATCATATCCTTCCGGCATAGCAGCCGGTGGACGTCGAGGCATTCATAGACCACCGGCGTATCGAGTCTGGCGCGGCGCTTTGCGAGAAATGCGCAGGCGAGCATGTCGAGATTGCGCGCGTAGATAACATCGGCCTCGGCGAGCCGGTTGCGCGGCTCAGCGGCGACGCCCGCTCCGCGGAAGACCTGCGCAATACGCTGCACAAAAGCCCCATCGCGCGTTGGCCCCAGATCGACATTTTCCCACTCTACATCGCCGGCATCGCGCCGGCGCATCATGAAACCGGTGACGTTGAAGCCGTCCTGCACAAATGCCCGCGCGCGACGGCGCACGGCGGCATCGGCGGCGTCATGGCCGAAGAATGCAATTTTCGTCATCGGCGGGCAGGTCCCTAGTGGCAGATCGGACGGCCCCTGCTCCAGTTCAGCTATGCGCGAGAGCGGGGTAATCGCACCTTACTCCGCTGAGATGCGGTCTGCAGATTTAGTCTGACCGCTGGCCTTGGACGGGGGCACCTGAACGGCAATCGGCGATCTCGGCCCGTGCGTGCCGGCCTTTGCCTTCTTGGATCGCGCCCAACCAAACAGGCCGGGTTTGGCCTCCATCTGATAATACTTCCGATAAGCTTTGTAGGTTGCGCCGGGATCGCGGTGGTGTCGGCGGCGGTTGAGATCAACCATGTTCAGAGTCACCCCGAGAACATCAGCCTTGAAGTTGCGCAGGAGCGTCAGCGACTGACGCGCCGCCGAACGGGCCGAGTGGCGCCAGCGGACAACAAGGATCGTTTTATCGGCCTTGCCAGCCACCACGCGCGCCTCTGCCATGAGAAGCAGCGGGCCGGTGTCGATCAGGATCAGGTCATACATCGAACGCAGGCGCGATAGCAGATCGTCAAACGCTCGCGTACCGAACACATCGTGGGGAGTATGGCCGTTCAGGGACAGCGGCAGGATGTCCAGCATCGTCTTCCGATCCTTGACAATGGCATCGGACAGCTGGCCTGCACCGAACAGATGTTCGACGAAGCCGATCTCGGGCTTGAGCCCCGCTGTTTCCGTCAACTGCCGGCGCCGGAAGTCACCGTCGATGACCAGGGTGCGTGAGCCCGACATCGCCGACATCCGGCCGAGGCTAAGCGTGAGGCTTGTCTTGCCCTCATCCGGAAGAGACGAAGTGATCGCCACAGTCTTGGTCTCGCTGTCCAGATCCGAGAAGGCGATTGACGCCCGCATGTAGCGGATACTCTCCGCATACGCCGACAAAGGATTCTCAACGAGAAAGTCCGCCGGACTGGTTTGACCAAGGCCAAGGAAGCTCGCCGTCCGGATCAACGGCACCGAGCCGATCGAGTTCGCGTTGAGCTTGCGTTCGACATCTTCTGAAGAGCTGATCTTGTGGTCGAAGAGTTCAGCGAGAAGGGCCAAACCACCGCCGACAATTCCGCCGAGAATACAGCCGAGAATGAGGTTCAGAATGACGCGCGGCGAAGCTGGCCCCCTTGGCACCGATGCGCGCGAAAGGATAGTGGCATCAGCCTGTATCAGCGCATCCTGCTCGCGGGTCTGCTTGGAGCGGGCGAGGAATTCCTCAAGCAGCAACCGGCTCGTGTCGGCGTCGCGCTCAAGCTCGCGCAGACGCACAAGGTTGATGTTGTTTCCGCGCAACTGCGCAGTCGAACGGTTGATTTCGCCCTGGATCGAATTGATCTGGGCCTGGGCCACGCGCAGTTCGTTCTCAAGGTTTCCCGCAATGCGGTTCATCTCCGCATTAATCTGACGGTCAATGTCGGCAACCTCATTGCGGGCGGCGATCAGCTCAGGGTGACGGTCGCCGACGCGTGTTTCCAGCTCTGCGACCCGCCGCATAATTGCCGCGCGCTGGGTCTTGAGGTCGTTGATAAGCTGGGAAGCAATGACTTCAGAAAGCCCCTCGACGCCTGCGCCACTGTCGATCTGCCGGCGCATGCTCTCATATCTTGCGCGGGCCCGGTCCAGGTCGACCTGAAGCGCACCCTTCTGGGACGTCATGAAGGCAATCTGCTGCTCGGTCAGTGTCGATCCCTGAGCCGCCAGCAGCCCCGTCTCGGCACGGAAGGTTTCGACGCGGCGTTCCTTTTCCTCTACTTCCTCACGAAGACCGGCAACACGCTCCTGAAGCCATTCGGTTGCCTTGCGCGTCGCGTCATATTTCTCTTCGAGCTGCTGAACCCGATATTGTTCGGCGACTTCATCAGCGAGCCGCGCAGCCGTCTCCGGCGATGTGCTGGTTACGGTTATGGTGATCAGATATGTCGTCCCGATGCGAGCGACCGAAACCCTGTTGGCGAGGGTTTCGACAACCGCCTCCATGATGGCGGCTTCGCGTTGCTCAGGCGTCATCCCCTCGAACGGGTCCTTCACCGAGGTGTCGCCGCCAAACAGACCTGTCAGGAAGTTTCTAGCTTGGGAGCGGAATGTCTTGCGCGGGGGCCGCAGCGTCCAGTTGAACTCGGGGTCCTCTATCAGCTGCTGGCTGCGGGCGACACGCGAGAGCAGAGTTTTTGATCCCAGGACCAGCACTTCAGTATCGATGGCGGCCGTCGTCGCCCCAAGGCCTGAGAAAAGTGCGCCCAGATCAATGACATTCATCTGGGTCGTGTCGAGCTGAATCGTCGACGCCGCCCGGTAAGTCGGCGTCTGCGAGAACGTCATGACCGCAACGAGGCCGAACACAACGGCAAAGCCGCTGAGAATAAGCCAGAACCTCCGGTAGATAAGCCCAACCAGAGCCTTCAGATCGAACGGGCGTGACGGCAGGTCGTCACTGCTCGAGGAAACGGTGCTGCTAGGCAGTTCGATCATGTAGGACTTGGACACTACTCGGCCTCTGAGGTTGGAGTGGCAGGCCGGGAAACCCCGGCCTGCTGGAGAGGATCAGGTGTTACGGGAACAGCGACAGGCGCAGCCCGAAGCGGTTTTCTTCATAGGACGGATCACCGAACAGGCCGGTCCCCGAGACGTCGCGGTCACGCCGCGTGACAAAGGCTTCCCAATGAACCCGCTTGTTCATCTTGTAGGTGGCGATGCCGCCGATTTCGAGGTTGTCGTCTTCCCGATCGGTATCCTCATATTCATAGTTGAACGAGCGCACAAAGCCGGAGACGATGACATTCCGGCGCAACTCATGATCAACGCGCGCGCCCAGGCGGGTCATGGTCGCGCTAGGTGAATCGATGGCACCGACATCGACGACCTGGCGTCCGGCCTCAAAGCCGACGGTTGTCAGCTGGGTCGGGAACCATTGCAGGCGTCCATCAATGGACAAGCCAGACACGTCGCTGAAGAAACTGTCGTCCTTGGTCTCATTCAGATAGCCGACCGCGATATCACCGCGAATGAGGGTCTGGAGCTCAAAGTCGACACCGGCGGCAACCGTATAGCCTTTGGAGTCGCGGCTGCGCGGCACTCCGCCGAGAATTTGCGTGGTGTCGTAGTCGCGCTGAGTATAGCTGGCCTGGGTGAACACCGCGAGGTCGGGAGACAGCGCATAGGACACGCGGGAGAAGCCCTCTAGGGTCGAGGAGTCACGATAGCTCTGGTCGATCGGGAGCCCCGTTCCGATCTGGCGGCCGTTGTCATAATCCGCATCGGTATAGGCCACGCGGTTGTACCAGCGGAAACGGTCATTCGTGTACGACGCATCTGCATACACGCCATGCCGGGTATATTCGATCGGGGCATCTGCCCCAAAGCCGTTGACAAAATCCGTCCGTGGCTCAGCCCGGTTCTCGACGAAAACACCTCCGCCCAACTGGAACTGACGGGTTACATCAAGACGGCCGCGAAGGCGCGCCAGAAGGTCGTTGTTGGACTCGCTGTCCTGGTCGAAATATTCATTGCGGAACGCTGCAACGTCGAAACCGAGGCCATGGACGCTCCAGTTCGTGTCACCCGAGGCGCGCACACCAGCGACGCCAACAAGGCCGGATTCGGTATTGTTCGACGTTGCGAACACGTTGTCCGAATAGGTCAGGCCAATTTCGGCCTCAGACCGGACAAGGAATGTGCCAAGACGCACCGGCTCCGGATCAAACTCCGGCTGGTTGCGGTCAAGCACGGCCACATACTTGTCCCGACTATAGAAATTATCGCCCTGAGCATAGGCGGACGACGCTATTGCGCAAACGGCCACGCTCATCAGGCTCAGGCGTTTGATGTCTGACATATTAACCAATCCCAGTTTTCTGCGAGTCCTGTCGGCCCCGGGGTCTGCACCTGATCCCTCTGCAAGTTCAGTACCATCTGAAAGGCGAATGGAGGCCGAAGCCTCAGAGGGCCCTTACGCTTTGGTTTACGCATAATTGGATGATAAATGAATACCACGAAGCCCCAGATTTCTCCTGTATCGGCGCCTGCTGCACCCGGGCGGGTCTTTATCGAATGATCGCAAAGATGACCCGTAGCATAAGACGAGGCGTTGAACCTCCCTTTTCTCCCTGTCGGCGAGGCGCCATTAACTTTTGGACACAGTGAGCGCTAACTCCGCACCACTGAAGCCGAGTATTCGCTTGGACAGCGGCCCGCAGCGGTCTTAGATCAGACCATGCCAACGCTCTCGCTCGCCCCCGCCTCCGCCGCCGACTATCGCCTCCTGGCCGAGCGCCGCCTGCCCCGCTTCCTATTCGATTATCTCGATGGAGGCGCCTATGCCGAGCTGACGCTGAGGCGAAACACGGACGATTTCGAGGCATTGGAGCTGCGCCAGAGGATACTCTGCGATGTCTCGGCGCTTTCGACAGACACCCGGCTTCTGAATCAGGACCTGGCAATGCCGCTTGCGCTCTCGCCGGTTGGCCTTTCCGGAATGATGGCTCGGCGGGGCGAAGCCGCCGCAGCGCGGGTCGCCGGGCAGATGGGCCTGCCCTACTGCCTGTCGACCCTGTCGGTCTGCTCGGTCGAGGAAGTCGGCGCGGCGACGAGCGGTCCTCTTTGGTTCCAGCTCTACATGATCCGGGATCGCGGCGCCGTCACCGACCTGATCGGGCGGGCGAGAGCTGCCGGCGCATCCACCCTGGTCCTGACTGTTGACCTGCCGGTCGTTGGCACGCGGTACCGCGATGTCCGCAACACGATGAGCGGCGGCGGCGGAAGCTGGGCGCGCCTGCGGCGCGGATTGATTTCGTACATGCTGCATCCAGGCTGGACGATGGATGTCGGCATCCGGGGCGGCCCGCATGTGCTCGCCAATGTCTCGCCTTACGTGAAAAGCGCCTCAACACCCGCCGATTTTGCCGCCTGGGCAAACGCCTCCATCGACCCCTCGGTCAGCTGGAAGGATATAGACTGGATCCGCAGTCAATGGGACGGTCCGCTTCTCATCAAGGGCATTCTGGATGCGGAAGATGCGCACGATGCCGTCAGCTGCGGGGCCGACGGCATCATTGTGTCCAACCATGGCGGGCGTCAGCTTGACGGGGTCTCCTCCTCGATCCGCGCCCTACCCCGGATTGCGGACGCCGTTTCGGGCAGAATCCGCATCCTGATGGATGGCGGCATCCGCTCGGGTCAGGATATTCTGAAAGCCCTGGCCAGCGGCGCCGATGTGGCCATGATGGGTCGCCCTTGGGTCTACGCGCTCGCCGCGCGCGGCGAACCGGGTCTTCGGGCGCTACTGACGGCGATGAAAGGCGAGTTCGCCGTTTCGATGGCCCTGACTGGGGTCACCAGCGTTTCGCAGGTATCGCGTGAGCTGCTGGAGTCATCTGACTAACAGGCAAATCAGAGCTGGCTTCTGTACCAGTCGATACTGTCTGCAAGGCCGCTTTGCAGCGTAAACCTGGGCTCCCAGTCTAGTCCCGACGCCCGGGTCTTGCTCATGTCGGCGACGATCAGCGGCGGCTCAAAGGCTGGCGCCTCGCGTGCGCCGAGACGCACCAGGTCTGGCCTGCCAATCAGCTGGGCCGCGGTGAGTATCAGGTCTTTCACACGGATCGCTTCGCCGGACCCGAGATTGTACTCCCCGGTCAGCCCACTTACCGCCAGGGCCGCAAGCCCCCGGCCGACGTCACCGGCATGACTGTAGTCCCTGAGCTGCATCCCGTGCGAGCACAGCGCCTCTTCACCCTTCAGAAGTGACAGAATGACCGAAGCCCCCAGGCGGCCCTCATGTTCACGGGGACCATATATGAAGAAAGGCCGCCCGCAGGCGAACTCTGCGCCGGCGATCTCGCAGATGGCGCGAACGCCATGCGTCATCGCCACCTTTGCCTTGCCGTAGACGGTCGAAGGCCGCAGCGGCGTTGTATCTTCATGGCAGAGACCGGCCGTCCAGTCATATTCACCGCAGGTGCCGCAAAGAGTAATCCGCCGGCCGCCATGGCGCAGGAAGGTCCGCGCCAAGTCGAGGCTGATCGTCAGCCAGTCGGCATTCTCCGGCGCCCCCCAGAGTCCGGAAACCGCCGCACGCCATGCGATGTGCAGAAGCGTTGAAGCCTGCGCCTCGGCAACCAGTCTAGTCCTCTGGGCCGGATCGGTCAGGTCGCACAGGATGTATTCGGCGCCTTCGACCCTCTGGGCCGGTTCACGGCTCGTTGGAACGAGGACGCTATGGCCGCGCGCGACAAGATCGGCCACCGCATGATGGCCGATAAAGCCCGTCCCGCCCGTCACGATAATGCGTTCACTCATCGAAAAGTCCTTGTGGCGAAATCGCCCATCCTGTTGTCAGATCGCCAGATCCGGCCATGCCGCGTCCTTCGGCGATACGTCCGTCACCGGCGCCGGCCATTTGATGCCGATGCCGGGATCGTCCCAGCGAACCCCCCGTTCGGTGCCGGGCGCATAGGCGTGCGATGTCTGGTAGAAAACTTCCGCGCCATCGGTGAGCGCGAGATAGGCGTGGGCAAACAGGGGCGGCACGAAGATCGCCTTGCGGTTTTCTGCCGTCAGTTCAACACCGAACCACCGGTAGCGCGTCGGCGAGTCCGGGCGCATGTCCACGATGACATCGTAAACGGCGCCGCGAACGCAGCGCAGGAACTTCGCTTCCGGCGCAGTCTCGTCCTGATAGTGCAGGCCGCGCAGTGTCCCGGCGCGGACATTTCCGGACATGTTCGCCTGCACGAAAGTGTAATCGAGCCCCGCGGCGCGGAACTCATCGGCGCAATAGGCGCGCGCGAAATAGCCACGCTCGTCTGCGCGCGCCTGCTGTTCGACCACAAAAGCGCCCTTCAGCGGCGTTTCAATGAATTTCACGGCTGCCTTCTCCGGAGCTGTCATATTGTTGCGGTGGCCGGCGTGCTTGCAACTGCCGTGCCCGCTCATAGCTTCTGCTTTTCAGGAAAGCTCTAACCAAAGTGCAAGGAAAGCCTGCAAAAAGGCCGCGATCTTGCATAAACCGGCCCGGTAACCATTCCCGCCTCGGAGACCTTAATGACCCAGACCAGACTGACCGACACAGGTATCCGCATACTTGGCGCCGGCTGCGCGGGGTTGGGCGCGGCGCATCAGCTGCGCCAGGACGGGGTCGAGCCGGTCATCTTCGAGGCGCGCGACCATATCGGCGGGCATGCCTCCAGCGTGAATTATGGCGATGGGTTCATCTTCGACGAAGGGCCGCACATCTCGTTCACCAAGAATGAGCGCATCCAGAAGCTGTTCGCCCAAAGCGTCGGTCAGGACTTTCAGGCATTCCCTTCCCGTGTGAACAATTACTGGAAGGGCCACTGGATCAAACACCCGGCCCAGGTAAACCTTGCCGGCCTGCCCCGCCAGCTGATCGTCGACTGTATCAAAGACTTCATCAAGGCGCAGAACACCGAGTTCGGGGAAATCCGCAACTATCAGGACTGGCTGCACGCGGCCTTCGGCCCGACGTTCGGCGACACGTTTCCCGGCGCCTACACCAAGAAGTATCACACCACCGAAGCGAAGAACCTGACGACCGACTGGCTTGGCCCCCGCCTTTACCAGCCGGATCTGGATGAGGTGCTCCATGGCGCGCTCGACAAGGATACCAAGGACGTCCACTACATCCCCGATTTTCGCTACCCGACCAATGGCGGTTTCGTCTCCTATCTCGACATGTTCGCAAAACAGGCGACGGTGAACCTCAATCACCGGGTCGAGCAGATCGACATGAAAGCGAAGATGCTGACTTTCGGCGGCGGCAAACAGGCGCCCTTCCAGAAGCTCATCTCGTCCATCCCCCTGCCGGCGCTGATACCGCTGATCAAGGACGCTCCGGACGATGTCCGCGAGGCTGCGTCACTCCTTGCCTGCAGCCAGGTCGCCCTCGTCAATATCGGTCTGAACCGGGCGGACATTTCGGAAAATCACTGGACCTATTTCTACGACCTCGACATTCCGTTCTCCCGGCTGTCCTTCCCGCACATGTTCTCGCCGCATGTGGTGCCCGCGGGCTGCGGCGCCATTCAGGCCGAGATCTACTTCTCTGAAAAATGGAAGCCGTTCACGGGTAAGCTGGAAGACTGGATCGAACCGACCATCCAGGACCTCATGCGCATCGGCTATATCCGCGACCGCAGCGAGATCCTCCACACCTCCACGATGTTTGCGCCCTGGGGAAATGTGATCTTCGATCATGACCGGCCCAAATGCCTGAAGCTGGTGCACGACTATCTGAAAGATATCGGCATCGCCTATTGCGGCCGCTTTGGCGACTGGGCCTATATCTGGACCGATGAAAGCTTCATCTCGGGCGAGCGGGCCGCCAATATGCTGGTGAACCACGCGATCAGCTGAGCGCTGCGCTGACCCGCTCGGCAAGGGCAAGGCTTGAGGTCAGCCCAGGGCTTTCAATACCGAACAGGTGGACCTGTCCTTCGGCGCCGTGCTCGGCGGCGGTCGAAATGACGAAATCCGCATCCGGCTCACCGCGCGCAACGATCTTTGGACGCACGCCGGCATAGTCGGCAGTAAGCGCACCATCCTCGAGGCCCGGCCAGTAGGCGCGGATGGCGTTGTAGAATTTGTCTGCCCGCCGGATATCAACTTCATAGTCCGGCACCTCCACCCATTCCACATCCGGGCCAAACCGGGCCTGCCCGCCCAGATCGAGCGTGAGATGCACGCCGAGCCCGCCGGGCTCCGGCACGGGATAAATCAGCCGCGCAAATGGGGCGCGCGTCGCCACCTTGAAGTAATTTCCCTTGGCGAAATGCGCCTTGGGCACGGCTTGCGGCCTCAGCCCCTCAAACCTTGCTGCCAGCACTGGCGCCGTCAGTCCGGCCGCGTTCACGATAAAGCGCGCCTCAAGACAGCACGGCACGCCTTGCGCGATGCACCAAAGCCGCGTCGATCCGTCCGGCAATGGTTCGGCGCGCAGCACTTCCGTCGCGTAGGCGAGCGTCGCGCCGTGATCTTCTGCCTCTCCCAGCAGCGATGTCATATAGCCATGGCTGTCGAGAATGCCGGTCGACGGAGAGACGATTGCCGCCGAGGCGCGTAGTGCGGGTTCAGCTCTCATCGCAGCGGCGCCGTCGATCAGGTAGAGGTCGTCCACGCCGTTTTCGAGTGCTCGGCCGCGGATCTGTTCCAGCTCCGCCACCTGCGCGTCATTTGTGGCAACAATGAACTTGCCGCACTGTCGATGAGCGACCCCGTAACTTTTCAGATAGTCGTAAAGCAAGCCGCGCCCGCGGACGCAGGCCTCGGCCTTCAGCGACCCCGCGCGATAGTAAATGCCGGCATGGATCACCTCGCTGTTGCGGGAACTGGTGCCAGACCCGAACAGGCCTGCCTGTTCCAGAATGACGACTTCCAGCCCCCTCATCGCAAGCGCGCGCGCGACGGCGAGGCCGATGACGCCCGCGCCGATCACGGCGCACTCAATCTGGTAGGTCGCAGGCGGGGTCATGTTCACTTTCAGGACTGTGCAGAAGGGCTCCGACTTCAAATGCTGCAAATCGCGTGCTAGGCGAAAGCCAGGACGCGAGCATTTCCAGTGAAGTTCATCCACACGTTATCGGGGCCGCCGCGAAAACCGGCATATCAGTTGCATCTGGGCGCTGGAACAGGCGCCGGCACGCACTGGGCTGCCGTCACCACACTATCCATCGCCTCGCGAGCAAAGGTTTGATTCATGCGTGTTCTTTTTACTGGTGCTGACGGCTATATCGGTGCGCTCCTCGGTCCCTATCTGATGAAGCATGGCCATGATGCTGTGGGCCTCGACACCGGCTATTACCGGGAAGGCTGGCTCTATCCGATGACCGGTCCGCGCCCGCAGACGATCACCAAGGACATCCGCGAGATCACCGAGGAAGACCTGCAAGGGTTCGATGCCGTCGCCCACCTCGCCGAACTCTCCAACGACCCCCTCGGTCAGCAGAGCCCCGGCCTGACCCATCAGATCAACCATGAAGGCTCCGTCCGCCTCGCGAACCTGGCCCGCAAGGCCGGCGTGAAGCGGTTTGTCTATATGTCGTCCTGCTCCGTCTACGGCGTCGGAAAGGCAGATGCGGTTCTCGACGAGACGAGCCCGGTCAATCCGCAGACCGCTTATGCGGAATGCAAGGTCAAGGTCGAGAACGACCTTGTTCCGATGAACGATGACAGCTTCACGACCTGTTTTCTGCGCAATGCGACTGCCTATGGCGCCAGCCCGCGCCAACGCTTCGACATCGTTCTGAACGATCTGTGCGGCCTTGCTTGGACGACGAAGCAGATCAAACTGCTCTCCGATGGCAAGCCATGGCGTCCGCTGGTTCATGCCCTCGACATGTGCCAGGCCGTCAAGTGCGCGCTGGAAGCTGACAAGACGGCCATAGGCGGCCAGGCAAT
The DNA here is from genome assembly GCA_964419865.1 of uncultured Hyphomonas sp. Lineage (GTDB taxonomy): Bacteria > Pseudomonadota > Alphaproteobacteria > Caulobacterales > Hyphomonadaceae > Hyphomonas. The sequence continues at coordinate 5,063 of CAYQRX010000015.1, read as the reverse complement.
GAACGTCGGCTCCTCGGATCAGAACTACCGGGTCATCGACATCGCCCAGATCGTCGCGGCAGAATTCCCAGGCTGCGAGCTGATCGTCGGCGAACCCTCGGCCGACAACCGCTCCTACCGCGTGAACTTCGACAAGATCCAGCGCCTCATGCCCGACTTCAAATGCGAATGGACCGCCGAGAAGGGCGCTGCCCAGATGCACCGCGTCTTCAAGGCTATCGACATGACGCCGGAAGTCTTCCAGGCCCCGCCCTATACGCGCCTCAAGATGCTGATGAAGCACAAGGCTGCGGGGCTGCTGACCGAAGACCTGTTCTGGGCAGATACTGGCATCTGATCGGTGCCGGGCATTCTATCAGGTTGCAGAAGCCTGAATATGCCCGCACTCGCGCTCGCCGCAATCGCGGCTCAGCTCCTTGATGCGAACACCTGAATCACCCGCCCCGGAAGGCTCCTCTCGGGATGTTCCTTCAGCATGACGGAAAACCATGACGCGCAGCGATCGCCGAGGCCGCCCCCGGCTGGACTTTTTCCATTCGGCCTGCGCAAACGAGCCGTTACCCATGATGAAGCTACAGTGCGCAGAGACAAGCCGCCACGGGGTCCGAAGCGGTGCTGAATTACGAATTTTCTGGACACCGGTTCGCAACTGAATGAACAAATCCATATGCTTCTCGACCAGCTCCCCAACGATCGCCAGTTTGACCTGATCGTCATCGGCACAGGTTTCGGATCGCTGTTCTTCCTGAAGAAGTTTCAGCAGCTGAAACCGGACGCGCGTATTCTTGTACTGGAATGGGGAAAACACCACACCCGCGAGTGGCAGCTCGAAAATGGCCGCAACTCAGAGCAGGCCTACACGGACAGCTACCGGTTCCCTGATGGCCAGAAAACCTGGAGCACCACGATCGCGCTGGGCGGCGGCACGCTTTGCTGGTGGGCGCTGACGCCGCGGATGTTTCCCGCCGATTTCCGCATGAAGACCCTCTACGGGGTCTCCATGGATTGGCCCATCACTTATGACGACCTTATCCCCTACTACCGCGAGGCGGAGGAGATCATGATGATCTCCGGCCCGGACGACCTGGAGAGCAGGTTCCCCGGCACCGCGCCCTATCCCATGGCTGAGCACCGGTTCCAGACGCCGGACGAAATTCTGAAGGCCGCAAACCCCAACAGCCATTTTGCCATTCCTTCCGCACGGCTGCGCAAGGCACACAACGGGCGGGGTGCCTGCTGTTCCTCCAGCCGGTGCAATCTCTGCCCGGTGGATGCGAAGTTCAATGCGCTGAATGAAATGATGACCGTCCTTGAGGCACCGGGCACGCAGGTGCTGACGGGGGCCCGTGTTCTTTCCGTGGATATCACGAACAATGTCGCCGAAGGTGTCGTGTTTGAATATCAGGGCCGGGAAGTGGCCGTGCGCGGTGACACGGTTGTGCTCGGCGCGAACGCGATCCAGAGCCCGTTCATCCTGATGAAATCCGGCCTCAAACACCCGGCGCTCGGAAAATACCTGCACGAAAAGCTGCCCGCCACGGTGGAAATCATGCTGGATGGCACCGACAGTTTTGATGGCGGCCAGGCCAGCACCGGTATCAACTATGCGCTCTATGACGCCGCCGACCGCTCGAAATACGGCGCCGCAACCTTCTATACCGAGAACCGTTGGGTCACTGGCCTGCGCACGGAATATGGCCGGTGGCGGCAGGTTCTGCCCCTCCGCCTTGTCGTCGAGGATATTCCGCAGGCTTCAAACCAGGTCCGGGTGGGGGATGGCGATCTGCCCCATGTCGATCATCCCGACTGGTCTGACTATGCCTACAAAGGCCTGGAAGTCGCAAAGGCGTCCTTGGAAAAAGCGCTGAGCGCCCTTCCGGTTGAAAGCGTCAACTTCCTGCGCGTCGAGAACACCAATGCGCATGTCCAGGGCACGCTGCGGATGGGAAATGATCCGTCGTCCTCAATCGTCGACAGCAATCAGGTGCATCACCAGATCCGCAACCTGATCTGCGTCGGCACGTCTGTCTGGGCAAGCTGCGCCGTAGCCAATCCCAGTCTGACCGCCGCTGCGCTGTCGCTGCGGGCAGCACAGGCCGCTGCAGGAGGAACACGGACATGATAGATATCCGTCTGTCGCGTCGAACCCTATTTGCAGGCGCAGGCGCTGCGGGCGCGGCAGCGGTCATCGGGGGGGGATGGGCTCTGTTCAGTCCGCCTGAAAAGGTGGTCCGCGATATGGTCCGGCGCGCGCTTCCGGGCGTCCGCTTCCATGAAGCAGAACTCGCCCAGTTTTCGCGCGACTTCGTGGACATCTATTTCCCTTACACCCGGCAGAAGCTCAAGCTCCGGGCCATTGCCATGATCTCTGGCGTGATCGGCTATGACTGGTTGAGCGGCCGGCAACTCCTGCCCCCGAACCTCGGCGACATGGACCGTCACGCTGTTACCCTGCTGCTCAGCAACTCGGATTTTTTTCAGCTCGATGACCCGGCAACCGAAACTGTATCATACTGGGGAATTGACGAAACGCGCGCCTGCGCCAACCCTTTTGCCCGGCTGGACTTGGCGTCCTGACAGGCGTTTCGGTGCTTAACGCAGGCTAGGGTTTTGGCGTATGTCTTGCAAAAGTCCCCATGACAATTTGCTGACGCTGCCTGGAATGCTCTCAAAGCAATGATTAACCCGATTTCCGCCCCGCTCGTGGCTATCATCACGCCCGTGTATAACGGTGCCGCGTTCCTGCGCGAGACCATGGAATGCGTCCAGGCGCAGGACTATCCCAACCTCGTACATGTTGTTCTCGACAACTGCAGCACGGACGGTACAGCGGAGATCATCGCCGACTTCAGCAACCGGCGAGTGCCGGTCATAAGCGCCCGTAACGAAGAGGTCCTGCCGCTTTACAGCAACTGGAACACGGCCTTTTCGCATGCGCCGGCCGAGGCAAAATATGTTCGCCTCCTCTGTGCTGATGACAAGATGACACCGGACTGCACCAGCCGGATGGTGGAAATCGCTGAGACCGATCCAGAAATCCTTCTCGTGGGCACCAACATCTACAAGAACGATGACAAGATCCCCTTCGTCTGGCCGGAGGACACAACCGTCCTCGAGGGCCGGGAGGTGGTGCGCCGCTTCTTCCGTAACGAGATTGGCTTCTTCGCGGTACACATGCTGATGCGCCGCGATGTGATGGACTGGCGCAGTCCGATCTATGACGACGCATATGTCGGCGCCGACTTTGAATCTGTTCTGGGTATTCTGTTGCACGGAAAATTCGGCATGGTGCACGAACACCTTGGCTGGGTCCGTATCCATGATGCGTCGGAAACGGCGAAAACAATCGTCAAGAAGAACACGCATTTTGTCGACTGGCTGAAGGCGCTCTATCGTCACGGCCCCGAAGTGTTCACCCCCGAAGAGTTTCGTGCGGTCGCCAGGCGTTATGAACGCCACTATCTGCGCAAAGCCGTGCGCTGGCACCGTGAAGGCGGAGCGGAGGCGTCCCAACGCCACTTTCAGGCATTGGCAGAGACCCGCGGCCCGATCCGGATACCTGACTATATCGATGCACTTATTGACTGGGCAATGATCCGCGCAGGTGTTCGGCGGTACTGGTCCGGATGGCCGAATTGATTGCTCATTCGCCCCCGCAGTCAGAAAGCACTTCCTCGGCTGATGCGGCTCGGGCGGACCATGCCGCGCTGAACATCGCTTTCCGCGTCGGCCAGTTTCCCAAACTGTCGGAGACATTCATCCTCAGCCAGATCGAAGGCATGATCCGGCACGGCCACCGGGTCACTGTGCTCGCCGACTCCTTTCCAACGCCGGCCGACACCGGAAGCCCGCCTCCGGGTATCCACGAGATCCGCTATGTCTTCCCCCGGCCCAGCGCCCTGCAGACCCTTGTGGCCCGCCTTCCCTGGCGGATTCGAAAAATGATCGAACGAACAGCCGAGCGCCGGCTCGCGCGCGAGAATGACGTGATCATCTGCAATTTCGGCTGGTTTGGCGCGCAAATGGTCGCAAGTACAGATAACCTGCCTGGGCGCGCCCGCATCCTCACCATCTTTCACGGCGATGACATGTCGCGCAGTGTCGCCGCTCAAGGCGGCGCAATATATGATGCTCTGTTCCGCCATGGCGCTGCGTTCCTGCCGATCAGCGACTGGTGGCGCGACCGCCTCGTCGCGCTGGGCGCCCCGCCCCAAAAGACCACGGTTCACCGGATGGGCGTGAATCCCGAGCTCTTTCCCTATACGGATCGAAGCACCAGACAAAGCTTTCCGTTCCGGATCATAACGGTTTGCCGTTTTGTCGAGAAGAAAGGCATTGAATATGCCCTTCGCGCGTTTGCGGCCGCCAGCGGGAAGGCTGGCCCCGGCCAGTTGCATTTCGAACTTATCGGGGAAGGACCGAACCGGCGCGCTCTGGAACAACTCGCCGTGGATTTGGGCATTTCGCACTCCGTCCGTTTCCGGGATTTCATGCCTCACCGTGAAGTTGCCCGCGCGATGCAGGACGCCGATGCATTCATCCTTCCCAGCGTGACGGCCTCGGATGGCGATATGGAAGGTATCCCGGTCGTCCTGATGGAGGCGTGCGCCAGCGGCCTGCCAGTCATATCGACACGTCACAGCGGCATTCCGGAGTTGATTCAGCACGGCGTGACCGGCCTGCTTGCAGACGAACGCGATGTGGATACACTGTCAGAACATATCCTTGAGCTGATGCAATCTTCTGAGCTTCGTGACCAGCTGGCCCGGCAGGCACGTCTCCATGTCGAGGAAAATTTCAATGCCCCGGCATGGAACGACAAACTGAATACCCTCGTTCTCAAGACGGCGGCAACGACTCTTGAGAGCTACCGCTGATGACCGGAGTTTCCGTCATCGTACCAACATTCAATCGCGCAGGCTTTCTGCGTGAAACCCTCAGTTCAATCCTCTCCCAGAGTGTTGCCGCCGAGGAAGTAATCGTGATCGATGATGCATCGACCGACGAGACCGGCGCTGTCGCCGAATCCTTCGGGAGCCGCATTCGCTACATCCGGAAAACCG
>CAYQRX010000014.1:0-25471 GCA_964419865.1 uncultured Hyphomonas sp. | reverse complement strand
GCCGCCGCCCAATCCGATACGGCGCCTCATCCGAACCTGGCTGCCGCCAAGGCTGCGGTGGACGCCAGAGAGGCCGAACTCAAGCGCGCCCGGGCTGAAGCTATTCCGGACGTCACACTTTCGGGCGGTGTCCGGCGGTTTGAAGCGACAGGCGATAGCGCTTTCGTTGCCGGGCTGAGCTTGCCTCTGCCGTTGTTTGACCGCGGCAGCGATACCGTTCGGGCGACCCGTCTTCGCGGCGACGCCGCAAAGGTTTCTGCCGAAGCGGTCGAGGCGCGGCTCAGGGCCGAACAGGCGGCAGCCACCGCCACCGCCCGCGCGGCCAACACGCGGTTATCAATCCTCACCGAAGAGGCGCTGCCAGAGGCAGAAGCCGCATTCGAAGCCGCTGATCAGGGTTACGCGATCGGCCGTTTCGATCTCACCACCACCCTCCAGGCGCGCGCCGCCCTGATTGACGTGCGCCAGGCCACCATTGCCGCTCGCCGGGATGCGCGCGCGGCAGACCTCTTGCTCCGCAGCCTGATCGGCGCGGCCCCCTTTGACGGAGACACACAATGATCGACCCCAAACTGACTGGGCTGGCGCTGGTGCTGGCCATGACGCTCGCCGGCTGCGGCGGCGCCGGTGACAAAGCGAGCGCAGACGCTGCGGCCGTTACGGGCGCGCCAGCCGATGAGCACGCGGACCATGACGATCACGACGAAGAAGAAGACGGGCATTCTGAAGAGGAAGGCCATGCCGACGGCGAAGAAGAAGGTCATGACGATCATGGCGACGAAGCGAACGGCGACGTTGTGCTGCTCGACAAGGCTGCCGCGGCCGAAGCCGGGATCTCCCTGTCACCGGCGGAGACCGGACCGCTCAGCGAAACGCTCTCATTGCCAGCAGAACTTCGCTTTGATGCCGACCGGGTCGCGCAGGTCGCTGCGCCCGTCAGCGGTCTGGTCTCGAGACTGGACAAGGGCGAAGGCGACAAGGTCAAGCGCGGCGAACGTCTCGCGGTATTGTCCAGCCGCGAACTCGCCGGTCTGAAGGCGGACTTCCTGACGGCAAAATCCGCAGAAGGCCTGGCGGCATCACAGTATGCCCGTGAAGAGCGCCTGTTTGCCGACAAGATTACGTCGCAGGCTGAACTGGATGCCGCCAAAGCCGCCCTTATCAGCGCCCGCGCCGAACGCGAAGCGATGGAGAACAAGCTCCACGCCGTCGGGATCAGCGATAGCGTGCTCGAGCGTCTCGGCGAAGCGCAGGATGGTTCTCTGGCAAGTGCGCCGCTAGTGGCCCCTCTTGGCGGCACGGTCATTTCCCGGAGTGTTTCGATTGGTTCAAGCGTCGAGGCAGGTGGCGAGGCGCTGTTCATCATTGTGGATGACAGCCAACTCTGGGCAGACATCGCGGTCTACAAGGATGATGCCAGCGCAATTGAAACTGGCCAGCCAGTCATCCTGCGAACGCGGGATGGCGCGGAAGCCGCCCGCGGCAAGATTGCGCTGATACTCCCCGTTATCAGCGAAACGACCCGCACCAGCACGGCGCGCGTGATCGTAGACAATCCGGAGAGCCGACTCCGCCCGGGCCAGTTCGTTACCGCCGAAATCTCGGTCGGCGAATCCGGCCGCGCCCTGCACGTGCCGTCCGATGCCGTTGTGGTTGTCGAAGACAAACCGTCCGTGTTTGTCCCCGTCGAAGGCGGATTTGCGCCGCGACCCGTCAAGGCGGGCCGCACGAGCGCGGGTCTTACAGAAATCCTCGACGGGCTGGAGCAAGGCGAGCGCTTTGTCTCCGCCGGTGCCTTCACCCTGAAAGCGCAGCTTGAAAAAGACGCTTTCGGCGACGGCCACGCCCACTAAGGACACCCCACCCCATGCTGAACCTCATGCACAGAATTGCAGGCGGACGCCTGCTGGCAGCGATTGCTGTCATCGCAATGACCCTGGGAGGGCTGTTCGCCTTCCGCAGCCTGCCAGTTGACGCCTTTCCCGATCCGTCGCCCGCGCTGGTCCAGATCTTCACCGAGACCGAAGGCCTCTCCCCGGAGGAGGTCGAGCGGTATGTGACCTTTCCGATTGAAACAGCCATGTCCGGTCTGCCCAAAGTCCGGGAAATGCGCTCGACATCGAACTTCGGATTGTCCGTGGTCAACATCTACTTCGAGGATGGCACCGACGTCTATTTTGCCCGCCAGGTTGTGGGCGAGCGTCTCGGAGAAGCTGCCGAGGCTATTCCCGAAGGCTTTGGTACGCCGAAGATGGGACCGATTTCGACCGGCCTCGGCATCATCATGTATTTCCGGCTCGTTGATGACTCCGGCACCCGGTCGCTGGTCGAAATGCGCGAAATCGCTGACTGGATGATCAAGTACCCGCTCCAGTCCGTCGAAGGCATCACCGAAGTCCTCGCGCTTGGCGGCTATGAGAAGCAGTACCAGGTCAACCTCGATCCGGATTCGCTGCTCGCGCAGGACATTCAGATCAGCGAAGTGATTGATGCCCTGAAGAGCGCCAACAGAACGGCAGGTGCGCAGTTCATCGAGCTGGGCGCCGAGCAATACACGGTCCGCGGCGTTGGTCTGGCGACAACGATCGCCGATCTCGTGGAAACGCCGGTCAAGACAGTCGACGGACGCACCGTCCGGGTTGGCGATCTGGGAGAGGTCGAAATCGGCGGCGCCGTTCGCCAGGGTATGGCCACGGCGAACGGCGAAGGCGAGGTGGTTGCCGGTCTCGTCCTCAAACTCTATGGCAGCAACACGTCCGATGTCATCGAGAACGCCAAGGCGCGCTTTGATGAAATCAACGCCTCCCTGCCCGACGGCGTGCGCGCAATACCCTACTATGACCAGGGTACCCTTGTGGAAAAAGCCGCTGCAACGGTGACGACAGCACTGTGGCAAGGCGGCCTGCTCGTTGCGATTGTCGTGTTCCTGCTGCTTGGCGGCTGGCGCCCAAGCCTGGTCGTCGTGTTTTCGATCCCCTTCTCGGTCGGATTTGCGTTCATCGCGATGAACGTTTTCGGCATCGGCGCCAATCTGATGACGCTCGGAGGGGTCGCCATTGCCATCGGTATGATGGTCGATGGGGCCATCGTGATCGCGGAGAACGTTGCGCGCGGTTTCCGTGAAAGACCGGAGGGTGAGGACAACCGAATGACGGTCGCACGGTCGAGCGCAGAAGTGATTGCACCGCTGATCGCGGCCGTAGCGGTGGTCATCATCGTGTTCCTGCCGCTATTTTCGTTGCAAGGCACCGAGGGCAAAACCTTCCGGCCGCTGGCGGCCTCGGCCGCGCTCGCAATGAGTGGATCGCTGATCTACGCGGCGTTGATTGCACCGGCCATGGCGCTGGGCCTGATGCGGCCGTCGCGCTCTGTGCAGCACACAGGCGACAGCCGCCTCACGCGGATCATCAAACCGTTCGCGGCCTTCTTCGTCCGCCAACGGATCGCAGCGCTTGCCCTTGCCGGAATTCTGCTGGTCGCTGGCGGCCTTGCGGCGACACGCCTGGGGTCGGAGTTCACACCGGCGCTTGAAGAGGGTGACATCCTGCTGAGGGTCGCCATGGCGCCCTCCATTTCGCTAACGGAAGCCAGCGCCACATCAACCCGGATCGAGAAACGGCTTATGGAAGCGTTTCCCGAAATCGATTCCATCGTCAGCCGGATCGGGCGGGGCGAAGTTGGCGCCCATGCCGACCCCGTCAACAGTATCGAAGCATTTGTTGCGCTGAAACCCAGAAAGGAATGGCGCAAGGGGCTCAATCCGGAAGAGTTGCGTGAAGCGATTTCAGACAATCTCAGCGCATTCCCCGGGGTGAGGGTCAATATCGGCCAGCCGATCGCCATGTCCATCGATGAGCTACTGACCGGTACCAAAGCACAACTTGCCGTGAAGATTTTCGGACCTGATTCCGAAGTGCTTCTCGAAAGCTCGCAAGCCCTTCAATCCCTTCTTCAGGAGGTTCCTGGTGCCAGCGATGTCCAGGCCGACCAGATTACCGGCGCGCCGCAGCTTGTCGTCTCGCTCGACCGGGTTGCGCTTGGCCGCTACGGCCTCAGCATCGAAGAAGCGCTTGAGGCCTTGCGGTCAGGCGTCGGCGGCGCCGAAGCGGGCGTCGTCTTCGAGGGTGTCCGGCAATTTCCGGTGGTGGTGCGTTACGACGAAGCCGGCCGCAACACGCCGGCAGCCATCGGGCGCATTATCCTGGAGTCTTCCAGCGGTGCACGCATTCCCCTGGAGAGCATTGCTGATATCCGGGAGATCGTTGGGCCTCGCCAGATAACCCGGGAGAATGGCGAGCGGTTCATCACCGTGCAGCTCAATGTGCGGGACCGTGACATCGGAAGCTATGTTGAGGAAGCTCAGGCGGCCGTGACGGCGGGTCTGGACCTGCCTGCCGGATATCGTGTGGAGTGGGGTGGACAGTACGAACTGCAACAGCAAGCCAATGCGCGCTTTGCGGTCGTGATCCCGATTACGCTCGGCATCGTTTTCCTGATCCTCCTCCTGACGTTCGGGCGGCTGATGTCGGCGGTGCTTATCCTGCTGAACATTCCGTTGGCGTTGACCGGAGGGGCACTGGCGCTCTGGATTGCCGGGTTGCCTGTCTCTGTGCCTGCCACGGTGGGGTTCATCGCCCTGTTCGGCATCGCCCTTGGAAACGGCATGGTGCTGGTCAGCTTCATGGATGACTTTGCAAGGGCCGGACGCAATCTCGAGGACCTCGCCATCGAAGCTGCGGGTCTGCGGGCACTTCCGGTGTTGATGACGGCGGCAACAACGGCGCTCGGCCTCGCCCCGCTGCTCTTCGCCACCGGCGTGGGCGCCGAAGTGCAGCGCCCGCTCGCCACTGTGGTGATCGGCGGCCTCGTCTCATCGACCTTGCTGACGTTGCTGGTGGTGCCGGCGCTCCATCGCTGGTTTGCACCCAAACCGGACGGGCACCACTCGCTGGTCGAGGGCAAACATGAGCGCCCCGCCATACCGGCGGAATAGCATCAGAGGGGCGGCGCCCAACCAGCGCCGCCCCTGTTCACAAGCCAGGGGATCAGCCCGTCAGGATTTGCGACCATGTCAATTGAACCTGCCACACATCAACCGAATGCGCCCGACAAGCACGATCACGGCAAATCCGACAATATCGAGCTGATATTTTCCCTGACCTGCGGCGTCTTACTGGTCGTTGGATGGCTGGGGCCCAAGCTCGGCATTGTCCCTGGCTGGCTTTCCATCCTCCTGCTCGTTGGCGCTTACGTCTTTGGCGGCTTCTTCGCACTGAAAGAAGCAATTGAGAAAGTCGCGGACGCAAAGTTCGAGATCGATTTCCTGATGCTCGTCGCCGCTGCCGGCGCCGCCATCCTCGGCGCCTGGGCCGAAGGGGCGCTTTTGCTTTTTCTGTTCAGCCTGGGACACGCGCTGGAGCACTATGCGATGGGCCGTGCCACGCGGGCCATCCAGGCGCTGGCAGACCTCGCCCCTGACTCCGCGCTCGTTCGACGCAATGGCGAGACGGTCGAGATACGCATCGAAAACATTCAGCTTGGCGACATCGTTGTCGTGCGGTCCAACGAGCGGCTGCCGGTGGACGGGGTCGTGACCGCCGGCGAAAGCAGCGTCAACCAGGCGCCGATTACCGGCGAAAGCGCGCCGGTCGACAAACGTCCGATATCCGTCACATCGGCTGCCGAGATCGAGGCAGCCGGGCCGCAGCACAAGGTCTTCGCCGGATCAATCAACGGGAGCGGCAGTCTCGACATTTACGTTACGCGGCTCTCGTCAGAGTCGGCGCTCGCCCGCGTTGTCAAACTCGTTTCTGAAGCCGAAACACGGCAGTCACCAACACAGACGTTCATCAAACGCTTCGAGAAGATCTTTGTGCCGCTGGTCATCGCCCTCGCGGTGCTGACGGGGTTTTCATGGCTTTTCCTGGACGAGGCACCCTCCGAAAGCTTCTATCGCGCGATGGCCGTTCTGGTTGCAGCAAGCCCCTGCGCGTTGGCGATTGCCACGCCGAGCGCGATCCTCAGCGGTATCGCCCGGGCAGCAAATGGCGGTGTACTGATCAAGGGCGGTGCGCCGCTGGAGGCGCTTGGCGGGTTGAACGCAATCGCATTCGACAAGACCGGCACGCTGACCATCGGTGAGCCCAAGGTCGTCGATATCGTTGCCTTCGAAGGAGCCGACGGGCGCGCGCTGCTGGCGACCGCCGCCGCTGTGGAGGCCTTCAGCGATCATCCCCTTGCGCGTGCTATCGTGGCGGCGGCACGCGAGAAGGATCTTCCGAAAGGTCCGGAGGCGGAAGAGTTCCAGAGCCTCACCGGCAAGGGCGTCAGCGCGATGGTCGGAGGCAAACTCGTCCTGATCGGCAAGCCTGCGATGTTCGACGGCGAAAGCGGTCCTGTCATGCCCGAAACGCTCGCGCGGGAGGTAGACAGGCTTTTCGACACGGGCCGCACGATGATGGTGGTCGCGCAGGGCGGCCGCTTCCTGGGCGCCATCGGCCTGATGGACACGCCGCGTCCGGCCGCAAAGCGCGTGATCGCGCAGATACGCAAGCTCGGCATCACGCGGATGATGATGATCTCCGGCGACAATCACCGTGTCGCCAACGCCATCGCCCGCGATCTCGGACTGGACGAGGCGTTCGGAGACCTGATGCCGGACGATAAGGTCGCAAAGATCAAGGCGCTGAGACAGCACGGCGGCGTTGCGATGGTTGGCGACGGCGTCAACGATGCCCCGGCTATGGCGAACGCGAATGTCGGAATTGCAATGGGCGCGGCGGGCTCTGACGTCGCTCTGGAAACCGCCGACATCGCCCTGATGGCGGACAATCTCGACACCCTGCCGTTTGCCGTCGGCCTGAGCCGCGCGACGAGCCGCAATATTCGCCAGAACCTCTGGGTCAGCCTTGGCGTTGTGGCCATACTTGTCCCGGCGACACTCTTCGGCCTCGGCATCGGCCCTGCCATTCTTCTGCACGAAGGTTCAACGCTGATCGTCGTTGGTAACGCTCTCAGGCTGCTGGCCTATCGGGATGAACAGAGCCCCACTCAAGTCTGATGGAGGCCGCTGAAATGACGACGACTGTGCTCATCACATCTCTTCCGGAAGACGCACAATGCATCGCCGGCCATATCGGATTTTCTAAGCAGAGAGTTTTTCAATGAAAGCAATCCTTTCGTCAGCTGCGCTCCTTGCGCTGAGCGCGTGCGCGACCACCACGATACCGCAACAGCCTGAAACACACGCGCCGACCGTTGACGCGCAAGCCTCCTGCGGGCCCCGGCCTGCCGGCCGGATGAGGTCTCACCGTTCGGTTCGGCTCGTGCTTTACCGGGCTTGCAAGGCGCGTGAAAATGCAGCGCTCAGTGCAGAAGAGGACCCGCAATGAACCTCGAGCTTCGCGCCGCTTACACGCAAGATCTTAACGCGGCAAAGTCCAGTTACCGAGCCGGAAATCATGACGCCGCTTTCTCCCACCTTGAGATCGCGCACGTCCTCGGCCAGCAGTTTTTGCTGCCGCACATAACGGTTCACGCCTGGATGCTTCGTGTTGCCGCAAAAAAAGGCAGGATAGGCGCGAGATCCTGGGCCAGATCACGCGGCTGGCCGCCACTGTGCCCGGATTCATTGCGGGCTGGGTCCCCTTGGGAAATACTGGCGGCGCCAATGTATCGGCACTCAAACCCATGCCGGTTCCCACGTCGCTTTCAGGTCTGGTTCCAAAGCCGGATATGATACGTCAGCTGAGCTTTCTTCTGGCAGCCCTGATCGGCGTCATTGTGATTTCACGCGCTTTCTGATCTTTGCCGGATAGCCAGCGCATGTATGGACCGTTCAATCAGCTTCGATACCTGCCGAACAAATCCACAAGCTCAGAAAACTTCTGCCTCTGGCTCTCGGCATCGCCCTCCCGGATGGCCTCTTCCACACAGTGAGCCGCGTGGTTCTTCAGGAGCTCATCTTCGACCTTCCCAAGTGCAGCCTTGATTGCCTGGACTTGGGTCAGGATATCGATGCAATACCGGCCATCCTCGACCATTCCGGACACGCCGCGTACCTGGCCTTCAATCCTCTTTAACCGGGTTACAACTGATTTAGGCGGCGCGTGTTGCATTTGACATATACCTCTTGGGGGTATACATAACGAGAAGATAAAGGCTGGTCAACGCATCATGGTCGATTCGATCCGTAGCGCGATAGTTGCCCTCACCCTGCTCGTGCTGGGGGGCGGCCACGCCGCGTGTGCATGCGCTTCCGTCGCACAAGCGCTCACCGGGCCAGAAGTCGCAGTGGCCGAAACGACTGGGCACGCCGGTCACACGGTCGCTGTTGAGGTGCCAGACGTTGACCATTGTGACCGAGAGTCCGAAAATCAGGGTCATGACTGCACCGGGTGCGAAGCAGTTGCCCTACCGGCCGATTCCCTAACCAAGTCGGTCAGCCCGTTTCCGGCCGACGTCGCTATTCTACCCGCGAAGCCCGTCACTGAGACACTCGGAGTGTTCCAACTCGCTGACTTGAGAATTGAACCAGCCCGAGGCCCGCCTCGGCCGAGCCCTTCGCTCGTAACTCTGAAAATACGCCTGCAGAATTGATCCTGAGATAATCCCTGCGCCGGCCTCTGGTCGGCGCAGACAGGTCTCACTCAACTGAAGTGAGCGCTCTTGGCGCTCTCTGTTCAAGCTGATCAATCACAGGATGTTTACCCATGAAACTCTCTCATTCAATCCTCGCGCTTGCGATGGTATTTTCTGCCGCCCCCGCATTTGCTCTGGAAGCCGGCAGTTCCGCCTCAGCGATGCAGCACACGGATCATTGCGGCCTTCCAATGGGCGAAGGGACAGTGACCGCCCTCGATGTAAAAACTTCGAAAGCCACGATCGACCACCGCCCCATCGCCGCGCTGGACTGGGACGCCATGACGATGGACTTCAAGGCCGCGAAAGGCGTCGACCTGTCGGCGTTTGCGGCCGGCGACCGGGTTCACTTCCTTTTGGCGGAAGACGAAAAGTCAAAATCCTACCGGATCGAAGCAATGTGTTCCCTCGATGCCCCGGAGGGCCTGCACGACGCCTGCATGGGCAAGATGCACGAGACGGCCATGTCGGCCGCCGAAGCCAGCGGCAAGCCGTGCGCGATGGAAGGAATGGATCACAGCACAATGCCCCGCATGGATCACGGCAACATGAAAGGCATGGACCATAGCAAGATGGACGGCATGCCCAAGGGTGAGGTGACGACCGCGGGCCCAGACGGCATGAAAGGCATGGACCACTCGCAGATGCCGGGCATGGCACCAGAATCTGCGCCCGCCGCGACGGATGCCGCCAAGCCTGCCGCCGATCATTCACAGCACTAACTGGTGAAGTCCCTGCGCTGCTCCAGCCTGCGCAGGGACTCAACTCCCCTTCGACAAGGCAAACTCAAATGCTCACACGACGACATCTCCTGCGTAGAGCCGCCGCTGGCGGCGTGCTCGCCGCCTCCACGTCCCTCCTGCCCGCCTGGGCGCGCAGCGCCACTGCCGGCAATAAGGGCATCTTCGAAACACGCGGTAACGCGTTTGACCTGACCATTGGCCACAGCGCCGTAGAGATCGCAGGCCGCTCTGGCCATGCCATCACGATCAACGGAACACTGCCCGGGCCGCTTATCCGGTTCCGCGAGGGCGAGAAGGTGACCCTCAAAGTCAACAACACCCTCGACGAAGACACATCGATCCACTGGCACGGACTTCTGGTGCCGTTTCACATGGACGGGGTGCCCGGCGTCTCCTTCCCCGGCATCAAGCCGAAGTCGACCTTCACCTATGAGTTCGCGGTCCCGCAGAGCGGCACCTACTGGTACCATTCCCATTCCGGGCTGCAGGAACAGATGGGTCACTACGGTCCGCTGATCATCGACCCTGCCGGACCTGACCCCGTGCAGGCTGACCGTGAATACGTCCTTGTCCTGTCGGACTGGAGCTTCGAACATCCGCACAAGGTCTTTGCCCGCCTGAAGAAGGATGCTGCCGTTTATAACTTCCAGCAGCGCACGGCTGGTGACTTCCTGAAGGACGCCCGTGAAAACGGGCTCGGCGCAACGCTTGCCGACCGCGCTTCCTGGGGCGCCATGCGCATGTCGCCGACAGACATCTCGGATGTCACATCCGCAGTGTACACTTTCCTCATCAATGGCCACGCGACGGAGGACAACTGGACCGCGATCTTCAATTCCGGGGAACGTATCCGGCTACGAATCATCAACGCGTCAGCCATGACAATCTTCAATTTCCGGATACCCGGCCTGCCAATGACGGTGGTTGCCGCTGACGGGCTCAATGTCCAACCCGTCGAGACCGACGAGTTCCAGATCGGGGTAGCGGAGACCTATGACGTGATCGTCAGTCCCACCCGCGCAAGGCCGTTTGCGCTCGTTGCAGAATCGATCGACCGGTCAGGTCAGGTGGTCGCGACACTGGCACCTAAAGCTGGCCTCGTTGCGACAGCGCCTCTGCTGCGCGAACGCCCGACACTCACCCACCGCGACATGGGTATGGACATGTCCTCGATGGATCACGGCTCCATGGCAGGGATGGACCACGGCGGCATGGGCGGCAGCGCAATGTCGGGGATGGACCACAGCGCCATGTCCGGCATGGATCACGGCGCCATGGCAATGCCCGCGTCGGTTCCGCAGGGCCATGACCACAGGATGGGCGTCGGGGTTGATAACGTCGCAATGGTTCAGGTGAGCCGGATTGATGAGCCGGGGCTGGGCCTCGAATCTGTCCCGCACCGGGCGCTCCGGTATTCACAGCTGCGCAGCCTCACACCAAACCCCGACACACGGGCGCCTAGCCGGGAGATGGAGATCCACCTCACCGGCAATATGGAACGCTACATGTGGTCCTTCGACGGCGTGAAGCTTAGCGAAGTGACAGGTCCGATCATTTTCCATGAAGGTGAACGCCTGCGCGTGACACTCGTCAACGATACGATGATGACACATCCCATCCATTTGCATGGGATGTTCTTCGATCTCGTAGTCGGCGATACCGATCACAAGCCGCGCAAGCACACAGTGACCGTCAAACCGGCGGAGCGGCTGTCCTTTGATGTCACAGCAGACCATGTGGGCGACTGGGCCTTCCACTGCCACCTCCTCTTCCACATGCACGCCGGCATGATGCAGGTCGTCTCAGTCGTGCCGCGAGGTGCGGCGGCTCGCGCGGATGATCCGCACAGGGAGCACACGCCTTCGGCTACTCCGCCGACGGACGAGCCCCCGCCAAAAGAAGCCCCTATGTCGGGCATGAGCCACGAAGGACACCGTTAATGACCCGCGCTCAAATGATTGCGACGATTGTCCTTCTTTCACCGCTCGCAGCAGCGCCTGCCTTTGCTCAGGAGACGCCCGTACCCGGATCGCAGGCCGAAGCCTATTGGGACAAGGATGAGTTCAAGGCGTCTCAGGACGCGCTGAAGAAAGAACATGGCGGAGGGACAAATTACATGATCCTCGCCGACCGGTTCGAATACCAATCGGGCGAGGGCTCTCCCGCTCTTCTTCTGGAGGGTCAGGGGTGGTGGGGTACGGACGAGAACCGGCTCTGGATAAAATCCGAGATCGACTATGATCTGGATGCTGGCAGTTTTGAAGAAGCCGAACTGCAGGCGCTCTGGTCACGCCCCATCGCGCGGTATTTCGACTTGCAGGCAGGTGTGCGTCATGATTTCGAGCCGGGCCCTTCCCGCACTTACGCGGTAGCCGGAATCCAGGGGCTTGCCCCCTACTGGTTCGAAGTCGACGGCGCCGTTTTCTTAAGCGAAGAGGGTGATCTCTCAGCCCGCTTAGAAGCCGAGTATGAATTCCTGCTGACCCAGCGCCTTGTCCTGCAACCGCGAACGGAACTGAACTTCGCGGCTGAGGACGTTTCTGAACTTGAAACCGGCGCCGGACTATCGACAGCAGAACTTGGCCTGCGCCTTCGCTATGAGTTCGATCGTCAGTTCGCGCCCTATGTCGGGGTCAACTGGAAAGCCTCGACCGGCGAGACCGCCGGCTTTGCCCGGGCCCGTGGAGAAGACACAAAAACCATCTCCTTCGTCACCGGCATCAGGCTCTGGTTCTGAAGCGTATCTAATTGAAACTCTCGGTCCGGAAAGGATACCCCATGCACACGCCCAAATTGATCGCCGCAACATTTCTGGCGCTCGCTCTCTCAGCTGCTCCCGCGCTTGCGCATATCAGCGCCAAATCGACGAGCATCGAGAATGCGGCCGTCATCGACTCCGCTCCTGAAGACTTCTCGTTCAGCTTCAGCCAGCCGGTCGGTCTGATATCATTCTCTATCCAGACACAGGCCGGAGAAAAGGTCGATCTCGGATTCACGCCGCCAAAAGCACCGGCAGCCACATTCACGGTGCCGCTGCCGGAACTCGCGCCCGGTCTCTACACCGTCGAATGGCGTACGATGTCGAAGGATGGTCATCCGATGACCGGCAAATCGACTTTCGAACTGAAATAGGCCGGACCCATATGCCCCTGCTGGACGCCGCCAATCTTGCAACCAAGATCCTGCTGTATGGCGCCAGCCTCGCAGCGATCGGGGCGGCGCTTCACGGGGCGCTCGGACTGCACACCAACCGTCGCGCCTACACATGGCTCGCCGCCCTGGTGGCTGCCACCACGCTGATCCGGCTGCTCATTCTCAACGCACAGATGGGCGGCAGCCTCGGCGCGGCGCTGTCGCTTGATCAGTTCGGGTGGACCTGGGCCGGCGGCGGAAGGCCTGCGCTGGCCTTGTTCGCGGGCGCTGTCCTCCTCTTTGCGGCAAGCATAGCGAAAGGTCGTATCCTTCCGATGCTCGCAGCTGTCAGCATCAGCGCAGGCTTTGGCCTCACGGGGCATACGGCAGGTCTTGAGGCGCCGGGGCTCGCCCCCTGGGTCGTTGCGGTCCATGTCCTGATCGCCGGCTTCTGGCTGGCGGCGCCCGTTACGCTCTGGCCTGCCCCTGCGCTGACTGACCGAGATGTTCTTGCCCGCGCGGAATCGTTCAGCCGTGTCGCCCGGTTCATCGTGCCGCTGCTGTTTGTATCCGGCGTCTACCTTTTCTGGCGGATCAATGGCGACCTGACATCGGCGCTCAACTCCGGATACGGACGGCTCCTTGCTACTAAGTTTCTGGCCGCACTACTGATCCTCGGACTTGGCGCCCTCAACATGACCCGTGTCACACACCAGCTCGCCACTGATGCCGTCAGCGGGCGGGCGAACCTCCGGGCGACGCTCCGGGTGGATGCGGTGCTCTTTGTGCTGATTCTCGGTATCATTGCCGCCGCGACAACAATTTCTGGCCCAGTTGAATAAGGAAACCCGAATGAAAACCTACATCATCGCCATCTTTACCGCAGCTCTCCTGGGTGTTGCGGGCCCTGCCTCTGCCCATGAAAGCGCCCACCCGGAAGCACCAGGGTCACCTGCCGGGATCGTCGATGCCTTTGCTGCGGCGCTTGATGCGGGCGATACAGCCGCCCTGTCCGCTTTGATGGCCCCAGACATTCAGATCGCCGAGAGCGGCGGAATCGAGCGCTCTCTCGAAGAATACCGCTCCCATCATATGGGCGCAGATATCGAGTTCTCAAAAGCGGTTGAGACAAAGGTCCTCAGCCGCCACGTTTTTGAAGGCGAAGGCCTTGCAACAGTCATGACCGAAGCTGTGTCCACCGGCACGTTCCGCGGCAAGGACGTCAACAGTCGTCTGATGGAGACGATGGTCCTCAAACAGACGGACGGAGACTGGAAGATTGTCCACATACACTGGTCTTCGGCCAAGATATCCGAAGGTGACAGTCATTGATGCAGGCAGAGCGCTGGCGTGGCTCGCTCACCATCGGAGACGGTTGGGCGATACTGGAAGGCGTGGCGGGCGCCAACGCGCCCCATACCCATCTCGCTCACCAGCTGACTGCGGGGATCGATGGGCCGCTTGAAGTCGAGTGCTTCGGCAGGCTCCAGATCATCCCGTCTCGGCAGTACGTGATCATACCGTCGGGATGTGCACACGCCATCGGTCCAATCGAGACAAGGTTGCGGAGCATCTACTTTGACCGCGCAAGGGCCGCCCCAGCGGGTTCGGGTCAGGAACGCGGCTTCAGCCTTGCAGATTCGCGCCTGTCAGCCGCATTGGATGAGTTCAACGAAACCGGCTCGCCGGCTAGCCTGATGGGTGTCTTCACGATTGGAGAACAATCCGCACAGCCAGAGAGATCGCTGACACAGCTGCTTGATGGCGCCCCGGCCTCCGCCACGCCAGGCTCGATTGCGCACGACCTTGGAGTGTCGCCCAGTCGCCTGCGCCAGATATCACATGCAACATTCGGGGCGCCCATCTCCCACGTTCTCCAATGGCGGCAGTTGCAGCGCGCAGCGCGCGCACTTTCAGACAACGCAAGTCTGGCTCAGGCGGCTGAGGCCGGCGGCTTTTCCGATCAATCCCATTTCACGCGCCGCATGCGCCGCTGGTTCGGTGTCTCGCCCGGCGCAGGACTTTCTGGCCTGGAAGTCCGGATTGCCCCGACGCGGCAAGGTTGTTGAATCGTTCAAGACGGCTGAGCCGCGCCCGTTACCCTGTGATCAGATGAGGCGACACTCGCCTGCGCGCAGTCAAACGGAATCCCCATGCCCACTTTAAAGCAAATCACCAAGTGGACCTATGCGCCGCTGATGCTGCTGACCTTCAATGGCGCCGCAATCGCACTCGTGCATTCAGGTGCGCCCAAAGCTAGTCTTGCGGGGCTGTTGCTCGCGGCAATCGCGATGTCATTTCTTGCTGAGCGGTTTATTCCGTACCATGAGGACTGGAACCACCCAAAGGGCGATACTTTGAGAGATGGACTTCACGCGCTCGTCAATGAAGGTTCGATTGCCGTGTCGGTGCTCCTCATTCCGATCATGGCTGCCATCGTACCCTTCCCTCCGATCTGGCCCGGCAGCTGGCCGCTATGGGCTCAGCTGCTGCTTGCAATACTTGTCGCCGACGCCGGTATCACCGTCATTCACTGGGCAAGCCATCACAACAAGTTCCTCTGGCGCTTCCATGCGGTGCATCACAGCGTTACGCGAATGTACGGCTTCAACGGCCTCATGAAACATCCCGTCCATCAGGCGATCGAACTGATGGCAGGGACAGCGCCGCTCATTCTCGCTGGCATGCCGCTGGACGTCGCCGTACTGCTTGCATTCGCGGTGGCGGTCCAGCTGCTCCTCCAGCACTCGAACACCGACATGAAGATCGGCGCGCTTCGCCATGTGCTCGCACTTGCGCCCGTCCACCGGTTTCATCACCTCAAATCTTCGGCTGAGGGCAACGTCAACTTTGGTCTCTTCACGACATTCTGGGACAGGCTGCTCGGAACGGCCCACTTCGATGCGGATCGCCCCTTTTTCTCGGGCGACCTTGGGATCGAAAACGCAGCGGACTATCCCTCAACCTATACAGGTCAGCTCGTCCGGCCGTTCCTAGGCGATGGCTGAAGAGCGCCGGCAAGATCAACTATACCCCCACGGGGTAATTGACCGATACGGTATAGGGGTATATTTGAAAACGTAGCAAAAAACACGCAGGAGCTCGGCATGTCCTCAAGCGAAACTACGACAACAGCGGATCCGTCACCGACGCGCGACCCGGTCTGCGGCATGACCCCGAAGGCAGACACCCCGCACCGGCTCATTCATGAAGGTGCCGAGGTCGTATTCTGCAGCGCAGGTTGTAAATCCAAGTTTGAAGCAAATCCCGCCACCTACATGAATGCCTTCACGGCGCATGAGGCGGATATGCATGACCACTCAGGCCACGGGGCTGGCTGCCACGGTCATGCCAGCGCGACACCAGCTAAGATGGCAGCTGCAGGAAGTCAGTGGACCTGCCCCATGCACCCGGAGATCGTGCGGGACGGCCCCGGCGCTTGCCCGATTTGCGGCATGGCCCTCGAGCCGATGACGCCCAGCGCAGGCGATGGCCCCAATCCCGAGCTGCGCGACATGAAACGGCGCTTTGTGTTCGGCGTGGTGCTGTCGTTACCCCTGCTGGTCATCGAAATGGGTGGGCACGTCTTCGGTATTGACCGGTTCATTCCGCCCACGATCAATCCCTGGATCCAGATGGCTCTGGCAACGCCCGTGGTGCTCTGGGCAGGCTGGCCTTTCTTCGCGCGGGGAGCCGCGTCGGTCAGAAACCGCAGCCTGAACATGTTTTCGCTGATTGCGCTCGGCACAGGTGCGGCCTGGATCTATAGTATGGTCGCGGCAATTGCGCCGGGCCTGTTCCCGACCGAACTGCGCTCGGCGCACGGCACGGTTCCGGTCTATTTTGAAGCTGCCGCCGTCATAATCACGCTGGTGCTGCTCGGGCAGGTGCTCGAACTGCAGGCGCGGGAAGCGACAGGAGGCGCGATCCGGGCGCTGCTTGACCTTGCGCCGAAAACGGCCCGCCGGATCAATGCGGATGGCAATGAAGAAGATGTACCGCTCGAGACGGTCGTTGCTGGTGATCGCCTGCGGGTGCGGCCCGGGGAAAAGATACCGGTAGACGGCGTCGTCACCGAAGGGCGCTCCTCCATCGACGAGTCGATGGTCACTGGGGAATCAATGCCGGTGACCAAATCGGTAAATGACCGCGTGATTGGCGCAACCGTCAATCAGACCGGCAGCCTGATTGTTGAAGCGCAGCGGGTCGGCAGCGAGACCATGCTCTCCCAGATCGTCCATCTCGTGGCCGACGCGCAACGCAGCCGCGCGCCTATCCAGCGCCTCGCCGACCAAGTGTCGGGCTGGTTTGTTCCGGCAGTGATCGTTGTCGCCATAGCAGCCTTCTTTGGCTGGCTCATATTCGGGCCGGACCCTGCCTTCTCTTACGGTCTCATAGCCGCCGTCTCGGTACTGATCATCGCTTGTCCGTGCGCGCTCGGTCTTGCGACACCGATGTCGATCATGACCGGTGTCGGTGCGGGCGCGCGGGCCGGCGTGCTGATCCGGAATGCCGAGGCGCTCGAACGCATGGAAAAGGTCGACACACTGCTCATCGACAAGACCGGCACACTGACAGAAGGCAAACCCGCGCTTGTCGGAATGGATGTGGCGCCTGGCGCGGATGAAACGGCCGCCCTCCGCCTTGCCGCAAGCCTGGAAAGTCACAGCGAACATCCCTTGGCCACCGCGATCGTCGCTGCCGCGCACGCCAAAGGTCTTGCGCTTTCCGAACCTTCAGACTTTGACTCGCCCACAGGAAAGGGCGTCGTAGGGATCGTCGATGGACAAAAAGTGGCCTTGGGCGCCGAGCGTTTCATGGGCGAAAACGGCATCGACACAGCCGCGCTGAGGGCGCTTGCAGAACGCCGCCGGAAAGACGGTGCGACTGCCATCTACCTTGCAGTCGACGGCGCGGCAGTTGCGTTGTTCGCGATCGCCGATCCGGTGAAGGCATCGACGCCGGGCGCGCTCAAAGCCCTTCGGGATGCAGGCCTGCATATTGTCATGGCGACCGGCGATAATCGCACCACCGCTGAGGCAATCGCCCGGTCACTCGGTATCGATGCCGTCGAAGCCGAAGTGCTTCCTGCCCAGAAGGCTGATATCGTGAAACGCCTGGTCGCCGACGGCCGGGTCGTTGCCATGGCGGGCGACGGTGTCAATGACGCCCCTGCCCTGGCGGCCGCGGATGTGGGCATCGCGATGGGCACCGGCACGGATGTCGCCATAGAAAGCGCCGGTGTCACACTGCTCAAGGGAGACCTTGGAGGCATTGTACGGGCCCGGACTATTTCGCGGGCAACCATGCGGAACATCCGGCAGAACCTTTTCTTTGCTTTTGCCTACAACGCTGCCGGCATTCCCATTGCTGCAGGCGTCCTGTACCCCCTCACCGGCACCCTGCTCTCTCCCATGATCGCAGCTGCCGCGATGGCTCTCTCTTCTGTCTCCGTTATCATTAACGCATCGCGCTTAAGCCGATCGGCAAGACAATGATATCGCCCAGGCTTTTCCAGACTCGCCCTGCGGACTGCAATGTTGAAAATCGTGTGGATTCGAAACAGTTGGGTAGCTGTTGGCTCGTTCCGGAGTGACTGATCAATCAACTGCAGCCGAAGGCTTCGGCAGCGTTGATGCGACATTATCTTGCTGCCAGCCGAAACCAGGAGCTATGCCGGGAAATGGGTGACGGGGTCTGAAAGGGCGGCGTATCGTGGCGGGTGTCGAAGCCTGCCAGAACTTCCCAAAGGAACGATACGCCATGAAGAAGACTACAGACATCATCGCCTTTCGTCAGCCGGAATCTGTGGATGATCCTCTGACCGAGATCGCGCGCGACGGGGCGCGCCGAATGCTGGCTGCCGCGCTGCGGGCCGAGGCCGACGCCTTCGTCGCGCAGTATGCCGAAGAGACCCTGCCGGATGGTCGCCAGCGGGTTGTCCGACACGGCTACGGTCCGGAGCGTAGCATCCTGACCGGGATCGGGGCGCTCGACGTGCAGCGCCCGAAGGTGCGCGACCGTGCCCCCGATGTGCCGGCCGAGAAGAAGATCCGCTTCAGCTCTGCGATCCTGCCGAAATGGGCGCGGCGCTCAAGAAGCCTCGATGCTCTCCTGCCGGTCCTCTACCTGCGTGGCATCTCGATGGGAAATTTCCAGGAGGCGCTGGCCGCAATCCTGGGGAAGGACGCGCCCAACCTGTCGCCGGATGTGGTCTCGCGCCTGACCGGGGAGTGGCAGCAGGAATACGACCGTTGGCAGCGCCGCGATCTCTCGGCCCGGCGGTATGTCTACATCTGGGCGGACGGTGTCTACCTGCAGGCTCGGATGGAGCCGCAGGCCGAGTGCATGCTGGTCATTCTTGGGGCCACGCCCGAGGGGAAGAAGGAACTCGTCGGCTTCCAGGTCGGCTTGCGCGAGAGCGCGCAGAGCTGGCGTGAACTGCTGATCGACATCAAGGCGCGCGGCCTCGCGGTTCCGCCTGAGATTGCCGTGGGTGACGGAGCAATGGGGTTCTGGAAGGCGCTCGACGAGGTCTTCCCTGGCACACGCCATCAAAGATGTTAGGTCCACAAAATCGCCAACGTGCTCAACAAATTCCCGAAATCCATGCAGCCGGCGGTGAAGGCCGACCTGCGCGAGATCTGGCAGGCTGAAACCCGCGCCGTGGCGCAAACCGCGATGAATGTCTTCGCCGAGAAATACGGCGCCAAATACGAAAAGGCAGTGACCTGCCTGACCAAGGACAGCGTGGCGTTGCTCGCCTTCTACGACTTCCCGGCCGATCACTGGGATCACCTGCGCACGGGAAACCCGATCGAGAGTGTCTTCGCCACCGTTCGGCACAGGACTGTCCGAACCAAGGGTGCGCTGTCGCAGAAGACGGCGAAGCTCATGGTCTTCAAGCTCGTTCAGGCTGCCGCCAAGACATGGCGCCGCCTGAAGGGCGCGAACCAGTTGCCTTTGCTCATCGAAGGCGTCACATTCACCGACGGCGTAGCCACCAGCGTCGCCGAAAATCGCGCCGCTTGATCAGGCCGTATCACCCAAAATCCCGCATAGCTCCGATCACGGCCCCATTGACGGCGTTGGCATGGGCGCGATGACCATGGGTTTCGATATCGCAGGTGATGTCGACCTCACTGGATTTTCCGAAGGCGACACTGTCGCGTTCGAGGTCAAGCAAGGCCGCGACGGAAGCTACCGTATCATGTCGATCTGCAACACAGGGACCGAGGGCGCTGATTGCCTGGACACCAGAATCGCACGTCCGGGCAACCCCGAATGAGCCGGATTGGACGCCGGCGGGTTTGTGCCGGTCTGAGACTTCGCGCTTGATGCCGGTGATGCTCCCGGCCGCTTTGTGGAGCGGTGTGACTGACCGGCAAAAAGGAAATGCGTGCCAATCGGCGACTCAGCCCGCGCAACAGGAGAGTTTCGCGACATCCTTGTCGAAAGTCTGCGCCGCCAGCTTGAACCCCTCGACTGTCGTTAAATAAGGGAAAATGGTTTCGCCGAGCGCCTTTGTCGTCATGCCGAACTTCAGTGCCAGTGAAAGTGTCTGGATACTATCAGCGCCTTCCTGCGCCATGATCACACCGCCGAGCAGTCGGTCATTAGCCCGGTCTGCGACCAACTTGATCAGCCCTGTGGTATTGCGTGCCGCGAGCGCCCGAGGAACATTCTCAAGCGGAAGCACACTGGTCTTGACATCATAGCCTGCGGCGTAAGCCTGCGCCTCGGTCAGACCGACACCTGCAATCTGCGGATCGCAGAAAACCACCCACGGCATCGCGGCGTTGTCGTAGCATTCCTTCCCTCCCAGTACCGCATTTCGCGCCGCCAGCTTGGCGCCATAAGCGGCCATGTATACGAACTGATCCCGGTCAGTTACGTCGCCTGCTGCGTATACACCGGAACGTGTGGTGGCCATATCATCGCCAACGATGATCGCGCCCCGCTGATCAGTCTCGACACCCATCTCTTTGAGCCCCAGCCCATCCGTGTTGGGAATGCGCCCAGTCGACAGGACAAGGTGATCAGCCGCCAGGTCTCTGGCGGCACCGTTCACCGTTACCGTCACGACTGTGCGGCTGCCGTCCAGCCGTGCGGCGTCATAGGTTACCTTTTCCACAACCGAGATGCCCTCGGCGCGCAGTGCCTTCGCGAGCGCCTCGGACACCTCTGGTTCAGCGCGCGGCAACAACCGCGAGCGGCACACGATCGTGACGCGGGTACCCAGCCTCGCCATCATCTGTGCGAGTTCCACACCGATATAGCCGCCGCCGAGGAAGATCAGGCTCTCGGGCAGCGCCTTCAGCTCCAGGAGCGCCGTGCTGTCGAGCGTCGGCACCTCCGAAATACCGGCGACGTCAGGAACGGCCGAGCGGCCGCCAGTGGCGACGATGACCTTGGATACCTTGATCTTCCGTCCGCCGACCTCCACACCGCCAAGTACGAGCCGCGCTGGCCCCTCATCGATGTAAGTCACACCATGATAGCCTGGTAGCAAGTTGGCGTATTTTTTCTGCCGCAGTGACGCGACGAGATCTTCCTTTGCTGCGATCAGCGCCGCCCAGTCAGAAACCTGCGCTTCTCCCCTGAGTCCCGGGAACCGATGCGCCGACTGCGCACTAAACACCGCCTCAGCGGCGCGGATCATCGTCTTGGAGGGGACGCATCCGACGTTCACGCAGGTACCGCCAATCGTACCGTGCCCTATAAGAGCCACGCGCACACCGCCCTCTGCGGCCGTAATAGCGGCGGAGAATCCAGCCGATCCGGCACCAATCACGGCGAGGTCGTACTCACAGTTCGGCGCGCAGCATTCGTGTTTCATTGAGTTTTCCTTCGAGACTTGTCTCGTGAAGTTGCAAGAGACGCGAAACTTGGAGGCCCCTTGAATCATTGATTGCGGGTAGCGGTCCTGAAATCACCAGAGCAACTCAAGCGGTACGATCCGGTCCCGGTGTCCGCCTTCGATGTACCAAGCCGCGCAGCTGTTCTTTTGCGTTCTGATCAATCAACTGGTCTGGACCGCCGGATACCCGACGCCGGCCGATGCGGCGGCAATTGTTTCCGGAGACGTGATCGCCGGATCATACACGACCTCTGCAGTCTTCGTCCCAAAATCGATCTCAACAGACTTGACGCCATCGACGCGCAGCATCGCCTTTTTCACCGATATGGGACATGTTGCGCAGGTCATGTTGTCGACGGAAAAGCGGGCCGTGGCCTGCTGTACTTCTGCGACCTCTGTCTGCGAGAACTGCGCGCCAGCAAGCGCCATTCCGCCCATAATCGCCAATCCGGCGAGGCCGGCAATCATCCACGTTCGCTTCATCCCTGCTCTCCTTGCTTAGTAAAATAGTGGTGCCCAAGTTTCGATGGTCAGCGCCGCGAACACGATAAGCGCGCCGCCCCATAGGGCCACCTGCTTGATCCAGGAGGGTGCGGGACGTGCGCAGTCGCTGCCATCCTCACAATGCTTGCCCTTCCGAAAATAGACTTCCCAAAAGCCAGCCGCGAGAAACCCAGCTGCAATCAGCATGAATACCGGCTTGTAGGGTTCCAGCAGCGTCAGCTGGCCGATCCAAGCTCCCGTCACACCGACGCTGATCAGTATCAGAGGCAGGATGCAACAAGACGACGCGAGGAAGGTCCCCAGCACGCCACCCGCGATGAGCCAGCTTGATCGACGATCATTTCCAGAACCGTTTGTCTTGTCTGACATACGCGTCGTTGTCCTTGGCCTTGTGTTCGTCTGCTTGATAGGGTCTGTAGTTGGTACAGACGCAAGCGGAGAATTGAGCATGGACATCACATCGTCGCGAGCGATGCTCAGGCGGGCCGAGTTGGCCAGCCGGCTTGGCTGCAACCTTGAAACCATCCGCTATTACGAAAAGATCGGACTTCTACCAGAACCAGCGCGCTCACCCAGTGGCCACCGGCTCTATTCAAACGTGGATCAGTTGCGTTTGCGATTTATCTTGCGGGCGCGCGATCTGGGCTTCCGAACAGAGGACGTTCGCTCGCTCCTGGGGATCAATGATGGCATGCCTAGCTGTGCCGAAGTGATGGTCCTTGCCGAAGCGCATCTAAAGGACATCAGAAATCGTATCCTGGATCTGCAGCAGATGGAGAGGCAGCTCAGTGAGATCATGATCGGCTGCACCGGAGGTCAAACATCTGATTGTGCGTTGACGGACAAGCTTTTTGAATCTCGGTGAACAGGTGTTGCCGCAAACATCTATTCAGGCCTGTCCGCTCCTACTCAGACGAACGCTCGTCGAGCTAAGGCGCGACAACAGCCAGGATTTTTGAGACTAACGCCCAAGCCGCGAAGTCTCGTCGCCCGCTGTCCCTAATTGAAGAAATGGACAACCTCGACCCTGCTGGCAGTTTGCTGTCGGCGATCCGCGTCTA
Source organism: uncultured Hyphomonas sp. (assembly GCA_964419865.1). GTDB lineage: Bacteria > Pseudomonadota > Alphaproteobacteria > Caulobacterales > Hyphomonadaceae > Hyphomonas. The sequence goes on along the minus strand of CAYQRX010000014.1, from coordinate 2,531 downwards.
GGTCAGCAGCTCGTCCTGCACGATCCGGGGTCGCCTTTCGATGAGCGCGAGCAGTACCCGCGCCGCGCCTTCAGGGCGTCTGCGCCCCTGCTCCCAGCCTCGCAGGGTACCTACGGCGACGCCAATGCTGCAAGCAAATTCGGCCTGCGACAATCCCGAGCGCTCGCGGATTGCGGCCACATCAGGCTCAGGCACTTCGATATGATGAACCCATGCGCCCGTCTTGTGACCTTTGGCGTGGGTGAGCGCCTCCTGGAGGCCTTTTTTGATGCTTGTGGCGGCGTTGGTCATGTCACTTTCCATAAGTATCGGCGATGAGGTCTCAATGTTCGATCAGTTCGGCGCGCCGATTGGCGAGATCAGCTGCGCTTTCTCTTCATTCGTCATGCCAGCCGAACTTGATCGACCAATAAACTCCGATGGTTCCACAACGGTCAGCCTCAACGTCGCGCCATGCCGTCGTATGCGTCATCGACCCATATGTCAGTGACGTATCTCTAACCTCAATTCTCGCTCCACAGTTCATCGTTCGAGATGGATCGCCAACCTCGTCGATGAGGCCCTCTTGACCCACATCTCAGAGTCAGGGAGATCAATTTATCGGATTTCCTGTGGAAATCGGAATCGAACCACTCTCCCATGCCAACAACTACCGAATTGTTGGCAGATTGTTGGCATTCGACGACGCTCCACATTTATTTCTGAAATCAAAACAGAGGTGTAAGGGCGCTCGCGATTCCGCCCCCGGGCACCATTTTGCTTTCCGGCGACGTCCAACGCGATCCACCCGCATCGATAAGAACAAGGCGTTAGCGCGGCGTTCGGCACCGGTCTCTCCACCAGGGTCAAGCCCTAACCCTTGGAAGGAAGTTTTATTTCATCGACGTCCTGAACTGCAAAGGCCAACTACCCGGCAGCCGGCATCCTCTTTGGCTGACCCACTCCAGGACCAACGAACCACAGGACAACGTCAGGAGCACGCTTCTGGTCACGAAGCTGCACGCGCGTCCCTCGCTTAGCGCCGCAGCTCGTCCTGCACGATCCTCGGTCGCTTTTCGATGAGCGCGAGCAATACCCGCGCCGGGCCTTCAGGGCGCCTGCGCCCCTGCTCCCAGCCTCGCAGGGTTCCGATGGCGACGCCAATGCTGCGAGCAAATTCGGCCTGCGACAGTCCCGAGCGCTCGCGGATTGCTGCCACATCAGGCTCCGGGACTTCGATATGATGAACCCGCGCGCCCGTCTTGTGGCCTTTGGCGTGGGTGAGGGCCTCCTGGAGGCCTTGTCTGATGCTTGCGGCGGCCTTGGTCATGTCACTCTCCATAAGTATCGGCGATGAGGTCACAGAGTTCGATCAGTTCGGCGCGTTCGGTCGGAGAAATGTTCGCCTTTTCATTCTTCGCAAACACGGTGAGCAGAAAGAGGGGCATGTCTCGAGAGCGGTAGAAATGGATCACGCGGTATCCGCCGCTCTTACCTGCGCCTGTTCGGGCGAAACGCACCTTTCTCAATCCGCCTCCGAGGCTGATGCCTGCCTCCGGATTGGACGCCAACCCCGAAATCAGCTCCTCCTTCTCCTCATCCGTCATGCCTGCAGTGCGTGATCGCCGGATAAACTCCGGTGTTTCCACAACAGTGAGCATCGCCATAGCTTCATCCCCATGTATACGTCAATGACGCATACGTCAATGACGTAGTTCCGATTTCAATCTTCGCGACACAATTCCAGCATCGAGATTGATCGGCGACCTGGTCGATGAGGCCCGCTTGACCAGGTTTTGAGACTCAGCGACAAAACCTTATCTGATTTCCTGTGGAAAACGGCACCAAACCAACTACCAAAATGAGTGTGCAGGCACAGGTGTTGGCACCTGCCGATACCGAAACGCAATTTTCCTGTTTTATTTCACTTCTCTAGTCGTCATCGCGATTCTGCCCGCCGGCACCATTTTCCTTTGATCCACTCTCGACCTGACTCTCCGGCAATCCGCCAGTATGACAGCTGTCTTCAAAGCCGGTTGCAGGGTGAGCACGCCGGCAAGTCTGGTTCAAAGGGCATATTTACAGCCTTGCATTCACCGCCCCGATTGGGAATTCTACCTTCTGGAGCAGCGAGGAGCAGAGGCACATGTTCGGCAAACCGCAAAAGGCCACCGAGCTGTATCGTGAGCAGAACAGCCGCAATGACGCTTACAGCCACACTCACGAATACCGATCCATTGTCGAATACAGCGTCGAGAAATTCGATCTCGCGCTGAACACTCAGGCCGAGTCCGGCTGGGAGCTGGTCGGATACCAGGTTGCCGCCGGCGCCGGTAATGCGCCGGTCATCTACGCGACGCTTCGCCGCCCAAGAAATCCTCGCTGAGCGGGTCGAGACTGGATGGGGCGATGAGGGGCGTGTTCACGGCGCCCCGCCGCCTGAGCCTATGCTGACATAACTGTCATGTCTGATCTGCGGAAATTCTATCAGGCTGCACGGAAGTTGAGGTGCAGGGCGAAATCCTGCCCGGAATCCGGCAAACGCCGGTTGG
>CAYQRX010000013.1:0-26466 GCA_964419865.1 uncultured Hyphomonas sp. | reverse complement strand
CCGGGACTACATGCGCTTCTCGTGGTGATTTGGCCGGCCGGCTTGCAGCCACGTTAAACAACTCGCTAAAGGGCCGAGATGCGGGCAGGGCGCCCGCCTTTCCCCCCAATGCGATGCGTTCGAAGCCTTCAAAGCGGGCCGTTGAGGATGTTTGAGTCATGCCGATCAAGATTCCGGATACGCTGCCCGCGCGCGAGACCCTGCTGAGCGAGGGTGTTGCCGTGATGCGCGAGACCGATGCCATCCGGCAGGATGTGCGCCCGCTGCAGATCGGCCTCCTCAACCTCATGCCCAACAAGATCCGCACCGAGACGCAGATCGCCCGGCTGATCGGCGCGACGCCCCTGCAGGTGGAGTTGACGCTCGTGCGCATCGGCGGGCACACGCCGAAGAACACGTCGCAGGAACATCTGATCAGCTTCTACCAGACCTGGGAAGAAATCCGGGAGCGGAAGTTTGACGGCTTCATCATTACCGGTGCCCCGATCGAGACCTTGCCCTTCGAGGAGGTCACCTATTGGGACGAGCTAACGCAGATCTTCGACTGGACCGAGCGTCATGTCCATTCGCCGCTGTATATCTGCTGGGGCGCGATGGCGGCGGCCTGGCATTTCCATGGCCTGCCGAAGTATACGCTCGAGGCGAAGGCGTTCGGCGTCTTCCGGCACCAGAACCTTGATCCGGCCTCACCCTATCTCTCCGGCTTCTCGGATGACTTCCAGATCCCCGTCTCGCGCTGGACCGAAGTGCGCCGCGCCGATGTGCTCGCCCGCCCTGCCCTCCGCTTGCTGATCGACAGCGAGGATACCGGCCCCTGCCTTCTGGAAGACCGCGCCCGGCGCAGCCTCTACATGTTCAACCATGTCGAGTATGATTCCTTCTCACTGAAGGAGGAGTTCGAGCGCGACCGCGCGCAGGGCAAGAACATACAGGTGCCGTTCGGCTATTTCCCGGAGGATGATCCGGCCCGCCCGCCGCTCAATCGCTGGCGCAGCCACGCCCACCTCCTGTTCGGCAACTGGATCAACCAGACTTACCAGTCGACGCCCTATGACATCGGAGAAATTGGCCGCTAGTGTCGGGCAATGACGCCCGCCCTGCGACCCCTTCGGCCCGATGAGCTGCCTGCGGCCCATGCGCTGTGCCTGCGCTCCAAGGCGTATTGGGGCTATGACGCGGCCTTCATGGCGGCCTGCCGTGAGGAGTTGCGCCTGACCCCGGAAGACCTTGCGGCAGATGAGGTGATTGCAGCTGCCGACGCCGGCGGTCTTGCCGGCCTGGCACAGGTCTCAGCCAAAGCCCCGGACAGCTATCTTGAGAAGCTGTTCATTGCGCCGGAGGTTATGGGCCTTGGGCTCGGGCGTATCCTTTATGACTGGGCGCTCGGCGCTGCCGTTCGCCTCGGGGCGACAAGGCTGATCATTGAGGCGGACCCCGGCGCTGCCGGCTTTTATCAGAGGATGGGCGCTGAGCCCGCCGGCACGGCGCCGTCCGGGTCGATTGAAGGAAGGATATTGCCGAGGCTGGTGCATAGGATATGCCTGTAGCCATGACCAGCTTTGCCGCCGAACCAGGCCACGTGACTGAAATCCGCCGCCAGCTTAGCCGCTGGGTAGCCGATAAGATGCCGCGCGAGAAACGACGGGAATGGGACCGGCAGGCGACCTGGGACCGGGATCTCTTCCGCGAAATTGCAGAGATGGGCCTGATCGGCCTGACGATCCCGGAGGAGTATGGCGGGCAGGGGGAGGACATCTACGCGGCGGCTGCCGTGATCGAGGAGCTCTGCCAGGGCGGGCCGTCGATGGCCGGCCCCTATATCCACGCGGCCTTCTATGGCGGCCTCAACATTTCCGAGAACGGATCGAAGGAGCAGAAAGAGGAGTTGCTGCCAAGGCTTGGGCGCGGCGAACTCTTCCTAGCCTATGGCCTGTCGGAGCCGAATGTCGGCGGCGACCTGCCAAGCGTCGAGACGCGGGTGGAGCGGGATGGCGGCGGGATCGTCATCAACGGCGCCAAGCGCTGGTGTACCGGCGCGGACTGGGCGGATTACATCTACTGTCTCTGCCGCTCGGGCGAGCCGGGCGCGCGCCATGGCAATCTCACTTTCGTCCTTGTTCCGACCAGCGCGAAGGGTGTGAGCATGCAGCCGATTGAGCATGCGAACCTGCGTTACACAAAGTCGATGGACGTCTATCTCGATGAGGTGCGCCTGCCTGAAAGCGCCATCGTCGGCGGGCCGGAGAAATGGAACCGGGGTTGGGACGCGCTGGCGGGGCGGGCGCTGGATGTCGAGAAGATAGAGATCACGGCGGTGGCTTATGGCATCGCCCGCGCCGCGCTGGAGGAGGCCTGGCAATACGCGCCGGAACGTGTCCAGTTCGGCAAGCCCATCGGCACGCATCAGGCGATTGCTCACAAACTCGTCACCGCCCGGACGAAACTCGCCGCCTGCCGCCACATGCTGTATCATGCCGCCTGGCTCGCCGGCAGCGGCCAGCCCTGTTCGGCGGAGACGGCGATGGCGAAACTCTATGTGGCCGATACCGGCGTCGAGATCGCGCTCGCCTGTCAGCAGGTGATCGGCGCCTATGGGCTGTCGGACGCTTATGACATCGAGCGCAATGTCCGCGACCTGCTCGGCATGCCCATCGTCGGCGGCTCGTCCGACATGCAGAAGAACAATCTCGCGCGGATGTGGCGGCTCTGATGGAGGCGGCCGCCGCACCGGAGCTTTCCTATGCGGCGTATTTTTCCGATCCGCTGAAACGCGCCCTCGTGCGCGCCGTCGAGCGTGCGACCGGGCAGCCGAAACTGAAGCGCCTCTACGAACGCTACCGCGCCGGCGAGCTCGGCGAAGCAGGGTTCTTCGAGGCGGCGATCCGGCTCCTGGAGCTCGATGTGCGATACGACCGCGGAAGATTGAGCGCCATGCCGTCAGAAGGTCCGCTTGTCGTGGTCGCCAACCATCCGTTCGGCGTGCTCGACGGGCTGGTGATCTGCTGGCTGGTCGGGCAGAGGCGGGCGGACTTCCGGGTACTGACCAACTCCGTGCTGGATGCCGTGCCCGAGGCGAAGCCCTGGCTTCTGCCGGTGGATTTTGCCGGAACGCGCGAGGCCGCCGCGGCCAATATCGCGATGCGGAAGGCTGCGCTCGCTCATGTGAAGGCTGGTGGCTGCGTTATCGTCTTCCCCGCAGGCGGTGTCTCGACCACGCCCGGTCCCTTCGATCCGCTTGCGGTCGACGATGACTGGAAGCCCTTCACGGCGAAGCTGATCACGCAGGGGAGGGCATCGGTGACGCCGGTCTTCTTCGAGGGGCAGAATTCGCGCCTCTTCCAGATCGCCTCGCATCTGTCGCTGGAACTGCGCCTCGCCCTCGTCTTCCGCGAAGTTCGCCGCCGGATGGGCAAGAGCCTGAGCGTTGGCATTGGTGAGACACTCTGTCCGGAGGTGCTGGGCGCCGCGGGTCGCCGGCGTGGGTTGATGGCATTCCTGCGCGATCAGACCTATGGGCTTGCGGCCCATGGGGAGGCTTTGCGATACCAGCAGGCGACGCGCCGTTTCATGGCACGCAAACCGAAAGTGTTCCGCTAAGGCGGGGGGATCAGCGATGAGCGATGAATTGGGCGGCGCGGCGGATACGGCCATCGAACATGCCGCAGCGGACGCCGCTGCAGGGCTCACCCGGCCCAGAGGCCGGCAGGAAAGCCCGAATTGCTGCAATTGCGGCGCGCTGCTGGCCGGGGATTTCTGCCATGTCTGCGGCCAGAGCGCCCAAAGTCTGCGCCGGCCGTTCTGGGCCCTGCTGGGGGAAAGTCTCGAAACGCTGTTCTCGATCGACGGCCGTCTCGCACGGACGGTGCCGCCGCTATTGCTGCTGCCCGGCCGGATGACCCGGAACTACCTGGATGGCCAGCGGGCGCGGTTCATACCGCCGTTCCGGCTGTACGTTTTTGCATCGCTGATCTTTTTTGTCGTCCTGCCGCTAGTCCTGGGGCGGGGCTTTTCCGTCATGCCGCAGGGCGCGGAGAACTTCGACGAGGCCCGCGCCCAGGTCGAGCGTGCCCATGCGGCCGGGGATATGACCGACGCGGAGTATGCCGAGGCGCTGGAGGGCATCGATCAGGCAGAAGCCCTCTGGAGGGGCGGACCGGTCGCCTTCACGCCGAAGCCGCCGACGCCCCCTGGCGGCACGGGGGGCGAACCTGGCGAGACCGGCGAGGCGGCTGTACCGGACGAGCCCGAATGGGCCGGTTTCATGCCGGCCGAAGCACTGGATGCAATCCGTGAAGCCGGCGAGCAGGGCGACCCGGATGCGGCGCGCCTGGCCAATGTGATGGACAATCCCGGCAGGCTGGCCGAGCGGACCCAGGCTTGGATTCCTCGGCTGATGTTCGTGATGCTGCCGATCTATGCCTGTCTTCTGGCCCTCGTCTATCTCTGGCGCCGGCGGTTCTTCTTCTTCGACCATCTGATCGTGTCGCTGCATTTCCATTCGGCGTTGTTCCTCGCCATGGCGCTTGGCGTGCTGGCATCCTTCCTGGTCGGGGGCGGCTGGGTCTGGCTCGGCCTCATCGTCTATTCGAACTGGTATCTCTATCGCCTGAACCGGGTCGTCTATGAGCGGGGCGTGTTCGGTTCTGTTCTCCGGGTGTTGATCCTGGACAGTGTCTATTTCGTCATCCTGATGTCGGCATTGCTTACAGCGGTGATCCTTGGGGCGCTGTCCCTGTGATCCGGGCCGCGAAGCTGCGCGCTGAGGCGCTGAAGCTGCCATGCGCCATTGAGCGCCCGCATTTTGACTGGGCAAGCTTCAGGGTCGATGCTCCGCGGGGCAAGATTTTCTGCACCCTTCCGCCGCATCATGAATTCGCCAATGTCTTCCTCACGGCGGATGAACAGAGGATGCTGTGCGCGGCGGAGCCGGAGATTTTCTTTCCCGTGCCGAATAAGTGGGGAGAGAAGGGCGCCACGTCGATCCGGCTTGCCGTGTGCGATCTGGCAACACTGCGCTCGGCGCTCGTGACATCCTGGCGCCATGCCGCCCCGGTGAAATTGCATAATGCGCTGACGCTATGAGGCGGATGCGATTTGCGTTAGCGTTGCCGCCATGCCCGACACGCTGACGCCATCCTCCCCGCTCGCCCTTGCCTTGCCGCTTCTGCCGGAACTCGCCGCGCGGGCGGCCGAGATGGAGGAGGTCCGCCGCCTGCCAGCAGACCTTGCGCAGAAACTCGCCGCAACCGGCGTGTTTCGTATGGTGACGCCGAAACGCTTCGGCGGTCTGGAGTTGTCCCCCCGCGAGATCGTGGAGACAACCGAAGCCCTCGCTGCCGCCAATGCAAGCGCGGGCTGGTGTGCCATGATCGCCGCCACGACCGCGCTCAACGCGGCCTATATGGCGCCGGAATATGCTGCCGAGATCTATGGCGATCCGCTGACCATTACCGGCGGCGTGTTCGCCCCGATGGGCCGCGCCGTGGTCGAGGGCGATCATTACCGGGTCAGCGGGCGCTGGCAGTGGGGCTCTGGCTCAGCCAATTGTTCCTGGCTCTGCGGCAGCTGCACGCTTTGGGAAAACGGCGAGATGAAACGCCTGCCGACCGGCGCGCCCGATACGCGGATGATGGTCTTCCCGGCCTCGGATGCGACACTGATCGACACCTGGCATGTCATGGGCCTCAAAGGTACAGGTTCAGGTGATTTCGAAGTGAAGGACATCCGTGTGCCGAAGGGCCGGTCGGTATCCCTGGTCACCGACAAGCCCCACGAGACCGGCGCCCTCTACAAGTTCCCGGCCTTCGGCCTGCTCGCACTCGGCGTCACGGCCGTCGCGCTCGGGAATGCGCGCGGGGCGCTGGATGCCTTCCGCGACCTTGCCACGGTCAAGAAGAGCCAGGGCTCGGCCAAAACCCTCTCCGAGCGACTGACCGTGCAGGCAGAGTATGCGCGCAGCGAAGCGGCCTGGCGCGCGGCGAGGGCCTATCTCTATTCCGAAATCGATCGCGTCTGGGTGGTCGCGCAGGGAGAGGACGAAATCCCCATCCAGGCGCGCGCAGACCTGCGCCTTGCCTGTACGCATATGACCCGCACTGGCGCCGACCTCTGCCGCTCGCTGTACGATCTCGGCGGCGGCGCAGCATTGTTCGAGACGAGCGACCTGCAGCGCCGCTTCCGCGATGCCCATGCGATCACCCAGCATATCGTGACCGCGCCGGCCACGCTGGAACTGACTGGGCGCATCCTGTTCGGCCTGCCGACCGATGGGGGCATGGTCTGAGGCGCGCTGGCGCGCTGGCGTCTCGTGTGGCATACTGAATGAAGAGTGTCGGAAGGAATGGGAGGTCCGCCGATGCAGGCACTTGGCCTCTTTGCCGGTCTCGGCCGGATTGGCGTTGCCGCCTTGATCACGGCCACGCTCGCACTGCCTGTGAGCGCCTCTTCCGACCGGATGACAATGCCGCTGATCGTCAATCGCGAGGGCTATTTCGTTACGCCGGTTCGCCTGAGTGATGCCCCCGCGATTGCCGGCATCATCGATACCGCTGCGACTCTGGCCATGATCGAGGCGCCGGTGGCGCGGGCCGCAGGCATAGATCCTGCAGCGATCTCGGACGACACCATTACCGTTTTCGGCCTGCTCGGAGAACGCCGTTATCATACCGTCCGCATTCCGATGCTGCAGGCAGGTTCGGCGTGGCTGTCGCAGGTGCCTGCGGCCTATAATGACCGTGAAACAATGCCCGGCGGCAAGCTGGTGATCCCGGCGACGGCCTTCGGCGGCGATGTGCTGGATTTCGATTTTCCGCAGGGCCGGTTCACTGCCTATGACGGGCGCCCGCAGAACAACAATCAGCGGGCCTTCGGCCGCGACCGGATAACGGTGGAGGACGGCCTGTTTTTCACCGAGGTGAAGGTCAATGGTGTCAAGGCGAAGGCGTTGATCGACACCGGCTCACCCTTCACCTTGATCAACAGGAAACTGGCGGCGGCTGCAGGCGCCAAGCTGGACGAAGACAAGACACAGCGCCTGCGCGGCGCGACGGGCGGTGCGCTGCATGTTGAAGTCGCTTCGGCAAGGCGCCTCACGGTGGCGCGCTATACGATACGCCAGCCTGATCTGATCGTGGCCGATCCCGCCCTGTTCGACGATCTCGGCCTTGCCGATGAGCCCGCGATGCTGCTCGGCCTAGACCTTCTCTCCGTGTTCCGGATGCAGATCGACCGGCGGCGCGGACATTTCATTCTGACCCTGCCGGATCAGGACCGCGGCATCGCGATGGATCTCAACGCCCGCGACACCCGCATCCGCAACTGAGCCCCCGCTTCTAACGGCTTGCCATGGGCGCCGGGCTTTCCGAAAGTCCCATCCGGACTTCGGGGGCAGGGTGCGGATGACCCAGCAATTGACCATCGGGATTGCCGGCGCGGGCATCGGCGGGCTTGCAACTGCGGCGTTGCTGGCGCGCGAGGGTCACCGCGTCACTCTCTTCGATCAGTTCGAGATCGCCGCGCCGGTTGGCTCCGGGCTGATGTTGCAGGAGACGGGGCTCGCGGTCCTGGGATCAATGGGCCTGCGAGGCAGGGTTGAAAATCTCGGCACGCCGATCCTGCGCCTGCATGGAATATCCGTCGATACCGGCCGCGCGGTGCTGGATGTGCGCTACCGCGACCTCCGGCACAGCCTCGCTGGGCTCGGCATACAGCGCCCGGTGCTCTTTCATGTGCTGCATGAGGCGGCGATGGCCGCCGGTGCGCGGATTGTTCCGGCTACGCGCATCACCGCCGCGAATGCACTTAATGGCACGCTGGTGGATGCCGGCGGCGGCGGGCATGGACCCTATGACCTTGTCATTGACGCGCTCGGCGTTCGATCGGCGCTCTCCTCCGCGCCGAAGAAGGAGCTGTCCTATGGCGCGCTCTGGGCGATGCTTCCCTGGCCGGAAGGCGGGCCCTTCCACCCGTCGGCTCTGGAGCAGCGCTATGAAGGCGCGCGGAAAATGGCAGGCGTCATGCCTTCCGGGCGGGCGGAAAAGGCTGAAAGCACGAGCCTGACCTATTTCTGGTCGATCCGCGCCGATCAGTTCGAGGCCTTTCGCGCTGCGCCGCTCGTCCACTGGAAAGATGCGGCCCGGCGCCTCTGGCCGGACACGGAGATGCTTCTCGACCAGCTGACTGATCATGACCAGCTCACCCTGGCGCGTTACCGGCATCGCACTCATTCCGGCGCGGTCGAAGGCAGGCTTGTCCATATCGGGGATGCCTGGCACGCGGCGAGCCCTCAGCTCGGACAGGGGGCCAATATGGCCCTGCTGGATGCTTACGCCCTGGCCAGCGCGCTGCATGGCGAGACCGATATCGCCCGCGCGCTGCGCCGGTTCCTCCGCCTGCGTGCGGGTCATGTCCGCCTCTACCAGCTGATGACCTGGGCCTTCACCCCGGTCTACCAGTCAGACGGCACTGTCCTGCCCTGGCTGCGCGACCGGTTGGCCGCCCCGCTCCTGCGGCTCTGGCCGGCCCCGCCTTTGCTGGCAGGGCTGGTCGCCGGCGGATTCGGATCTCCGCTGAAACGGCTGGGGCTGAGGCCCTATCGCTGACAGGACGGGCAGTAAAACGTCGATCGCCCTGACTGGACGATCCGTTTCACGACGCTCCCGCAGCTCTTGCAGGCCCCACCCTCGCGGTCATAGACATCGAACCGGTGCTGGAAATAGCCGAGCGCGCCATCGGTGGCGGCAAAGTCTGAGATGGATGAGCCGCCCGCCTCAATCGCCTCGGCAATCACCGCATTGATGGCGGGGGCGAGGCGCGCGGCCCGCTGGCCGGGAATTGTGCGGGACAGGCGTTTCGGGGAAATGCCCGCCCGGAACAGCGCTTCGCACACATAGATGTTGCCGAGCCCGGCGATGATCTTCTGGTCCAGCAGCGCCGCCTTGATCGGTGCGGTCTTTCCCTTCAGTACCTCGTCCAGATAGGCATGCGAGAAACGGTTCGACAGCGGCTCCGGCCCCATCGTCGTTAACCTCGGATAAGCCGGAAACGTCGCGGCAGGCCAGAGCTCCATGAAGCCGAACCGGCGGGGGTCATTGTAGGTGACGCATTCGCCGCCCTCCATATGGAAGACGACATGATCATGCGCGGGCAGGCTGCCCGTCTCGTGATGGAACGTTCCGTTCCGTTCCCCGGAAATCGTGAACCGGCCCGTCATGCCAAGATGCATGACCAAAACCTCTCCTGTTGAGAGAAAGGCTGACAGGAATTTCGCCTGCCGCGTGAGCCGGTCTATCCGCGCTCCGGACAGCCTGTCGACAAAGCGTTCGGGCAGGGGAAAGCGCAGATCTGCGCGGCGTTGTTCGACACGCAGGATCCGCCGGCCTTCCAGCACAGGCGCAAGTCCGCGGCGAACTGTCTCGACTTCAGGTAATTCAGGCATCGTTATCGCATATACGCTATGGCTCAGCGGGTTAAGATAGGCGCACATGACCGGATCAGACAGCAGCGAGCGCATCGTCTCCTTCGGATTCGAGGAGGTCACGGAGGCCGAGAAGGTCGCCCGGGTGAAGGGCGTGTTCCGCTCGGTTGCCTCACGCTATGATCTGATGAACGACCTAATGAGCGCCGGCGTCCACCGCCTGTGGAAGCATGACGCCATGAACCGGGTGAACCCGCAGCCCGGCGAGTGCCATCTCGACGTTGCCGGCGGCACCGGCGAGCTTGCCCGCGCTTTCCTCACCCTTGCGGATGCGGCCGGCAAGCGCCGGGGCGATCCGCGCCAGGCGACCGCGATTGTCTCCGACATCAACGACGCCATGCTCGAAGCCGGAAAGGCGCGTGCGGACAATGCGCAATGGGGAGACCGCCTCAGCTGGGTCTGCGCCGATGGCCAGAACCTGCCCTATCCGGATAAGAGCTTCGATGTCGTGACGGTTTCCTTCGGCATCCGCAATTTCGCAGACCGGGTCGCCGGCCTCAGGGAGTTTCGCCGTGTGCTGAAGACGGGCGGACGTCTGGCGGTGCTGGAGTTCAGCCATCTGACGGCGCCGCTCCTGCAGGAAGCGTATGACCGCTACAGTTTTGCCGTCATACCGCGGCTCGGCGAACTCGTCGCCGGTGACCGGGAGAGCTACCAGTATCTCGTCGAATCGATCCGTCAGTTTCCTGATCAGGATATCTTCCGCGCAGAGATCGAGTCAGCGGGATTCCGTCAGGTCTCGGTCACGAATTATTCCGGCGGTATTGCCGCCCTGCATTTCGGTTGGGCCGTCTGATGGCGGGCCGCTCAGTCATCAACCCGGATGCCATCTTCCCCGATGGATATCTCTATACTGTCCGAGCCGCCGGGGCCTTCCGTGAAATAGTAGATGCCAAATCCGACCGCGGCGGCGACCAGCACGCCGATTATGAAGTACAGAAACTTGTTGGATGACGGGGATGCGGACATGATGTTTCTCCCTGCGCTTTGGCCCTACACTGCAGATCAACGCTCAGCGGCTGTCCTTGGTTCCGTCTGCTGTCCCTGCCCTGCAGGGGCGCGTTAGATGGGCATGTTGTCGGATTACCGCCGGCTGATCCGTGCAGGCACCGCTCTGGCGCGCCATGACGTCGTGCTGCCCGGGGACTATCAGGCGCGCCTGCCGGTGCCCGCACGCATTGCCGGGCGCTTGCTCCGGCTGTTCGGAGGCGGCGCAAAGGGCCGGCCGGGCGAGCGTCTCGCCCATGCGCTTGAGCGCCTTGGCCCCGCCTATATCAAGCTTGGCCAATTTCTCGCCACCCGGCCGGACGTGTTCGGATCGGAAGTCGCCGGGGACCTCTCGCGGCTGAAGGACAGGCTGCCGCCTTTTCCGATGAAACAGGCGCGCGCGGCGCTGGCCGCAGAGTTCGGCGCCGAAGCGGCCGGTCAGCTGTTTCCTGGCCTTTCCGAGCCCGTCGCGGCCGCCTCTCTTGCCCAGGTTCACCGGATGACACTGCCCGATGGCGAGCGCGCGGTAAAAATCCTGCGCCCGGGTATCGAGCGCCTGCTTGCGCTTGAGCTGTCGGCGATGCGCCGCGCGGCACGAACGATTGAAGGCGTTTCCAGCGAGAGCCGCCGGCTGAAACCCGTCGCCTTTACCGAAACGATCGCCGCCGCCATGACCCGCGAGACCGATCTTCGCCTCGAAGCCGGCGGGGCGGATGAGATGCGGGAAATCTATGCGAAGACAGGATTCTTCCGTGTGCCGAAGGTAGACTGGGACCGCACCGGAAAGCGCGTGCTGACGGCGGAATGGATCGAGGGTACGCCGCTGACCACGCCCGGCGCGCTCGAGCGGTCCGGGATCGATCGCCAGAAGCTTGCCAACGGCATCACGCAGGGCTTCCTCGCCAGTGCCATAAATTACGGTGTTTTCCACGCCGATATGCACGAGGGCAATGTGATCCTGACGCCGGAAGGGGAGATTGCGCTGGTCGATTTCGGCATCATCGGCCGCATCGGTATGATCGAGCGCCGTTTCCTTGCCGAAATCCTCTGGGGCTTCCTGAAGCGGGACTATCACCGCATCGCGGAAGTCCACTTTGAGGCAGGCTATGTGCCGCCGAGCCAGTCGGTGGGTGACTTTGCTCAGGCGCTGCGCTCGATTGGCGAGCCCCTGTTCGGCCGCCCGGCGGAAGAAGTCTCCATGGGCCGGGTTCTGCTGCAGCTTTTCGACTATACGCACACTTTCGGCATGGCGCTGCGTCCAGAGCTGGTGCTGCTGCAGAAAACGATGGTGCAGGTTGAAGGTGTGGCGCGGGCCATCGATCCCTCCCACAATATCTGGAAAGCCTCCGAACCTGTCATCGGTGACTGGATGCGACGCAATTTCGGGCCCGAAGGCGCCGTACGCCTGGTCAGCGAGAACATCCGTGAGGTGACGAATCGTCTGAAGCGTCTGCCCGAGGTGATGGACCGGTTTGAGAGGAGCCTCGAGGCCGAACCGGCCCCGCCGCCACCTCCCCCTCGCTTCGCTCCCTGGTGGGGCTGGTTCGGGCTGGTCGTTGCGCTTGCCGGAATCGTGGCCTGGGTGATCCAGAGGGCCGGCTGACCGGCCTTGCCTGACACGGGATTGCGGCGCATCCTTCCGCGCAAGGAGGACCGGACCATGTCACACACGGGCGGTTGCCAGTGCGGAAAACACCGCTACGAGATGGATGTTCTGAAATGGGGGCATGTCTGCCACTGCCGGATGTGCCAGCGCGCAACCGGCGGCCTGTTCGCCGCGCTGGTCGGGGCGCCCAAGGATCAGTTCCGCTGGATCGGCCCCTCGCCGCCAGTATTCTGGAGCTCCAATCTTGCCGCCAGAGCGTTCTGCCCGGACTGCGGCACACCGCTCGGCTTCACCTATGACCGGCCCACTGCGCAACAATATGTGACGATCGGCAGCCTCGATCATCCCGAAGCCGTGGTCCTCGAAGAGCAGTTCGGCATCGAGTCCAAGCTCCCCTTCGTCGAGTTCTGCGAATCCCTGCCGAAAAAGGCGACCGGCGAAGGCCAGACAGCGGAGGGTCTCGCTTTCCTTGCCCGGATGCAGGCGCGGCAGGGCTGAGCCGCGGCGGCTGGGCCCCGGCCGAGGCGAATTTCTCGCGGCTGCGGCTTGCGGCGTCCTGTGAGGTTCCCGTGCGGGGCGTAAGGGCTTCGCGCCGTTAACACTTCGGCTACCATCCGGTCTCCCGCCGTCAGAAGGAGCCGGGCCATGAAGTTTGCCGCTATTTTCGCCGCCGCTGTCGCCATAGCCGCGCCTGCCAGCGCCGATGTGCTCCTGGGGGCAGGCTGCGGCGGATCGCAGACCCTGGTGACCGCCGGCGCGGCCAAGGGCGGCACCCAGCTTGTCATCGTGCGCGGATCGGCGTGTGAAGGGCCGCGGCGCCAAGTCGTCCATACGCTCGAGCCGGGCAAGCCCGTCTCGACAACGATCATCGTCCGCCGCGGAGCAGGCGAGACATCCGGTAATCAGAAGGTCGTCCGCGTCGGCGACCGGCGGGCCGATTTCGGTGGGTCCAGCCAGGCCCGGATCGTCCGCGTCGGCAACTGAGGCGGCAAACCTTGCCGGAAAGTTGAAGCATAGCGCGCATTCGCGGGGTTTTGATCGCGCCGCAGCAAGGATTTTGCGCTAGGAATGGGCCTGTTGAGACCCGATATAGCCGGACATATGAGCGCTAAACGCATCCTCCTCATCATCGGCGGCGGCATCGCGGCCTATAAGAGCCTTGAGTTGATCCGGGAGCTTGGCCGGCGCGGCATCGCCTCGCGCGCGATCCTGACGAAGGCCGGCGCTGAATTCGTCACGCCCCTCTCGGTGGCGGCGCTGTCCGGCGAGAAGGTCTATACCGAGCTCTTCAATCTGACGGACGAGACCGAGATGGGCCATATCGAGCTCTCCCGCTCGGCCGATCTTGTCGTCGTCTGCCCCGCCACCGCCGACCTGGTGGCCAAGGCCGCAAACGGCCTTGCGAACGACCTTGCCTCAACCGCGCTGCTTGCCACCGACAAGCCGGTGCTGATGGTGCCGGCCATGAATGTCCGCATGTGGGAGCACGCCGCCACCCGGCGCAACATCGCCCGGCTGCGCGCAGACGGCGTCACCATCATGGAGCCGGATGTCGGCCCGATGGCCTGCGGTGAGTTCGGGCCCGGCCGTCTGCCGGATGTGCCCGCCATTGTTGCGGCGGTCGAAACGGCCCTCGCACCGAAGCCGGCCGGGCGCCTCGCGGGCCGCCACGCTCTCGTCACCGCTGGACCGACGCGCGAGCCGCTGGACCCCGTGCGCTACATTTCCAACCATTCGTCCGGAAAGCAGGGCTATGCCATCGCCGCCGCGCTTGCCGCCGAGGGCGCGAAGGTCACGCTCGTTTCCGGCCCCGTTTCGCTCAACGCGCCGCCGGGCGTGGATGTTGTGAAGGTCGAGACGGCGCGCGACATGCTGAAAGCCTGCGAGGCTGCGCTGCCCGCGGATGTGTTCGTCTCCGGTGCCGCCGTGGCCGACTGGCGTCCGGTCAAGCCGGCCAGCCAGAAGCTCAAGCTGAAGGGGAAGGCGGGCGCGCCCGCCATCGAGCTCGCTGAAAACCCCGACATCCTGCGCACGCTCAGCCAGAAGAAAAAGAAACGCCCACGTCTCGTCATCGGTTTTGCTGCCGAGACTGAGGCGGTCGAGCGCCATGCCCGCGAAAAGCTCGCCCGCAAGGGCTGTGACTGGATCGTGGCGAATGATGTTTCCGGCGATGTCATGGGCGGCGCGGAAAACGAGATCGCCCTCATAACGCGCACCGGCGAGGAGCGCTGGCCACGCATGGCCAAGGATGCTGTCAGCCGCCGCCTTGCCGATAGGATTGCGGACGCCTTGTCCAGCGAACAGGGCGGCCTCAGCCTCGCTGCGGAATAGCAGCGCTTGACTCGGCCTCAGAGTCTCCCCACGGCTCGGGCCATGAGCGATATTCAGGTTCAGATCGTCCCGCTGCCCCATTTCCGGGGGCTTGATCTTCCGGCTTATGAGACGGTCGGCTCTGCCGGCATGGATGTGCGCGCCGCCGTGCCCGAGGATGAGCCCGTTACGCTTGCCCCCGGCGCGCGCGCGATGGTGCCGACCGGCCTCACCGTTGCCATCCCGGAAGGGTATGAGATCCAGGTCCGCCCGCGCTCCGGCCTGGCCGCGAAACATGGCCTCACCTGCCTCAACACGCCGGGCACCATCGACTCGGACTATCGCGGCGAGATCAAGGTCATCCTGATCAATCTCGGCAGCGATGCCTTCACCATCCAGCGCGGCGAACGCATCGCACAACTCGTTCTTGCCCCGGTCACGCGCCTTGCCTGGTCGCAGGTCGAAGCACTCGATGAGACGGTCCGCGGGGCAGGCGGCTTCGGCTCGACAGGGCGCTGAGGCGCGCGGCAAAAAAATTCCCCTGCGCGTTCAATTTTTCTTGAACGGGAGGCCATCCTTCCCACATATTGAATATCAATATGGAGGGAGGCACGCATGAGCCCTGTTTTCTATATCCTGATCGGTTTCGCCATCGCTTGGTTCTTCATCAGCCGCCGGCGCTGCCACCGCCGGATGCAGCCGATCGGCCCGGACATACGCCCCGATCCGCGCGATGAGATCATTGACCGTCTGAACGAGCGCGTCCGCACGCTGGAGCGCATCATCACCGACCGTGACTGGCAGCTGCGCCGGGATATCGACGACCTCGACCGCTGACCCGGTTGCTGATCTGGCCTTAAACCCAAGGGCGGCCTATACTCGCCGCTTCTCGAACGCAAAGGGATGCGCTCATGGATGTCTTCACAATGGTCGTCATCATCGTCGTGGTGAGTATGGCCTTCGCCGCTTATGACACGCATATGAAGGCGAAGACAAAGCTCGCGCGCTCGAAGGACGGCGACAAGGAGACTGCGGCGATGCGGGCCGACATCGACCGGCTGAATGAGCGTGTGCGCGTGCTTGAAAAGATCGTCACCGATCAGGAACGCCAACTCGCCGACGACATCCGCCGCCTCGCCTGATCGGCCCGGCTACTGACACAAGAGGACACGCGCAATGGATCCCTTCTCAATGGTCGTTGCCATCGTCGCAATCAGCGTCGGCGCCGGCTTGATCAACACCTGGCTGAAGACCCGCGCCAAAAACCGACCGGACGAAGGCCTGCGCGAAGAACTCGCGGCCACGCGTCAGGACGTTGCCAAGCTGAAGGAACGGGTGCGCGTTCTCGAACAGATCGTCACCGACAATGAGCGCCAGCTTTCCGAGGAAATCCGGCGCCTAGGCTGATCCGGCTCTTCAGATCAGCGCACCTTCATCCTTGCGGAATTTCGCCAGCAGATAAGCCGGTGTCTCCTCGATCTTTTCAAGCGCACCGAAGGCAAAGGCCTCGCGGTCGAGCACCAGATCGCGCGGGCGAAGGGCGCGGGAGATTTCCAGCCCCTCCAGCGTGCGTGCCCGCGAGAAGGCGACATAAGCCTGTCCGTGGGCGAACATTCCGGAATCGAAGTCGATGAACACATTGTCCAGCGTCAGGCCCTGTGCCTTGTGGATCGTGACCGCATAGGCAAGGCGCAGCGGCATCTGTTTGAACGTGCCGACGACCTCGCGTTTCACCTTCTTCGTGCCCATCTCGAACTCGTAGCGGTATTTTTCCCAGGCGGCTGGCTCGATCTCGTACGCCCGGTTGCCGATGCGTACGATGACGCTCCTCGCCCCGAACCCTTCGACATGCGCCAGCGTGCCGTTCACCCAGCGTCCTTCGGGATCATTGCGGATCAGCATGACGCGCGCCCCGACGCGCAGCTCAAGAGCCGATTCGGTTGGGAAGCTCTTTTCGTCGAACTGGCCCTGAACATCGGCGGCAAACACCTTACGCTCGCCCTTCAGCGCGGCGAGCCGCGTCTGGTTGATCCGGAAGGCATTGGCATTGTTCGGTGTCAGGACAACATGCGTCTCCGACGCATCCGCCGCCGAGCGCTGCGAGACGAGGCGTTGCAGCACGCCTTCATCGGCGGGCGTCACCCGGCCAGACCGCAGCGCACCAAGCAGGGCGAGGAAGCGCGGGTCTTCCTGGCGAAACACGTGTTTCAGCGCCAGCAGTGCAAACTCGGCTTCCCGAAAGATCGGGGCATTGAAGAAATAGCCGCCGCCATAACGCTCCTGCAGGATCGGGCCCTCCTCGGATGAGACAACCGGGGGGAGCTGGTGGAGGTCGCCCGACAGGATCATCCGCACGCCCCCGAATGGGCGTTTCGAGCCGCGATTGAGCTTCAGACTCCGGTCGATGGCGTCGAGCATATCGGCGCGCACCATCGAGATCTCGTCGATAATCACTGTATCGACCGCCCGCACCACCCGCGCATTCGGCAAGCGGCGCACATCCTGCGGTTCGACGAGGCGTGGCGGCAGCTTGAAGAAGGAATGGATCGTCTGGCCACCCGCATTCATTGCGGCCACACCTGTGGGCGCGAGCACCACGGCCTTGTCGCCGGCCTCGGCGAGGAATTTGCGCAGCAGCGTCGTCTTGCCGGTGCCCGCGCGCCCGGTGAGGAAGAGATTGCCTTGCGCACCAGCGCCGCGCGCAACCCATTCTGCAGGCGCGGCATAGACCGTTTCCGGATTTGGACCGCTCATCCCCTCAGGGGCCGACAAGGCGCATCTGGCGCATACGGCCGGCGCCGACCGTGCTTGCCACGACCTGCCAGCCGAGCGCTTCATAGGCGCGCCGCGCATTCATGTTTTCGGTATCGACATCCAGGCTTAGCGGCCCGCTCGCTTCGCGCCGGGCGACCTCCAGGAGGCCGCGGGCGACCCCGCAGAAGCGCCAGTCCGGGTCGACGAACAGGTGATCGACATAATCAGCCGGCACCTGCAGCGTCAGGAAACCGATAATGCCGGCATTGGGCTCCTCGGCGACCCAGGCCGGCTGGGTTTCCAACGCCCGGCGCAGCGCAAGATGCAGCCCGCGCTGGCGCCCGCGCCACGGCATGTCGCCCAGACATTCGACGAAAATGTCACGACAGTCCGCGATGTCCGCTGTTTCCAGCGGGCGTATCATCCATCCGGCTCCGAAATGCGTGTACATGCGCCAAGGTTAAAAGCGCAGGACGTCCCCGTCCAGCGTCCAGCGCGGTAAATTACTGCATCTCCTCGCGGGAGGCGGTCTTGTCCGGCGTCATGGCAGCCATGACACCGGTCAGCGGCGCGTTCACATCTGCATCGTCCAGCCTTCAACCCCCATCGCCGCCTGGCGGACGGCTTCCGAGAGGGTCGGGTGGGCATGCGAGGTGCGGGCAATATCCTCGGAAGCGGCGCCGAACTCCATCGCCACACAGATCTCTGCGATCATCTCCCCGACGCCGACGCCGATCATGTGTGCGCCAAGGATCTTGTCGGTGCCCTTCTCAGCGAGGATTTTCACGAAGCCCGTGGTTTCATGATTGGCCCGCGCGCGCGAGTTGGCCATGAACGGGAACTTGCCCTTCTTGTACTCGATGCCGGCGGCCTTCAGCTCTTCCTCATTCTTGCCGACCCAGGCAATTTCGGGGCTCGTATAGACGACGCTTGGCACAAGATTGTAATCGACATGGCCTGCCTTGCCGGCGATCAGCTCGGCCACCGCCGTGCCGTCATCCTCGGCCTTGTGCGCCAGCATCGGCCCGTGGATACAGTCGCCCACCGCCCAGACGCCGTCGGCCACCTTGAAATGGCCGTCGACGACCTCGATCACGCCGCGCTTGTCAGTCTTGCCGCCAACCGTATCAAGGCCAAGATCTTCCGTGTACGGCTTGCGTCCGATGGCGACGATGACAACATCGGCATCGACAGTCTCGCTGTCGCCGCCCTTGGCCGGCTCCATCGACACTTTCAGCTTGGTCTTGGTCTTCTCGATGCCGGTCACCTTGGTGCCGAGCTTGAAGGTGAGGCCCTGTTTCTTGAAGGTGCGCTCGGCTTCCTTGGCCACCTCGGCATCGGCCGGCGGCAGGATGCGGTCGAGATATTCCACCACGGTGACTTCCGAACCAAGCCGCGCCCAGACCGACCCCATTTCAAGGCCGATGACGCCCGCCCCGATCAGCACCAGCTTCTTCGGAACGGCCTTCAGGCTCAGCGCGCCGGTATTGGAAACGATCCGCTCCTCGTCGATCTCGATGCCGGGCAGGGTCGCAGGCTCCGAGCCGGTCGCGATGACGATGTTCTTCGTCTCCAGCGTCTGCTTGCCGCCATCGGCCAGCGCCACTTCCACCTTGCCCTTGCCGAGGATCTGTCCGCGCCCCTTGATGTAATCGACCTTGTTCTTCTTGAAGAGGAACTCGATGCCCTTGGTCAGACCGTCGACCACGGTTTCCTTCTGCGACATGATCGTGTCCAGATCTGCCTCGACCTTGCCGGTCTTGATGCCGAGGTTGGCGAACTCGTTCTGTGCCATGCTGAAAAGATGCGTCGTGTGAAGCAGCGCCTTGGACGGGATGCAGCCGACATTCAGGCAGGTGCCGCCGAGCACGCCGCGCATCTCGATACAGGCGACCTTCAGGCCAAGCTGGCCGGCGCGAATGGCGCAATTGTAGCCGCCGGGGCCGCCACCGATAATGACGACATCATAGGTCTCTGCCATGGGAAAATATTCCTTTGAGAAGGCTGGTCCGAATCTGGCGCCAACCTAGGCATTCTTGTCGCGAAATCAATCTGCAAAGGCCGTAATCTGGACCTAGCCCCGTTTCACGAACAACAGAACCGCTGTCAGGACCACCATCCCGGCGGCGCCGAGAACTTCATCCATCCAGATGCTGGAATCGGCGCCGAACAGAATGAAGGCCGCGCCGAGGGCCGCAAACAACACCGTGCCGATCAGCGCCGCCGCCGCGCCAAACCGGACAGCGCCGGCCGCCATTAGTCCGCCGGCAATGCCCAGAGATGCAGCAACCATTCGCCAGACGCCGATCGCATCGACAGCCTGGCCCAGCGGGCTGCCGCGATTGAGAAGCAGGAGAACCGCT
This sequence comes from uncultured Hyphomonas sp., assembly GCA_964419865.1. Lineage (GTDB taxonomy): Bacteria > Pseudomonadota > Alphaproteobacteria > Caulobacterales > Hyphomonadaceae > Hyphomonas. Next base: position 6,971 of record CAYQRX010000013.1, on the reverse strand, counting down.
TCGAGCCCCTGCCACAACAGGGCGGCGGAAAGCGCAGCCAGCACAAGCCCGGCAATACGGCGGATCGTCTGCATGGTGTCGCCTCCCCAGCGTGTTTATTCGGAGAGGGTAGGGCGAAGCGCGCCCGGCGGCTAGTCCTCACCGGTCTCGCCAGCGAGCGCGGCCAGCCGTTCGCGGCGCCGCTCCGCCTTGCGCCGCGCCTGGGCAATGAACATCGCGCGCTGGCGCTGCACGACGACATCGGCAATGAAGACCGGTGGGCGCCGGGTCCGGACTGCAGGTGCAGGCGCCGCGGCCGCGGGCTGGTAGATGGCGGCCGGGGCCCCCAGCATCTCGCGCTCTTCGGCAATTTCCTGGGGCGAACGGTAGCGCAGCTCCCAGACGGCCATCAGCAGCAGCAGCGCGCCGGCCGCCAGCCCCGCCAGAGCCCCTTCGCCCGCACTCGGGTCCAGCCACCATTCAGGGTCAAAATGGACGAGGAAAAGCGTCGGCATCGAAGCGGCCATCGCCATCAGATACCAGAGCACAGCGCCTTTCTTGCGGGCCGCCAGCGTTGCGGCCGAGGCGTAATAGCAGACCGCGGCCAGCAGATACGCGCCGCCATGGGTGATGCCAAGCTGGCGCCAGTCGACGGATTTGAGGCCACCGGCGACATCATCCGTGACGATCCAGCCCATGACCATAACGATCGACGGCCAGCGCACGGCCGTCATCGCCCCGAAGGCAAAGGCCATGGCATACACGATCAGCAGGAGGGCAATCAGACGGCGGGCCATTTTTGAGGGTTAACACGGGCTCGGTAACCGCTGGCTGAACAGCCGGTTCAAAATTTGACCGATCTCCCCTCAGGGCAGGGCTTTGCCGGTAGGGAAACCGCCTGCTAGGGCTTAGGCAACAGAAAACAGGGAGGATCGCCCATGGGCCGGGTTTCGGGAAAAATGGCTTTGATTACAGGCGGTGCGCAGGGGCTCGGCGAAGCGACGGCCCGGATGTTCGCGCGTGAGGGCGCAAAAGTCACCGTCACCGACATCAACGGCGCCGGCGCGGCAAAGGTCGCCGCATCGATCAATGAGGCCCATGGGGCCGGCACGGCCTTCTCCTTCCAGCACGACGTGACCAGCGAGGAAGAGTGGAAAGACATCGCCCGGAAGGCCCATGACGCGATGGGCGGGCTCAACGTTCTCGTCAACAATGCCGGCATCGGCTCGCTGGGCTCGGTCGAGGACGAGAATTACGAAACCTTTCGCAAGGTGCAGGCGGTCGATGTCGACTCGATCTTCCTGGGGTGCAAGTATTCGATCCCGCTTATGCGGGCCCATGGCCTTGGCTCGATCGTCAACATCTCCTCCATAGCCGGCATCATCGCCAGCGGCAATTATGTCTCCTACAACACGGCCAAGGCAGCCGTGCGCCACCTGTCGAAATCCATCGCACTGCACTGCGCCAAGACAGGCGGCCAGATTCGCTGCAATTCCGTGCACCCCGTATTCATCAACACGCCGATCCTTGACCGGACTAAGGAGATGTTCGGCGAAGAGGAGGCCCTCGCCAAGCTCGGCCGCCAGATCCCGCTCGGCAAGGTTGGTGAGCCGGACGATATCGCCTATGCGGTGCTTTATCTGGCGTCTGACGAATCCAAGCTCGTCACCGGCGCGGAACTGAAAGTCGATGGCGGCATCAGCGCCATGTAGGCGGTAGACAGAGCTGGCCAAATCGCCCCAGGATCAACCTTCACATGTTGGCGCGCCGCTCGTTTCAGGAAGGGTTGCATGAAGAAATCGGGTCTTTACCTCGCAGGCCTGCTGCTGGGGGCCTGCGCCAACCCGCCGGAGGAGCGTGCCGTGCCCGCGGCCACACCCCTTGACGCGCCCCTTGCCACTGAGGCCTGTGCACCGCCCTCCGAATTTGGCGGCTACATCTTCTGGCTGGAGCCGCCAGCTGTGCTGCCGGGCGCCAGCATTGTTCTGACGCCCTTTTTCACAAGCCGGCCCGGCATGATCGTGCCTGTGCCCGCCACCTGTCTTCAAGACGTTGCTATCACTGGCCCGGCCAGGCTCGGGCCGGACGGGCGCACAGTCCTGATAGATGCGGACGCCGCCTCCGGCGCCGCCGTTCAGGTGCAGGGCAGGGTGGGAGAGGCCAGCCTGTCCGGCCGTGTGCTCGTTTATCTGGAAGAGGCCTTGCCCCTCGTCGGCAGATGGGCCCAGCCGGAGGCGGCATGCGCCGCTGCGGGCGCCGAGCCCGTCCGTGAGCTGATCTTCCATCCCGATGGCACTTTCTCGCTCACCTGGACCCCGTTCGAGATCTACAAGGATTACTGGGGCACCTACGCCTTTGAGGATGGCCGGTTGCAGCTTTCCACCGAGGGCGGCAACCACATCCCGGAAGACGCGGCCTTTGCCGGCCCGGCAGATATTGCCGGCGGCGCGCTGCGCCTTGCGCCCGGCCTCTTTGGCTCGCCAAGGCAGGGCATCGCCTGCGCCGAACCCTTCAGCCGCTAACCCTGCCCCAGCGGCCGCCGCGCCGTCACCAGCATTGCATAGACCGCCAGCGACCCGACCAGCACGGCGGACGCAATCAGCGGCAGGGCGTGGTTCATCTGGTACAGCGCCGCCCCGATCAGCGGACCGAAGATGAACCCCGCCGGCGGCGCGGCAGACAAGAGCGCCGCCGCCGCGCCCTGCTCCTCGCGGCTGACCGCCAGGCTGCCCAGCGCATTGGCCGAAGGGATAGCCAGCGCCGAGCCGGCCCCGATCAGCAGGAAGGCGGCGCAGAGGATTGGGAAGGCATGGAACACGTCCGCGGCGATGTAACCGACAGCAACCATGGCAAGGCCCACCCATAGCACCTTGCGCGGGTCCGGCTTCAACCGTGACAGATATCCGAACTGGACCGCGATCGTCGCCACCGCCATGCAGGAGAAGACAATGCCTGTATACAGCACGGCTGTCTGGCCCGCGGTTTCCGGAAACCGTTCCCTCAGCTGGTAGCGGTCCTCGATGAACCAGGCGAGCGTCTGCTGCACCATGCCGACGCCGACAAAATACGAGATCAGGAATATCAGGTGCGGACGCACGCGCGGATCGAACATCGCCAACGGTTTTGGCCGCTGCATGCCGCGCGGGCGCGGCTTTGTCTTCGGCAGGGTGAAGCCGATCGCGAGGCCGATCAGCATGCAGAAGACAATCGAGCCCCAGAGTGGCGCCAGCGCGCCGAAGGGAGCGAGGGCGGCTGCCCCGGCTGGCCCGATGATCGAGCCGATGCTCATGCCGGCGCCCAGCATGCCAAGCCCGGCGGCGCGGTCCAGCGGTGTCGTCGCATCGGTCATCGCCGCCATCGAGGCGGGCTGCAGGCCCGGTGTCAGCAGTCCGAACCAGAGGCGGACGAAGACGAGAAGCAGCAGAAGCGAGACGCCCGCGATCGCTCCGGCAAGCGCGGCTTCCAGGGTGAACAGGAAAGCCATATTGGTCACGCCCATCGCCATCAGCGAGAACACCATAACGCGCTTGCGCCCCACCCGGTCGGCAATCCGGCCCCAGCGCGGGATCATCACGGCATAGAGCAGGGTGGAGAGAGTGAGGACGGCAGCTACCTCGACCTCGCCGAGCCCGGCCTTGCGGGTCAGAGGGGCCACGACCACAAAATTGATGCTCATGCCCGCCCCCATCGCAATGGTGGCCAGCATCAGCACGCCCTTTTGCAGCCCGCTCAGCGGATGCAGCGGTCTGTCGGTTTCTGCCATCCTGTCGCCTTGCTCCCCCCGCTGCATCTCGCGCCCTGCAAGCTAGGGCGCGCCGATTCCCTTGCCTACCCTGTCCCGAGGGTAAACGCTGGCAAGGCTCTTCTTGCTTCAGGCGGCGGATACCCCTAAGTCTCGGGCCAGAACAGCAAAGCTGCTAGGGAGCCAGGGCGTATGGCCGCTATACTTGATGTCATCCGGGTCGTTCTGAACCTGGTTGTCTGGATCATCATCATCCAGGCGGTGCTCTCCTGGCTGATCGCCTTCAATGTGATCTCGATCCAGAATCCCACCGTGCGATCCATCTGGGGCGGGCTTGAGCGTCTGACCGAGCCGGTTTACCGCCCCATCCGCAACATCCTGCCCTCGATGCAGGGGTTTGACCTGACGCCGCTCGTCGTGCTGCTCATCATCTTCTTCATCCAGCAGCTGATTGTCCGTTACGGGTACGGCATGGTGCCGTTCTGACCGCCGGATGGCCGCTAGGTGTCCGGGAGTGTCCCCGATTGTCTCCAGATGCGTCACCGCCTGACCGTTCGCGTCCAGCCAAAGGCCTCCGCTGACAGGCTGGATGGCTGGGGGGAGGACGAGACCGGCCGGCCCTTCCTGAAGCTCCGCGTGCGGGCCCTGCCGGAAGACGGGGCGGCCAATGCTGCCGTGGAGGCGCTTGTGGCCAAAGCGCTGCGCCTGCCGAAGTCTGCCGTCAGGGTGGTGACGGGCGGCAAGAACCGGCTAAAAGGCCTCGAAATCGAGGGGCCGGAAGACCTTCCCGCCCGGATCAGCAGATTGGCAGGCGGCAGCGATGGCGGCGACAAGACTTGATGGCAATGCAGTGGCGGCAGATGTCCGCGAGGCGGTCGCGCGGGCGGTCGCCGCGCTGCCTGGCAAGCCCTGCCTGGCCGTCGTCCTCGTCGGCGATGACGCCGCCAGCGAGGTCTATGTCCGCAACAAGGTGAAATCGACCGAAGCCGCTGGCATGGTTTCCCTCCATCACCGCCTCCCCTCAACTGCATCGCAAGACGAAGTGGAACAGCTGATCGGGCGCCTGAACGCAGATGCAGAAGTCGACGGCATCCTGCTGCAGCTGCCGCTGCCGAAAGGCCTCGACGCGGATGCTGCGATCGCCCGCATCGACCCCGCCAAGGATGTCGATGGCCTGACGGAAATCTCCGCCGGCCGGCTCAGCCTCGGCAAGCCGGGCCTGCGCCCTTGCACACCGGTCGGCTCGGTCATCCTCGCCAAACGCGCCTTGGGGGATGACCTCTCCGGCAAGCATGTCGTCGTCATCGGCCGCTCGATCCTCGTCGGCAAACCGGCGGCACTCCTCTTTCTGGCCGAGAACTGCACCGTCACCATCGCCCACAGCCGCACGGTAGATCTGCCCGCCCTCTGCCGTACGGCGGATATTCTCGTGCCGGCCGTCGGCCAGCCGGAAATGGTGCGCGGGGATTGGGTGAAGCCCGGCGCCGCCGTCATCGATGTCGGCATCAACCGCGTGCCCGCGCCGGAGAAGGGCGAGGGCAAGACCAAACTTGTCGGCGACGCGCATTATGAAAGCTGCGCCGAAGTCGCCGGCTGGATTTCGCCGGTGCCCGGCGGGGTCGGCCCGATGACGATCGCCTGCCTGCTGCGCAATACCGTGCTCGCCGCCTGCGCCCGGCGCGGCTGGCCCGTGCCGGCAGACCTGTGAGCCAGACCCACGCGCCGCCGGACACGCCGCTCTTCCGCGCGCTCTGGGAGAAGCAGTCCGGTCTCTGCGCCCTGTGCGGCAGGCCGATGCCGAGACACCGGTTCGAGGTCGCCCACGCGACCCTATGGAAAAACCAGCGCCCGACCTTCGACCATATCCGCGCAAGATCGCGCGGCGGGGCCGACAGGCCCGAGAACCTGCAACTGGCCCACGCCGCCTGCAACCGCCGCAAGGGGAGAGGCTAGCTGGGCAAAAATGGAAAGGACTGGCGCACCCAAGAGGATTTGAACCTCTGACCTTTGCCTTCGGAGTCAATTTAAGGGTACTTTGCGCAAATTTGATCGGTTTTGCGCTAAATTGAATTTAATCGTTATATAACAGGGCAATGTAGAATTTGCGCGCTTGTTGACTTAATCCCTGGGTTGCGGCACATTTTGAAAATGGTGCTTCCACCGTGCTTCCACGTTTCGACCGCTGCCTATCTGCTCCAAGGGTCCGCCATGCAATCGATCACCATCAGATTGACCGCTACAATTGTCGATAATGCGAAGGTCGGCGAGACCGAATATTTCCTTTGGGATGAGAATACTAAGGGCTTTGGTGTCCGCGTCCGGCCCACCGGCGTGAAGTCCTGGATCGTCCAGTACCGGGTCGGCAAGGGCAGGGAGGCGCAGCAGCGGCGGGTTACCATCGGCAAGGTCTCCAGCCTCAAGCTCTCGGCCGCAAAACTTCGCGCCTCGCAATATCTCGGCAAGGCAGCCTTCGCCGAGGACCTGGTCGAGGAGATCGCTGAAGAGCGGCGCAACGAACTCAGCGTCAATGACGCGATCGACATGTGGGTCAAAGAGGCTGCCCCCGTGAACCGGCGAACCGGTGCCCCGCGAACGCCCGCCAATATCAAGGTGGATGTCGACCGGCTCGAGATCCATGTCCGGCCCGTGCTCGGCACGAAGAGACTCTCCAGAGTGACCAAGGCGGACATTGAAATACTTCGCGACACGATCGCATCCGGCCGGACGGCTTCGAAGAATAAGACGAAGGCGCGCGGCGTGCGCAATGCGCCGGGCGGGGCCGGGACGGCTGCGCGTGCGATCCGGGTCCTCTCCAGTGTCTTTGCGCACGCCGAGGATCATGAGCTGATCTCGCGCAATCCATGCCGGGGCGTGAAGCTGCAGCCGAGCAACAAGTGCGAGCGGTTCCTCACGCGGGACGAAGCAAGACGGCTCGGGGAGGTCCTCGACCGATGGGACAGGCTCGGCAAGTCCAGAATGGGGGTAGGGGTCATCCGGATGCTGACGCTGACCGGCGCCCGGAGCAGCGAGATCACCGGCCTGAAATGGTCGCAGGTTGATTTCGACCAGGGCTTCCTGCGGCTCGACAAGAGCAAGACCGGAAAATCCATCCGGCCTCTCTCCGGCGTTGCGCTCCAGTTCCTTCGGGACTGGCCAAGAGAGCACAGGACCTGGGTGTTTCCGTCCGCGACCGGAGCGTCCGCGTTTCAGGGGATCCAGAAAGACTGGCGCGCGATCCGGCAGGAAGCCG
>CAYQRX010000012.1:0-26520 GCA_964419865.1 uncultured Hyphomonas sp. | reverse complement strand
CTGGGTCGGCAGGCCGCAGGACCAACCGGCATACCAGTCATCTGACGCGTCCCGGACGGCGCCGATATAATCGACCTCGGTCAGGAAGCCGGTGATGAAGGTGTTGGATCCACCCAGACCAACGCCGGCATTGAGAGATGTCGGGAAGGTCGATGCCGTCACAGCATTTTCGTTTGCGCCGTTGATGAACCCGTTCACAAGTGTCGACGTGCCGTTGAGGACATTGTTCGCGCCGAGTGCCACCTGTGCTTCAACCTCCGCCGTGGTCAGACCGCCGCCGGCATCGAAGTTGCCGCCATTGCAGGAGAAGAACACCGAATTGTAGAGCGGCCCGTTGCCGCCGACGCCGTTCGGGTTGTTCAACGTCACGGCATTGGCCAGGTTGAGACATTGCTGGTTGATTTCGCTGCGCAGAACCGTGTTGTACACGCGCCCGACATGCCCGGTGTTGTGGACAATTGCGTCACGCCCCGCTGTGGAGCGCATGACGATGGTCCAGTTGGCGTAAGTCGGGCGTGTGAAGTAGTCCGCCGTATTGGTGCCGCGCGAGCTCGTCTCGAAGCCGAAGTCACCGCCGCCGGTCCGCTGGTAGACGATGCCGAACTGGGCAGCGCCGCGCCAGCCGGAGTCTGTATCGAACGAGTCGTCGTCATTGCCGGTGAGCACGATGTAGCGGATGTTCACATTCCCGCCAAAGATCTCGATTCCGTCATCGGAGCTGTTGTGGACCTGCACGTACTCGAAGGTGGTGCCATTGCCGACGCCTGCGAGCGTAATGCCGTTGAGTTCGTTGTTCGGAGCGATCTCGAAGCCGGAGTGCATGAGGCGCAGATAGCGGACGCGGCCGCTATTGTCCGTCACCGTGTTGCCGCCATAAAAGGCGTTCGAGCCTTCGACCTGCGCTTCGCAAGCGATGTTGGGTGGGGTGACAGCGCCGCAGCCATCGGTCGTCGGGGCGCGGCCATTGATGACGAGTCCGCCCCACTGGCCGATTGAGTTCTCGTTTGTCGTGCCTTCAACGCTTTGACGGCTGGTCATGACGATCGGATTGTCCGCCTCGCCTTCCGCGAAAATCTGCGAGCCGCGATTGATCAGCAGATAGTCTCCGCCGGAGTTGCCGAAGAGCGTTACGCCCGGCTCAATCGTCAGAATGCCTTGCTGGCTGCCCGGCAATGGTGCCGCTGGATCGGGGCCCTGATCGGTGCCGACCTGGGTGCGCCCGGCAATGGAGTAAAGAGTGCCTGCACGCTGCGGAACAACAAGGTTGCCGGTGATCGTGCTCGGAAGCTGGCAGATGCGCTGATCAGCAAGGATGCCGACATTGGCAAACCCGGTCGGGCAGTCTGCAGCCGGGCCGCTTGTGGGCGGCGGCGGCGGGGGCGGCGGCGGCGGTGAGGTCGGGGGCGGCGCCGGCGGCGGGACGAAGGCACCCACGCCAGGCGAAGCGACGCCGTCAGCACCGCTGCAGGCGCCGAGCAGCGCGGCCGCCGCACAGCCGAGCAACGCCACGCGGAAATTGGTCTTGGTCAACATGAAAGTCTCCGTCTTGAACCCTGAGCGGGCGCGCTGACGGTTTCCCCGCCGCGTTCCTCAGACGTAGTCACCCGTCGTCTGCCCCGCGGCGGTCAGCCTTAAGATTTGATTGCAACACTTACGGGAAGTTTAGATGACACTTGCGTGAAGGCCCGTCCGGCGTTCGCTTTTGTGACGCGCGGGCCACACTACATGGTCCTGGAATATTCAGACGAACCCATTTCTCCCCAGCCGTGCGCCCCGAGCAGGATCGTGATGGCCTATTTGCCTTCATGGTAGGCTTGTATTCCGAGACCATGCGTAGGCGGAGGATATCCCTCGAGAAGTTCGGGCGTTTCCATAATGCGTGCCAAGACACATGTCCTCGGTGTTGATTTCTGACGCCACTATCTCCGGCCTGCTGTAACCAGGGTTAGTGATGAGTGTTCAATATTCTGGAGCCGAGTGAGAATAATCAGAAAACGGAGGAAACAATTGCTACACGGAACATATATAATTCTGTATCTGATTGACGCAAAACCTTCAAACTAGTAATGTGACAATTATGTTACACTATAGATACAGCGCTTTGTCACTCCTCGCTCTGGCGCTTGCGGTGCCCGGAGTGGCCCATTCCCAACCCGGGATTTCCGAGAAACTCTCGCCGCAGGAATCATCCTGGACGGCGACGCTGCCTGAAGAGGCAGCGCTTCAGTCCGAGCTGCTTCAAAAGACAGAGACGGAGCGCCGGGCGGCAAGCCTCGGCACTCTGACACAGCATGGCGTGCTAAGCCGGGTCGCGGCCAGCCATGCATTGGACATGGCGACACGCGGCTACGCTGCTGACGAGACGCCGGAGGGGCTTTCCTTGCTCGACCAGATCAGGAAGGCTGACCGTCAGACCCTTTATTCGGCCTTCGGCGCAAACATCGCCATTGTTGATGCAACGACACCGGCTGATGCGCTGCATCACCTTTTGATGTCCGACGGCGCGAACGCATCCAACATATTGAGGCCCGGCTTTGACCATATCGGCATCGGCGCCGTGGAGAAGGATGGCCGGCTCTACATCGTCCAGATTATGGCGCGCATTGAGGGGGAGCTTGTCAGGCCGCTGCCTGAGAATGCCCGCCCGGTTGATAGTCTTCGGGCCAACTATACCTCATCGATGATGTCCCCGGTCAGCTGGTCGATCAGCGATGGCGACGGTGTTACCCTGCTTCGCGGCGCGGGGCAGACGCTGAGGCAGACATCCGGCCGGCCGGTCGAGGGGTATCTCAATCTCGATGTGGCCGTCGGTCCCGACATCTACAGTCTTCGTGGGCCCTACGTGCGTGTAGATTAGTCGAGGTTGCCTGGCGGCCTCGTTTGAGGCCTCGGGTTGGCATGGAAAAAGCCGGAGCGCGCTGACGCTCCGGCTTTTTCCATTCTGCTGCATACAGCTCAATCGGTCGACAAGGCTCGCAGAACCTTGGCCATGGTCTCGAGTTTTGGAACCGAGTTGGTGCGGTCGATCAAAGCGTGGCAGCGGGCGCGGGCCTCTGATACCGGATCGCGCTGATCTTGAGAGGCGGCGTCGGATGCTTGGAACAGCTCTGCAATTGGCACGCGCAACGCTCGGGCAACGCTGGACAGCATGCCGGCGCTCAGCCTGTTCGTTCCGGTCTCATATTTCTGGAGTTGCTGGTGGCTGATGCCTAGCTCCTGGCCCAGCTCCGACAGGGTCAGGTTTTGAGCGATGCGCAATTCGCGAATCTTCTCGCCAACCTGCTGATCAACCTTTGTGGGAGAACGTGAGCCGGCCGCTCTGATTTCTTCGTGCATCATCATTTCCACCTTTGGGTTTTATTCTGTCTCCTAATTGTCATGCTTTGGAGCAAGTGATTCAGTACCTATAAAAATGAAAGGCGGGTCGAGTGCGAGCGTCCGCAGAGCGGCCGTTGAAAGCCGGGCTACTGCCGCTCGGCGTTATTGGGTGTGAAACGTCAGTAATCCCGCTTCCAACGTAAAGATACGCGAGATTCTCCCGTAGAGCGTGCTTCGGAGGTTACCGAAACCTGCGGCCGGGGCTGCCACTCTACTTCAACCGAGTTGCCGGCGGCGCCTGCGGTCGTCACCTCCAGATAGACGTCGGGCGCCAGGTACTGCCCGACGCCAAGTTCGGTTGTGCCTTCCTCGCTGAGACCGAGGCGCAGCCGGTCGAGGCCCAGCCCGGCCTGTATCTGTCCCAGTGGGTCTATACCGCCGCCCTGGCCGCTGAGTCTGGCGATGGATGTCGCTAGTTCGGCAGCCTCAAGCGGTGAGAGATCCATCGCCGAACGGCCGAACAGCATCCTTGACAGGATCTCGTCCTGCGGGAGCTCCGGTGTGCTTGAAAGTTCGATCCGCGGTCTTGAGGCGGCGCCCGTTAGATCAACACGGGCCCGGAACCCATCCACCTGGCGATCGGCGCGAATGGCGACCCTGGCGGTGTCGACAGGGCCGTCAAACGTGACGGTTCCGCTGTCAAAAACAAACGGTCTGCGGGCAAGCTCCAGTTCACCGCGGACCAGGCTCGCCCTGCCGTTCAGAAGCGGTGCGCTCGGCGACCCGGTTACATTGACGTTGACACCCCATTCAGAGGTGAGGCCGCGCCCGTCGATAAAGATTCTGCGGTCGGAGTTGATGCTGAAATCGAACCGGATGGGTTTTTCGAGAACCGGGTCTTCGGGTTCATCTGTCAGGTCCTCGCGCCAACGCACGTCAAGGCGTCTGACGCCGGCAGACGGCAGGTTGTCCAGAGAGAAATGTGCTTCATCGATCGTCAGGGTGCCGCTTATGACGCGAGCGCTCGGTGTTTCAGTCAGGGCAGCGTTGCCGCTTACGCGCATCCGGTCACGGTTGCGATCATAGACCAACAGGCGGCGCACATCGATATCGACGCGCCCCTCTCCTGCCGAGTCGAGCCGCCCAGTCGCCTTGAGATTCCCCCCATCGGGACCCTGGCCAGTCGCATTGACCGTCATGTCTCCATCGCTGAGCGCCGCATTCATGTCGAAACGGGCAATGCGGAAGCCCATCGCGCCATATTCGTATAGTCCGTTGCGAACATCCGCCCGGACATCCACCTTCGGCTCGGCAGGTGTGCCAGACACCGTCAGATGCGCATCGATCTCCCCACCTATGTCGTGCCCATAGGCGAGCGATATCTGGCGGATAGCTTCGAGACTGCCCTTGAAACTTCCATCACCCGTAAGCGCGCCCGCTTGGTCAATTCGTGTCATCGAGTCGGCTTCAGCGATCACGGGCAGGGCAAACGAGAAATCGCCGCCCAGCGTCGGACCGTATCGGGCACTGCCAGCAAGAGAGAGTGCGCCTGGGCCGAGCTGGCCGTTGATGTCCAGTTCAAGGGAACCATCGAGGCCGGTGACAGGGCTGCTGGTTCGGATCTCGAAACTGCCATCAGGATTGGTGCCATAGGGGCGGAATGTGCCCGCACCATTGATGCGCGCTGCCGAAACAGGGATGCGGAACGTCGTCAGGACCGGCGCCGCATCCACATCGGTGATCTTGAACTGCAGTCTCGGAATGTCTTGTTCGCTGGCTAGCGTCGCCTGTACGCTACCACCTAGAAGATTGAGGTCTGCGTCGACTTCAGGAGTGGGGCCAAGGCGCCAGATCGCATCGCGCCGTGTCGAGACCGCCTGACCGAGAACCGTTCCGGAGAGGCGCAAAGCGCCTCGTGGCGCCCCGTCGGACACCGCAGCGGAACCTGACAGTTGCATGTCGGTTTCACGGCCCCGCGTCGCGTCCTGGAGTTGCGCGGTGTATTGGTAGCCCTCCCGCGTAGTGCGTATGTTGGTCCGTATCCGGTCGAAACGCGTATCATCTGGCAACACGGTGCTTCGCAGGTCGGCGTCGAGCACAACAAAGATCGGCTCGTCGATCGGCCGGCTGACGGAGGCATCAACCGAAAACTGCCCGAAGGATACCCCCGAAAACTTGAAATCTCGTCCGGTCACCAGCGCGTTTCCGCCGAAACCGCCCTCATCGGCAAAGCTGCCGTTGCCGGCGATGCGCAATTGTCCAATGAATCCCGCCAGATCGTCGATCCGGGTCGTCCCGTTTCGGCGATCCAGTATCGCGGAGACGTCAACCCGTTCTGAATTGTAGCGCCCGGTAACCCGAACGGGTCCCGCGATTGTGTCTCCTCTTTGCTGCAGCGATACGCTGGCGCCTATATTCTCCAACCTGTTCGTACCATTGGATATCTGGCCCCGGTTCGCATCTGCGATGATCACAAGCGTGTCGTCAGGCCGCATGAGTCGGCCATTGAGCGAGCCAAGGTCAACTTGCGTGCCCGCAAACTCCAAAGGCGAGAGCTGGCTTGCTTCAAAGCTGAGATCAACGCCGGCGCTTCCGGCCAGGCTTCCGCGGGCCTCCGCTTCCAGCCCCTGAAGGCGAATGCGGAGCATGCGTGCAGAAACATCGCCCCCCGCAATCCTCAGCGTAGCGGCTGCCTGTCCGCTACTGCCGATCAGCGGCGCCAATGCGTCAGGACCCGACAGGTTGCGCAGTGTCAGATTGGTGGACAATGAGAGATCGCTGAAGGCCCCTTCAATACCGACGATCCCTTCTGCCGACCCGCGGAAACCTGTCATGAAAGGTGCAAGTGACTGGTTCAGCCGCCCCGCGAGGTTCAGCCTGCTTTCAGAAACGGAGACATCGCCGGCGAGGCGGAGTGACCCGGTCTGGTGGCGCAGCTCCGCGCCGTCGAGATAAACCCGGCGCGCATCGATGTCGTAGCGCCCCCGAACGGCTGCCTTCGGTGCTGGCCCAATCGCGGCGGCAACAGACTCGCCGAACGGAAAAGGCCCGAGCAGTTCGAGATCACCCGAGAAGTCAACGGCGCCATCCGACAAAGCCACTGAGATCGGACCGGAGGTCGCTTCAAACGGGAGCACCGAGTCCTCTTGCGCGACAAGGCGCACATTCCCGGAATAAGTCGGTCGGCCTTCAGCATATCCGAATTCGCCATCGAGCTTGATTCCGGCGCCGCGTTCCCAAAAGGGGGCGAGGGAGGCGAGGTCCGCGCTAAGCCATGCCGGCCCGCTCAATTCGCGCTGCGCCAGGTCGGCCACCCCGGTCAGATGCACCTCGCCTTCGGCTATGTATCCGTCGAATTCGAACTCGGCTTCATCGCCCTCGAACTGCGCCACAAGCGATGCCTCTGCCGATGAGCCAAGAAAACGCCGGACCCGCTCTGGCAGCGGCAAGGTTGTCGCATCCATAGTTGCTGCAGCGGTGAGGGCTCCATTCTCCATTTTGGCAGACAAATAGACCTTGTCGTCGCGGTCGATTGCGAAGCGTGCCTCACCGACACCGTTGCGCAGGTCGCCGGCACCGTTGGCTTCGAGACGTGCAGCAGATTCCGGCGGCAGGTTCAGCAGGTGCGAGAAGAAGCCGCCGGCAGGCGCGTCAGCAATCACGGTGATGTCAAACCGGCGTGATGCGGTCATCACGATCAGCAGGTCAACGCGGTCGCCGCGGCCCTCAATCGGACGAAGGCGCAGCGCCGCATCAAGCGCGCCGCTGGACTGCTGGACGAAACGCGCGCTGACTTCCGAAATAGACTCCGGGCCAGCCACGCCTTCAGCCAGGATCAACCGGTCAAGGACAAGTGAATTAAGCTGCACGCGGAGACTGCCGCCGCCTTCGGCTGGCGGCCGGGGTTGCCGCACCGGCCGGTTCAGAACGTTCAGGCGGTCCACATCGATTTCGTTGATCTGCAGGGTTTGCCCAAGCAGGGCGAGAGGCGACCAGTCAAGCCGGACATTTGCCGCATCGATCCACACGCCGTCATCGTTCCGGATCTGAAGTTGTTCAATCGTCAGGTTGGACAACGGATCGCCGCGCATACCGCTCACGCGGAGCTCGCCATAACCAGCGATGTCCATTCCGTTGATGCGCGAGGCGATGAAGCTGCGGCCACTATCGGTCGTGATCCAGATACGCAGGCCGCCGATGAGGGCGAGCGTGCCTGTCGCTGCAATGAGGGCGCCGGTGAGCCAGGGATGGCGGCTGCGCCAGTCATGGAAGGGAAGGGGCGTCCGCATCAGAATGCCTGCCCGATCGACACATAGATCTGCAGCGGCGCATCGCCGGGGCGCTTGTCCAGCGGTGCGGCCACATCGAAGCGGATCGGCCCGAAGCCCGGATAATAGCGGATACCGAGGCCGACGGCCGCGCTGGCTTCACTAAAGACCGAGCCGGCATCATCGCTGGCCGCTCCGGCATCAACAAAAGCGACATAGCCGAAGCGTTCCGAACGGCGCCACCGCAGTTCCGCAGTGCTCGCAAAGAGGCTGCGCCCGCCGATGTATCCGCCCAGCGGCCCTGTCGGTGACAGGCTCTGATACTCATAGCCTCGCACCGTGCCTCCGCCGCCGGCAAAGAAGAGGCGGTCTGGCGGCACGGCATTGGAGCCTGCAAAGGCGCCATATTCCGCCCGGACGGCCAGCACGAGATCCTCGGCGATTTTCCTGTAGGTCGAGGCTGACAAAAGCATCCGGGTGTAACCGGGCGTGCTGTTGCCAAGGGAAACGCCGCTTTCGACCGAAGCCAGCGCACGGATACCCGACTGCGGATCAAGCGGGTCCCCAACATCTGAATAGGTGGCGGTGACGGGAATGGAGAAGGTGAGCTGGTCGCTTTCGCCGAGGAATATCCGCGTGCGTTGATCAGTGATCCGTGTTGCGTCAATAGCCGCGCCGACAGAGACCGTGAGCTGGCGCGTGAACGGCTGTGCGAGGCTGGCGGCCAGTCTTATCCCCTGAAGATCGTAGGCTTGGGTGTCCTCGGCTCGCACGCCAGTCTCGGCGGTGAAAGTCCGTCCAAACCGGCCGATGTTGGGCAATTCATACCCGACAGTCAGGTTCCGGGAGAGTGTTGCGGCTTCCGCCCGGACCGTGACCTTGTCCGCCCGGCCGGTTACGTTCCGGCGTTCCCAGATGGCTTCGGCGCCGATGCCTTCGGTTGTCGACGCCGTCACACCAAACCCGATTGATCGCGGTTTGGCCTCGGTCAGCGTGAGGGCAACGTTATGGTAGCCGTCTTCGCCTGGCTCCCGCTCGATCTCGACGCCTATCCCATCATAGAGCCCGGAAGAGCGCAGCCGCGAGCGAAGCCGGTCGATTATCCGGGGTGTATAGGTGTCGCCGGTTTCCCAGGTTTTCACGACCTGGATTGCGCGCCGGGATCGCGGATTGGTCTCATCGCTTTCCAGCGCCCCAAGCCTTACCCGGGGGCCAGGCTCCATCGTATAAGTTATTTCAACATCGCCATCCTCACGCGATGCGAGCGCATCGATGCCTGGGCTCGTTGCAAAGGCGTAGCCATGAGCATGCAGCGTCGTGACCAGTTCGGCTTCGACGCGCTCTATTTCCGCGGCGCGAACGACGGCACCTGGACGCACACTGGCAAGCGCCGATTTCAGCAACTCCAAAGTGTCTGCATCAACATCTTCTGTCCCGGATATCTGCGTTGAAGCGATAACGAAAAGCGGACCAGGCTCAACCCGCAACGCGACGTTGCCTTCGAGGCTCGTGAAATCGTCAGGCCTTACCGAGGCGGCGAGGTATCCTTCGGCAGCCAGAAGGTCTTCAACGGACCGCGCCAGTGTCTCGGCACGGTTGCGCTTTTCGAGGACCGAACGGGGTTCAGGAATATCCGCGCGCAAGACGGCATTCGCGCGTGAGGCGAGCGCAGGCGGGACATCGCGAAGGTAAAAATGCGCCTGGGCCGAGACCCCGTTCTCGCTGCCATTACCGTTGGTCGTGCCATTCAAGGACGCACAAGCCGTCGCAGCGCCCATCATGCAGGCGCCCGCAATGGGCCGGAGGCGTCTCAGTCCAAGGTTCGGCACGCCGCGTTTCATCGTATCCGCTGTTCAGCGTTCTGCTGCATCTTTCCCTGCAAGAACTGGCCCATCCATCCTAAAGGAAACATGAAAGGCGCCTGAACCAACCTCAGAGGGGAATAGTGCTGCTCCATTGTAACTTCGCGCATCCGGGGCATATAAGGGCCTGTTTTCAGTGAGACCTGACATATGATGTACCTTATGATCGCTGGCGGACTGGTTCTTCTGTTCGTCGGGGGTGAAGGCCTCGTGCGCGGATCGGTCAGCGTGGCGCGCAAACTCAATATTTCGGAGCTTGTGATTGGTCTGACGCTTGTCGGTTTCGGCACTTCTGTTCCTGAGCTGGTCACGAGCCTGCAGGCAGTCGAGAAGGGCGCCGTTGGCATCGCTGTTGGCAATGTCGTTGGCTCCAACATTGCCAACGTCCTCCTGGTGTTGGCGTTGGCGGCGATTCTGTCTCCAATCGTAATCCGGCGCGGCGCGATTGGGCGCGACGGAATGGTGATGACCGCGGCGACCGCGCTGCTCTGCGGTCTGCTGTGGTTCGATGTGTTCGGCCGGATTGCCGGCTTCGCGATGGTTGCATTGCTGATCGCCTATCTCGCCCTGTCCTTTATCCTGGATCAGCGACGCCAGGATGCGGCAGCCGAGATGCACACGGGCGAAGGCGAAATGGTTGAGGCGCAATACGGACTTGTCGTAGGCCTCCTGATAGCGGCCGCCGGGCTTGCCGGTGTGGTGATCGGTGCCAACCTGCTTGTCGAAGGCTCCGTCAGCCTCGCGCGCTCGATAGGTATCAGCGAAACGGTCATCGGGCTGACGATTGTTGCGATCGGCACCAGCCTGCCCGAGCTCGCAACTTCAGTCGTCGCGGCATTGCGTGGGCGGGCAGATGTTGCGTTCGGGAATGTCATTGGCTCCAATATCTTCAATATTCTGGGAATTCTCGGTCTGACGGCTCTGATCAAGCCGTTCAGCGTGCGCAGCGAAAGCGCCGCGGGGGAGTCAATTAGCCTGATCAGCGGTGTCGATGTCCTGACGCTTGTCCTGTCTGTCGCGTTGTTGATGGCATTCGCCCTGACCGCCCGAAAGATTGCCCGCTGGGAAGGCATCATTCTGCTGGCGGGTTACTGCCTGTATATGGGAATTGTCTTCAATCTCGTTCCGGTTCCGGCGGTCCTCCAGAATGTCTGACAATCCGATCTATCAGAATCTCGGTCAGCTCGGCCGTCAGACGGTCCAGCCACAGAACCCTGATGACGCAGAGCTGGAGCGCGTCGCCAACCCGCATGCCGGCACATTGTTTCTTGCCCGTTTCGTGGCACCGGAATTCACCTCGCTCTGCCCGGTTACCGGGCAGCCGGACTTTGCGCATCTGGTGATCGACTATGCGCCGGGCGACTGGCTGGTCGAATCGAAGAGCCTGAAACTCTACCTGACCAGCTTTCGCAATCACGGCGCATTTCACGAGGACTGCACCGTTTCCATAGGCAAGCGCATCTTCGAGTTCACGCAGGCCAAATGGTTGCGGATTTCCGGCTACTGGTATCCGCGCGGCGGCATTCCGATCGACGTGTTCTGGCAGTCCGGCGACGTGCCGACTGGGCTGTATGTGCCGGAAACCGGGGTCGCATCCTATCGCGGGCGCGGCTGATCAGGCGCCGTCCTGCGGCCAACGCCGGACAATTGCGGTCATTTCCGGCCTGATCCGCTCCTGGGGTGCCGCAGCCGGTGTTCCGAGATAGACAAAGCCAGCCACCCGTTCGCCGCCGCGCAGCCCAAGCAGGCCAGCGACATCCGGATCGTAAGCCATCCATTCGGTCAGCCACACGCCCGCCCAGCCACTGGCGTTGCCGGCCAGAAGCAGGTTGTAGCAGACCGCGCCGGCAGAAAGTTCCTGCTCCCATATCGGGGTGCGGCCATCCTCGACCGGCGCTGAAATCACTGCAATGACAACAGGCGCGCGCAGGAACAGCCCGGCCGCGTCGACCACATCGCGGGCTTCAGCATCTGGTTTCAGGCCAGCTATACGGGCCAGTTCCGCGCCGAAGGACGTCCGGCTCTCGCCTTCAAAGACAAGGAAGCGCCAGGGTGTCAGCTTGCGATGATCCGGCACTCGGGCGGCAATACTGAGAAGTTCGTCGACTTCGTCTGGGGGCGGGCCCGGCGCCTTCAGGAACAGCTTGTTTGCGGACTTGCGCATGGCCAGAAACGACCGAACGGCCTGTGAGGGCCGGGTAGCCAGCATTGAGGAACCGGGGGGCGGGGGGGCAGGAAACAGTTTGGTCACGCTCTTGGGATTAACTGTGATCGCTGTGAAGGCAATGGCCGAATCCAGGGAAAGACACACCTTGTCATTAACGGCGTGCAGACGTATCAGATGTTGATGTAAACGCCGTTCACTTTTTGAACAGGCTTCGGAGGCGTGCATTGGAGGCACCGTTACTCCCCGAAAGTCCCGCCGAGCGCCGCAGGCAGCGGGTGCGCGCGGCGATTCTCGAAGCCGCGGAGCGCGTTTTTTCGGTGGAGGGAGAAGCGGGCCTCTCGATCCGCCGGCTGGCCGATGAGATCGATTACTCGCCAGCAGCGATCTATAAATACTTCGGCTCCAAGGATGAGCTTCTCGATGAATTAAAGGAGTCGTTCTTCGAGCGATTGATGTCGACTGTCGACCGGGCAGCGCTGGCCGCGCTGCCTTTCGAAGAGCGCGTGTGCCAGTGTTTCACCAAATATGTCGAGACCGCTGCGGCGCGGCCGCATCACTACGCCGCTGCCTTTTCCGCAATGCACAGTGACGCCAGTGATCGCGCCCGGGTCCCGTTTGAGGCAAGTAACAAGGGACAGGCATTTATGATCGTCGCAGGCCTTGTCGAGGAAGGGCAGGCAAAGGGGATATTTGATCCCGCCTTCGATCCAGTGGTTGCGGCGAAATCCCTCTGGGCGTCGATGCATGGACTTGCGCTGCTGCTGATCCATCTTCCAGGATTCCCGGGACTTTTGCCGGTCCCCGGAGAAGAGCTGGAAACGGCCGACTTCATCCGTTTCCACAGCCGTCTTCTGTACCGCAGCCTTTGTCATCAGCCGCACCCGGCCGCATCTCACGGACCCGACGCATGACCGTTCATGACCACCATCAGGCTTCCGAAGATCGCAAACGCAGGCCGACGATCCTGAAAGCCCTGTTCTTTCTGCTGATTCTGGCGGCGATGATCGCAGGGCTGCTCTATGCAGCCTTCTCGCTGCGCAGCGTCGAGGGCCCGAAAGTGGCCACCTCGGCGCCGGACCCCCTGACTGTCAATGTCATCGAGATCGAATATGTCGACCGCGTCGAGGTCGATGAGTTGTTCACTGGCCTGGCCGAGGCGCGCCGCACCAGCCGTCTCGGATTTCAGACTGGCGGACGGATCGACACAATCAATGTCCGCGTTGGTGACCGCGTTGAAAAGGGCGCCACGCTTGCCCGCCTCGACACACGGGGGCTCGCCGCGCAGCTTGCCTCTGCCGAGGCAGTCGTCCAGGAGGTGCGCGCCTCGTACCAGCTGGCGCTCGACACCGCGAACCGTCAGCGCGTACTGCAGCAGCAGGGGCATGTCTCGCCGCAGCGGGTTGAAGAAGCGGTCGCGCAGGCTACCACCAGCCTCGCCCGTGTGGATGCGGTCAGGGCGCAGGCTGACATGCTCCGGGTGCAGATCGATCTGTCCCGCATCACAGCGCCGTTTGACGGCGTGATAACTTCGCGTTTTGCTGATGAGGGCGCAATTGCCGCGCCGGGCCAAACCATCCTTGAGCTTGTTGAGACTGGAAATCTCGAGGCACGGATTGGGGTTCCGGCAAGGATTGTTGCCGACCTGATCCCCGGCGCCACATATGCGCTGGAGGCCGAGACCGGTGAAGTCGAAGCGGAGCTGCGCAACGTAACGGGCGTTGTGGACGCGGCCCAGCGTACAGTCGCCGTCATCTTCGACATACCGGCAGACAGCGTTGTTCCGGCTGGGTCGATTGTCCGGCTGCGTATGGAGCGCAGCCTTGAGGAGCGCGGTTTCTGGGTCCCGGTCAAATCCCTGTCCAGTGCCAGCCGGGGTATGTGGACGGTCTACGCAGTGGTTCCGGATGACAGCGGCTGGCGCGCTCAGCCGCGTCTCGTCGAGATGATCTATCCCGGAGGAGAACGCGCATTTGTGCGCGGCCCGATCGAACCTCACGACAGGATCATTGTCGATGGCCTGCACCGGGTGACGGCGGGCATGCCGGTCGTTCCACGTGAAGTTCAGCGGGCTGCGGCTGGCATAGACGGTTGAGGGGCGGGAGAGCCGTGTGACGACACTTTTCTTCCGTATACCCAGACTGACGATCCTGGCGATTCTGGTCGTTCTGCTCGGTGGCCTTGGCGCGCTCCTCGCGCTCGGGCGGCAGGAAGACCCGACCCTGATCGAACGCTTTGGAACGGTCGTGGTGTATCTGCCCGGCGCTGATGCCGACCGGATGGAGGCGCTGGTCGCGGAGCCGCTCGAGGCGGCGTTGATGGAACTTCCGGAAGTCAAGGAAATCGAGACTGTAGCGCGCAACGGCGTGGTCCAGATAGTGCTCGATATCCAGGATCATCTCTCCGAGGCCGAAGTCGACGATGCCTGGACGCTGGTGCGTCAAAAGGTCGAGCAGGCGCGCAGGTCGTTCCCGGCGGGCACCTCAGCGCCGGAAGTAAAGCGTATGTATGTCGGCGCAGCGACAATGATCGTGTCGCTGACCTGGACAGGCGACGGCGAAGCGCCGCTGGCGGTCATGCGCCGCCTGGCGCTGGACCTTCAGGACCGGTTTCAGCGTCTGCCCGCGACGGAGCTGACCGAGACCTTCGGGATGCCCGCCGAGGAAGTGCGGGTCATCATGGACGCAGAGGCCCTGTCTGCCGCCGGCCTCAACTTCATGCAGGCCGCGAGCGCGATCGTCTCGGCAGATGCCAAGAACCCCGCGGGGCGCTTGCGGACATCGGGCGGCACGGTTGGGCTGGAAGTTGAAGGTGAATTTACGAGCGTAGGGCGTATCGCCGGTGTGCCCCTTCTGCAACGGCTGGACGGCTCCGCGGTCCGCGTTGGCGATGTCGCAAGGGTTGAGAAAGGTCTCGAAGATCCGCCGCTGCGAGCTGCGTTCGAGAACAACCGGACGGCAATTCTTGTCGCGGCGTATATTTCGCCGCGACAGCGCGTCGATCAGTGGGCTGAGCGGGGCCGCAGCATCGTCGCCGAATTTGCAGGCGGCATGCCGCCCGGACTCTCCGCTGAAATCGTGTTCGACCAGAGTGTCTACACCAGCAACCGCCTCAACGGCCTCGCCCGCAATCTCGGAATGTCGGCATTGATTGTCTTTGCGGTCCTGTTTCTGCTGATCGGATGGCGCTCGGCGATCGTTGTCGGTCTGGCCATGCCATTGACCGTCGGGCTGGTGCTCATAATCTTCAACATATTCGGTCATCCGCTTCACCAGATGTCCGTCACAGGCCTTGTGATCTCGCTGGGTCTCCTGATCGACAACGCCATCGTAGTCGTCGACGACATCGACCAGTGGCGCGCCCGCGGCCTGTCGCGCGAAGACGCCATCCGGCGCAGCCTGAATCAGCTTTTCGCGCCGCTCGCGGCCTCGACGCTGACAACCGCGCTCGCCTTTGCCCCGATCGCCCTGCTGCCCGGCGCCGCCGGGGAGTTCATTGGCATGGTTGGTTTTTCCGTGATTTATTCGATCACTGCCTCCTTCTTTCTGGCGATGACGATCGTACCCGCCATGGCCGGCTGGTTTGATCGCACACGTAGTTGGGAACGCGGACAGACCACCCGGCCGCGCCGCTGGTGGCGGGACGGCATTGCAATTGATGTCATATCCGATGGTTACCGCGCGACCGTCGAGGCTGTCCTGCGGGCGCCGCCTCTTGGTATCCTGATCGGCGTTGCGCCCGCTGTGCTTGGACTCTGGCTCGTGGGTGGACTGCCGCAGCAATTCTTTCCGCAGACAGAGCGTGATCAGTTTCAGGTTGTCGTCAATATGCCCTTCGGTGCCGATATCGGCGAAACCGAAGCCGTCACCCGGCGCGCTACGGAACTTATTCTTGAGACGGAGGGTGTCCGGTCGGTTACCTGGGTTCTCGGCGAACCCTCGCCTCGGGTCTATTATAACGCAATCAACAATACGCAGGGCGTCGAGGGCTTCGCGTCCGGTTGGGTACAGCTGGACAGCAGCGGCCGGACCCGCGAAGTCGTCGACGATGTCCAGCGCCGCATGCGCGACGAATTTCCCTCCGCACGTTTCCTTGCCCTGCCTTTCGAGCAGGGGCCGCCCGCAAATGCGCCGATTGAGCTTATTCTGCGCGGTCCGGACTTGGAAACGCTGAACCGTCTCGGCGATGAGTTGCGCACCCAGCTCAGTGAGACGCCGGGCGTGACCTATACGACCGCCTCTCTGGAACTTGGAGCGCCGACGCTTCGTCTCAGGGCGGACGAAGCCGCGGCGGCGCTCGCCGGGACAAGGCTTGCTGACCTCGCTGCAAGTATGAGCGCAGAGATGGAGGGCGTGCGGGCCGGATCGATTCTGGAGGGGACAGAAGAACTTCCTGTTCGGATAATCGCCTCCGATGCCCGGCGCCGGTCGCTGACGGAACTTCAGTCCAAGACCGTTGGAGCGGCGCCGGGAATGCCTGGTACACCAATCTCCGCATTGGGGCAGATGGAACTTGCGCCGAAAACCGCGACGATCTCCCGCCGCGACGGATTGCGAACCAATCAGATCCTCGCGTTTCTCGATCCGTATACCCTGCCTGCGCCGGCGCTTTCGCAGTTTCAGGAGAGGCTCGCCGCCGGCAGTTTCCGTTTGCCCGAAGGCTATGACATGCTTGTCGGTGGCGAGGCCGAAAATTCGGGCGAGGCGGTCGGCAACCTTGCCGGCGTGGGCATCCCGCTGATGCTGGTCATGGCCGGCGCGATCACTCTGGTTTTCAATTCCTTCCGCATGATGCTGTTGATCGTAACTGCAGGGATAATTTCCGTCTTCTATGCCTTCTTCGGCGTCTGGCTGTTCAATCTTCCATTCGGCTTCAATGCCATCGTCGGCAGCCTTGGGCTTTTCGGCATCGCCATCAATGGCTCGATCGTCGTACTTGCACTCTTGCGCGCCAGCCCAGAGGCGATGGCTGACGATGTGATTGCCCAGCGCGAGGTGGTGATGGATGCGACACGTCACATCGTCGCTACAACGCTGACAACGATGGGCGGGTTTGTCCCCATCCTCCTGTCCGGGGACTCGTTCTGGCTGCCGCTTGCTGCGGGGATTGCCGGCGGGGTTGGCGGCTCCGCGATCATCGCGCTTTATTTCACCCCGGCGGTATTCCGGATCATGACGATGAAGCCCATCCGGCGGATGTTCGGCTACCGCCCCGTAGCGCCAGGCCACCAGCCCGCCGAATAGAGGCTGACGGCCGGGGTGTTGAAACAGAACCTATGGAATGCCATGTGAACCGGACAAACGAAGCAGCGGAGGCCGCGACAATGGACAATCCGGATATCGGCGCCCCGCCGCCACCTTGGAAACGGCTTCGTTTCGAAGCGCAGGCCGCCGCCGCTGAGGAGCCGACACTTGCAGGCTACGTCAATGCAGCGGTCCTGTCGCATGCGAGCCTTGCGCAGGCATTGTCCTACCATCTGGCAGAGAAACTTTCGGGGCCCGGTATGGGTCCGCAGCAGGTGCGCCATATCCTCGCTTCGGTCTATGAAGCCGCGCCGGACCTGATCGATGCGGCTGAAAGTGACATGCAGGCGGTTCTTGAGCGCGACCCGGCCTGCCGGGGCATGTTGCAGCCTTTCCTGTTTTTCAAAGGCTTTCTGGCGCTTCAGACGCACCGCGTGGCCCACCAGCTTTGGCGTGAGGGCAGGGAGACCCTGGCTTTCCACTTCCAGAGCCGGGCATCCGAGCTTTTTGACGTCGACATCCACCCCGCTGCCCGCATCGGCCGGTCGGTGATGCTCGATCACGCCTCTGGTATAACCATCGGCGAGACGGCCGTTGTCGGCGACGGTTGCTCGCTCCTGCACGGCGTTACCCTCGGCGGTACCGGCAAGGAAGTCGGCGACCGCCATCCGAAGATCGGGCGCGGCGTGCTGCTTTCCGTCGGCGCAAAGATCCTTGGCAATATCACTGTAGGCGACGAAGCGAAGGTCGCTGCGGGCAGTGTCGTTCTGAAGGACGTTCCGGCGCGCTGCACTGTCGCCGGTGTGCCCGCAAGGATTGTCTCCGGCCCGACCTGTTGCCAACCGGCGCAGTCGATGGATCAGGCGATTCCGGAGAGCGCCGAGGAACAATAGCGCTCGACAGTCGTCTACAGCGCCAATATTGCGCCTCACGCGAAACGGGATAGGTTCCGCGCCAGCCAGAGATTCTACAGGAGAGCCGCCATGGAGCGCGAAGAAAGCCTGCGCCTTGAAGCGTATCTGAAAGAGAAACTGCATCCGGGCCTGCGGCTCGTTGCCCGCGACAAGGCCGCTGACTCCATGGAAGTCTATCTCGGCGCGGAGTTCATCGCCGTTGTCTACAAGGACGTCGATGAGGGCGAGACTTCCTACCAGTTCATGATGACGGTGCTGCGCGAAGACATCATGGGCGGCTGAGAGCGCCGTCTTAGTTATCGCGGTGCGCTGCGCGCGCCAGCCGGTCATTGATGGCCTCGCCAAGCCCCGTCATGGGAATGGGCGCGACAGCGATGCGTGAATAGCGGACATCCAGCGCGCGCAGCATGGCGAACAGTTTTGTTGCCGCTTCGGCGAGATCGCCTGAAGGCGACAGGTTCAGGCCAGCCATCGGCGCCGGGCCAAAACCGAGATAGCCTTCGCCTTCCTCTGCCGCTTCGGCGTTCAGCCGCAGCGCAGCCTTGGGCGCGTAGTGGGATTTCAGCATGCCTGGCGCGGAAATGCCGGTCCCCGAAGCCCGTTCGAGCGGGAAACCCAGAAACGCCTCCAGCACATCGGATGCGACCCCGCCGGCCCGAAGCAGCGTTACGCGGTCGGCCTCCACCGCCACGATTGTTGACTCGATCCCGACCTCGCAAGGGCCGCCATCGAGGATAAGATCGATCACGTCCCCAAGGTCGGACGCGACATGCTCGGCCCGTGTGGGGCTGACATGTCCGGACCGGTTCGCGGACGGTGCCACCAGCGGCCGCCCGAAGGCATCAATCAGCGCATTGGCCCCCGAATGCGCCGGGCATCGCAGCCCGACCGTTTCCAGCCCCGACCGGGCGAGGTCACAGACCGTCCCGCCTGCTGCGACCGGCAGAACAAGTGTCAGCGGCCCCGGCCAGTATTGTCCCGCCAGCCGCTCTGCCATCGGCGAGAACACTGCTTCGCGCGCGGCCATCTCCAATGAGGCGACATGCGCGATCAGAGGATTGAATCGCGGCCGGCCCTTGGCCTCATACAGGCGCACGACAGCGTCCGGATTGCTTGCATCCGCTGCGAGTCCGTAGACAGTTTCTGTCGGCATGGCGACGAGACCGCCATTCGCGAGAATTTCGGCAGCAAGGGCCAGGGTTTCCGGAAGGATGGGTACGGTCGGCGCAGTCATCGGCGCCCCATAGCACCAGCGCGCCATGCTTCAAACAAGCGTTGCAGGCCCGCCTTCAGTCACTTAACCCGGGTTGCCCGGCCTTCGATCGTGACGATGATCTCATCCGAAACCCACTCCGCGCCGGGGTCTGACACCTGCCCGAGATCAAGTGCGCGCCGCGATAGAACTGCCCGGCCTTCAAGGTCGGCCCGGTCGTTCCGGATCCGCAGTTCGAAATCCAGTGGAACGCTCACCTCCCGCCCCTTGAGCGTCATTGTTGCTGTCGCTGTGTAGGTTTCTTCACCCGTCCTTGTGAAATCGCTAAGCGCTACAATTGCCTCTGGATAGCTGGCTGTATTGAACCATTCCGTCTCGCGGAGCGTGGAATCGTAAAGACGCGTGCCCGTCGATGCGCTCGCTGCGGCGACGGTAACCTTAACAGAGGATGCGCCGAGGTCTTCGGGATAGAAGAAGACTTCGCCCGTCCAGCTTTGGAATTCACCGCCAAAGGGTTTGCCTTCATACAGGCCGGAGAAGCCGATTTCCGAGGCCTCATAGTCGACGCGCCAATTACCATCGCTGGCGGCTGAGCGTGTCGTGCCCGCACCAGTTGCGCCGGAACCCGCCATCGGGATTGCGGCGATGAGGGCGAACAGAAGAAGACTGCCGCCGAAGGCGATCAATCCGCCACGAGCCGGTGAGACCGGCGGCGCCGTCTTGCCAGCAATGCCCGGCAGCATCCGCTTCAGCACGGCCTGTTCACTCCCGAACTGATGCTTGACGGCGCCGGCGACATGCAGACCCAGAAGCACAATCAGAACCCAGGCGCCCTTGGAATGTGCGGTCTCGACAACGGCGTGAACCAGGCCCTCTTCGCCGGCACGCAGCGCGGCTGTGAAGGGCAGGTGCGGCCAGTCGATGGCGCCATATAGCACCGTGGAGACCTGAAATGGCGAGATGGAGACCAGCAGCCAACCCGCCAGCGGAATGATCAACATGGCCGCGTAGAAGGCAATATGGACCGCGTGCGATGCCGTCCGTTCCCATGCAGCCATGTCGTCCGGTAAGGGTGGGGGAGGGTTCAGCAAGCGCCAGCTGATCCGGGTCAAAGTGAGGAACAGAAGCGTGATCCCAACCGATTTGTGGAGCTGATAGAGCTGCTCACTGTCTTCCATGTTCCAGCCAAGCCAGATCATGAATACAAGCAGCAGCGCCATCGCCCAATGAAGGGCGATGGCGACCGCAGTGTATCGGGAGGCCGGTTGGCTGGACACGGGCCCTATTCTTCGGCGGGCGGAACCACCAAGTCAAACTCTGTCTCGATGATAACCTCGACTTCATCGCCGATGTTCGGCGCAAGCGCGGTCTGGCCGAAATCCGACCGTTTCAGGGTCGTGCGCGCCGAAAATCCGATCTTGTCCACGCCCGGCGCCCAGGGGAAGTTCGCAACGCCGTTATAGGTCACGTCCAGTGTGACGGGCTGGGTCACACCCAGGAAGGTCAGGTCGCCCGTGACCGTTCCGGTGTTAGCCGTTACCGGATTCACGGAGGTGGTCGTGAACGTGATCTGCGGGAACTGGTCGGCATTGAACCAGTTGGCATTGCGGGCGAGATCTTCATTCCAGGTCTCAAACCCGCTGTTCGCATGGCCCGCCTTGTAGTCGCCCGGATAGTCTGTCTCAACCGAGGCCGGATTGATCGTCGCGGTCAGCCGCGTTGCAGCCGGATCGTCCGGATGGAATTCCAGTGTCGCATCGATTTCAGTGAACCGGCCAGTATACTGCGACAAGCCGAAATGGCTGACGCGCCAGGTCACCGATGTGTGGTTCCGGTCGATCTTGTAGGTGCCGGGCGTGCCATATTCCACATCGGCAGCCGGCGCTGCAGCGGCTACAGGTTCTGCCGCAGCCGGAGTCGTGGGGGCAGCAGCTTCGCTGCAGGCTGCCAGAACGAGCGCGCTGGCGGTGATGAACAGAAGTCGCATGGTGTCAGTCCCTCTTGAGGCCCTATGGGAAGCTTGAAACTAGTGCACACTTTTGCAGTGTGAACCACTTCTCTAACATTCGCGCGGCATATCATTTATTCACAAATTCAAAGGGACGTTTCATGGCCTACGATGCTCCGGTTGCCGATATCGAGTTCGCTCTGAATGCCTTTGCCCGCATCAACCGGCTCGAAGGCCTGCCGGGACATGAAGCCTATGACCCCGATCTCGTCCGCCCGATCCTTGACGAAGCAGCCAAGCTCGCACGCGATGTGCTGGCGCCGCTGAACCCGGTTGGCGATGCGCACGGGTCAGTCTTGACGGAGAAGGGCGTTGTTGCCCCGCCAGGTTTTGCCGAAGCCTATAAAGCGTTCGTTGAAGGCGGCTGGATGGGCCTTGCCGCGCCCGAGGAGTGGGGCGGGCAGGGACTGCCGAAAGCCCTCGCCCTCGGCGTGATGGAGATATTCCATGGTGCAAATATGGCGTTTGGCCTCTGCCCGATGCTCTCCTTCGGCGCCATAGAGGCGCTGCTCGCCCACGGGACCGACGCCCAGCGCGCTGCCTATCTGCCGAAACTCGTCACCGGTGAGTGGACCGGCACGATGAACCTCACCGAGCCCCAGGCCGGCAGCGATGTCGGCGCGCTCAAGACCAGAGCGGTCGCAAATGCAGACGGCAGCTATGCGATCACCGGCCAGAAGATCTTCATCACCTGGGGCGATCACGACATGGCTGAGAACATCATCCATCTCGTCCTTGCCCGCTTGCCGGACGCCCCGGCCGGCTCGAAAGGCATCTCGCTTTTCCTCGTCCCGAAATTCCTTCTCGACGAGGCCGGCAATCCCGGCGCGCGCAACGGGGTGCGCTGTATCGGCCTCGAGAAGAAGATGGGCATTCATGGCAGCCCGACCTGTGTCATGGAATATGACGGCGCGCAGGGCTGGCTGATCGGCGAGGAAAACCGCGGCCTCGCAGGCATGTTCACGATGATGAACTCCGCGCGCCTCAACGTCGGCCTTGAAGGTGTCGCGGTCGGGGAGGCGGCGTTTCAGGCGGCGTTCGCCTATGCGCAGGAACGCAAGCAGGGCAAGGCGGAAGGCGTCGCCGGCGCCGCGCCGATCCTGCACCATGCCGATGTGCGCCGTACACTGACGACCATGCGCGCCAAGGTCGCCGCGGCCCGCGCCATCTGCTATGCCTGCGGTGTCGCCGCCGACCTCGCCCACAGTTCGCCCGATCCGGAGATCCGCGCCGCCGCGAAACTGCGCGAAGACCTGCTGACCCCCATCGCAAAGGCCTGGAGCACGGATATCGGCGTAGAAGTCGCCAGCCTCGGCGTGCAGGTGCATGGCGGCATGGGCTTCATGAACGAAACGCTCGCCGCCCAGCTTTACCGCGACGCCCGCATCGCCCCGATCTACGAAGGCACCAACGGCATTCAGGCGATCGACCTTGTCGGGCGAAAGCTTTCCGGTACCAAGGGCGCCTCCATGCAGGCGATGCTGACCGAGATTGACGAAACCGTCCGCGAAGCGCGCGCCACGAATGATCCCCAGCTTGTCCAGATTGCCGACCGGCTGAAGGCCGGCGCCGCTGCCCTTGCCGAGGCGAGCGACTGGATGGTGCAGACGCTTGCAGACGAACCCGAAAAAGGTCTCGCAGGTGCAACCGAATACCTGGCCCTCGCCGGCGATGTCATCGGCGGTCATTTCCTGACCCGCGGCGCCGTCGCTGCCCGCTCGGGCGACGCCGACCAGCGCATGCGCCAGCTTGCCCTCGCGGGCTTTTTCGCCGAAACCGCCCTCGCTCAGGCCCCCGGCCGCGTGCCGGCCATCACCGAGGGCGGCGCACGCTTCCTGGAAGGCAGCCAGGCCCTGTTCGGCGTCTGACGACAAGAAGGACTGTCACGGTATGCCCTGGACCAAGACCTATACCGGCGACGAGCCCCTGCGGATCAACAAATGGCTTGCCCAGGAAGGCGTCTGCTCGCGCCGCGAGGCCGATGCGCTGATCGAACGCGGGCTCATCGAGATTGATGGCAAGCCGATCACGGTCGCAGGGGAGCGTATCGAGAAAGGCCAGACGCTCAGCCTTACCGAAGGCGCATCGCGCCGTCTCGACAACCAGCTCTCCGTTATCCTCAACAAACCGGTCGGCTATGTCTCCGGCACGCCTGAGCCGGGCGAGACGCCGGCCATCCGCCTCGTCACCGCTGAAACCCTGTCCGGCGCGGCCCATGCTATTCCGCAGCGCTCAAACCGGATGGCGCCGCTCGGGCGGCTCGACAAGGATTCGCGCGGCCTGCTGATTCTCTCGGAAGATGGCGTGCTGGCCAGGGCGATCATTGGGCCCCTCAGCGAGATGGACAAGGAATACCTTGTCCGCGTCAAAGGCGACATCACCGAGGAAAAACTCGCCCTGCTGCGCCACGGCCTCGAACTCGACGGGCGCAAGCTGCGGCCCGCCACGGTCGTGAGAGAGAAGGGGCCGCTCTTGCGATTCGCGCTGAAAGAAGGGCGCAATCGCCAGATCCGCCGGATGTGCGAACTGGTGGACCTGCGGGTGACGGACCTGCAGCGGGTCCGGATCGGGCCGATTGTATTGGCAGGGCTGCCGGAGGGCAAATGGCGCCCGCTGGGGGCGAAGGAGCGTGCCGCCCTGCTGGCGGCTGGGGCAGGAGAGGAGGTGCGCGCCCGCCCGCCCCGCGAGGACCGTCCCCGTATGCGCGGCGACAAACCGCCGGCCAGAACGCGGACAGATCGGGACAAACCGGGTCAGTCGAAGCCGCGAACTGGCGCACCAAAGTCAAAAAGCGCTGCGCCGACGCCAAAACCGGCGCCCGGCGCACCATCGCCCCTCAAAGGTGCCAAGTTCAAACGCACACGCCTCTCGCCCCGCAGCCGGACGCCGCTCAAATGATCCTTCCCCGGCGTGACGGCTCGACGGCCTTCCTTCAGAGCCTATCCTGAGCCGATGGACGGATTTGCCTCTGAACCGACCCAGTACAAGGGTCTGACCTTCCCGCATGGAACGCACGCGCCGGAGCCCGGCGAGACGATTCAGTTGGCGCCCGGTGTTGAATGGACGCGCATGCCGCTGCCCTTTTCGCTGAAGTTCATCAATGTGTGGATTCTCGATGACGGCGACGGCTGGACCATCGTGGACACCGGTATGCCGCTGGATGATACCAAGGCAGCCTGGCGCCAGTTGCTGGGCGAGCGGGTAACGCCGGAAAAGCCGCTCAAGCGGGTCATCATCACCCACATGCATCCCGACCATGTCGGGTGCGCCGGCTGGCTCTGTTACAAATACGGCGCCGAGCTGTGGATGAGCCGGCTGGAATATACGACCTGCCGGATGCTGGTCGCCGATACGGGCCGCCCGGCACCGAAGGCGGGGATAGACTTCTACATCCGCGCGGGATGGCCCGAGAGCGCCATCGAGCACTACAAAAAGCGCTTCGGCGGGTTCGGGCGCGGTGTCAGCCAGATGCCGGATTCCTTTGTCCGGCTGGAGGATGGTGACATCCTGCGGCTCGCCGGTCAGGACTGGCGCGTCATCACCGGTAATGGCCATTCGCCCGAACATGTGACCCTGTTCTGCGAAGCGCTGAACATCGCCATCACCGGCGACCAGCTTCTGCCCCGTATCTCTTCCAATGTCTCGGTGCATCCTACCGAGCCGGCGGCCAATCCGCTTCAGGACTGGATCGGGAGCTGTGAGAAACTGCTGCGCGAGCTGCCGGAGGACTGTTTCATCCTGCCGGCCCACAATGAGCCTTTCACCGGCGCGCATATAAGGCTGAGGAATCTGATCGCCGGTCACGAGACTTCACTGACCCGGCTGCGCCAGAAGCTCGAAAAGGGACCTGTTAAGGTCACCGATACCTTCGTGACCCTGTTCGGGCGGGCGATAGGTCAGGAAGATATGGGCAGCGCCACGGGTGAGGCGCTTGCGCATCTCAATTATCTGATCCATCGCGGAGAAGTGACGAGCCGGCCCGGCCCTGATGGCGCCGCGCTCTACAGCCTGACCTGATAATGCGCGGCCAGCCCTGCCGCTCCAGCTGAATCGCAGTCTTGCCGGTCTTTTGCCTTCGCATGGCCGTAGCTTTTCGTCTAAGACTTGCGCGCTTGTCGGTTATTGAGGTTGGAATGACTGAGGAAAACAGCGCGGTGAGTGAACCGGCTCAGCCACCCGCAACCTTGTGGGGCAAGATCCGTCAGGAGCTGCGGGAGTGGGGTGCGACGCTAGCCATCGTTGCGCCGGCCTTCCTGCTTTTTACCGGACTTCTCTACGAGCAGCGCGTCATTCCGTCGGAAAGCATGGTGCCGACACTTGAGGTGGGCGACCGCGTAGCGGTCGCCAAATTCGCATATGGATACGGCCGTTACTCGCTGCCGCTGAGCATCGGACGCTACCTTCCGCTCGGAAAAGGCCGTTTCTTCGCAAGCACGCCAGAGCGCGGGTCTGTCGTTGTGTTCGAGCATCCCCATTCTGATCGCGTGATGATCAAGCGGGTGATTGGTCTGCCGGGCGACCGGGTGCAGATTCTGAACGAGCAGTTGGTCATCAATGGTCAGCCGGTGCAGGCCGAATTCGTGCGCACGGTGCGGTATGTGCCAGACCGGACCAACATAATGGACACGGCGCATGAGTGGCGCGAGACGATCGGCGAACGCTCCTGGCTGACGCATCGTGGCCTGCGAGGGCATCCCGTTGACGATACGGTGCTTTTTATCGTTCCGGAGGGGCATATGTTCCTGATCGGCGATAACCGGAACAACTCCTATGACAGCCGGGAGATTTCCGGACACTGCCTGCCGGTGAACGGCGTGGTTGACCGCACCGGATGCCCTCTGCGCGGCCCGGCGGACGATGCCTCGATCGGCTTTGTGCCCCTCGATCACCTGATCGGGCGCGCCGATACGGTCCTGATGACCTTCCACCGCTGCAAGCTGCAGGATGATGAGCCCTGCCGCAAACGCGTCTGGCGCGGCCTCTGAAACGCCAATCCGCATCTTGCCCGGTCCCGCCAACACCGCTAGTCGGGGTCCGAGGCAGGGCGCGGGGCCCTGAACGGCGGGACGGAAGCAGCATTGGCGATGCCTGAAGCGACTTCGGCAAAACCCGGCCGCGGGCCGATCATTATTTCCCGTCATGGCCGGCCGGCACTCGACCGGCGGGCCGGCCCACGTCTGCACTGGCGCGGCTATATCGACTGGTGGGACCGTTATGAGCAGGGACCGCTGGCGGAGGGGCAGGACGCGCCACAGACCCTCAAGGACATGGTGGCTGATGCCGACATCGTCTTTGCATCAGCGCGCCTTAGAGCGCAGCAGACAGCCGACAGTGCCGTGCCGCACCGCCGGGCGACCTATGACCCTGTTTTCAATGAGGCGCCTTTGCCGCCGCCGAAGCTGCATGGCCTGCGCGCACTGCCAAAGACATGGAACATCCTCGCGCGCACGGCCTGGCTCGCCGGACATTCGCTGGATGGAGAGTCGGTACAGCAGGCCCGTATTCGGGCCCGCGCGGCCGCCGAAAAGCT
>CAYQRX010000011.1:0-27148 GCA_964419865.1 uncultured Hyphomonas sp. | reverse complement strand
CCTCGTGGCCCGGCGTGTCGAGCAGGTTGAACATATAGCCGTCGAATTCGAAGGTCATGACCGAAGCGGAGACCGAGATGCCACGGTCGCGCTCGATCTTCATCCAGTCCGACCGCGTGCGCCGCGTCTCGCCGCGCGCCGCCACCTCGCCCGCCGCGCGGATCGCCCCGCCGGCCAGCAGGATATTCTCGGTCAGCGTCGTCTTGCCGGCGTCCGGGTGCGAGATAATTGCAAAGGTGCGCCGCCGGGCGGCTTCAGTCACATGCGACATGGATAAGCTCTCTCTTCGCGCCAGCCCCTAGCCGATTTGGCGAATGGAATGAAGGGGCTGGCTGTCCCAAAGGAAGAGCAAGCGCCTGCCTCAGGCGGCAAGCTTCAGGACCAGGTCGATACCGAACACGGCCACAGCGGCGGCATAGCCCCCGAGAACAGTCAGGCCCAGGCGGGTCATGTAGCGCTCGCCCTGCCGCATCCCGATGCGCAGAAAATGGACGCCTGCGATGATCGCGAAGAGGGCAAGCGCCGCGACTCCGGCGCCCTCACCGATCACCGGAACAAATGAGAGCAAAGCGCCCAGCACAAATCCGATGACGAAATAGGGCGGCACGACGATCAGGAGGTCCCTGCCGGCGCGGCCGAGCGCGATCGCTGATCCGGCTGCGACATAGCCAAGTGTGTAGGAGAACGGCTTGCCGCGTTCGAAGCCTGAAAATGCGCGCGAGAACTCGTGACTCACGATATTCGCTGCGGCCTGTCCAAACCAGAACATCGACAAGGGCCAGGCCGCGATGAGCCCCTGCGCCCACCATCCGCCTCCGGGCGCAATCGTTCCGGCCGCAAGACACCCGATCAGGGCGAACAGGGCTCCCATAGGCAAGTCGACCCAATGGCGCATTGCCTCCTTCTCGCTTCGCCGGATGCGGATCTGGGCGAGCAGGTAAATCATGCAGAGCACGAACAGGTGGCGCCAATGCGGGTACAGAACGACATCCGAACCGAACAGGCGCCCGGTCCAGCTCACAAGCGGCGTCAGCGCCGGCTCAATTATCGCAGCTGCACTTTCAATGCCTTGATTGTAGGCGTCCAGAATCGCCTGAAGCGGCGCACTCAGGCCTTTCACCTCATAGGCCGACTGCAGCAATGAGAGAATGGAGGGGGCGCCGATCACACTGCTCAGGGTTGCGGGCACAGCGCCGATATCACCCAGATGCCCCTTACCCTCAGCGTCCTGTCCCATCACCGCCCCCTTATGTCATCCGCCGGGGTTGATTGGCGCAAGCCCAATTTACGGGCGCCCAGAAGCTCAGGACGCGCAAGCTAATAAATGGGTTGCTCCTCCCTCAGCCTTACCCAGCGGCAACAGCCTAGAGCGCGAAGGCAGCAGGCTCAATAGCCAAATCCGCCGCCCCGATAGCCCGGCCCCTAAGCCGCCCGCGTCCAGAAGGCGCCCATGTCCGGGCGGTGGCCTTCGGCGAGACGGGTGCGCACAGCCTCGAGGATCGCTTCCGGCAGGATCGTCAGGCGCGCTTCGGCGACGCGGCCTTCATGCACCGGGAACAGCGCGGCGTTCGCCCCGGTCTTGGCGATGATCAGTGCGGCGAGGTCGTCGATCAGCGCCCGCTCCGGCACTGCGCCGCGATCATGCACCGCCTGCAGCCGGGTGCGCACAAGGTTCATCGCTTCGCGCGGGGTGAGGCCCTGCACATCGCCGCCGAGATTTGCCCCGCGCACAAGCAGGCGCATCTCCGGCGCCTCGATTTCGGTCACAACATCATTGAGTAGGAACAGCACGGCCACCCCGCCCCCGAATAACTCCCAGCTCAGCCGAAAGTGGGGTCAGACGGTAAACAGGCGGTTTATGGCCCGGCCCATGGCGGCGCAATCAACAGGCGAGCAGCCTAGCGCGTGAGCTTCAGCCCATAGCTGTCCATCAGCTCCGCCGTGCGCGCATTCGCCCCGCAGGCGCCCTCATGCGCTGCAAGGGCCGTCAGCAGTTCTGCTTCGGCCGCCTCCCAATCGGGCGTGCGCGCCATCCAGTCGGCCTCGGCCTTGCGAATTTCAGCCGAATAGAAATCAATGTCGTCCTCAAAGGCTTGCGGCGTTCCGCGGGCCTCGGCCTCCTCGCGCAGCCGGTCGCGCTGGAACTCGGCCTCGTCGAAACGCGTCTGCACGGCCCGGCGCTCGGCCATGGCGCTTTTCACCGCCAACCCGGCCTTCTCGACATCGGCCACATAGGCGTCGCATGCGACGGCCGCCGGCGCGGCGAGCAGGCTCGCAACAAGGCACACAATCAGGGACTTCATCGATTCTCCTCCTGTCAGCGCTGGCAGAATGCCATGCCTCGTCGATGGGGCCAAATTGAGAAGACTTCGCGGCAGCGCCAGCCCTTGCCGCCTCAACGCTTCAGGCTGATCCTGTGCCGGATAAGCAGTTCCTGGGTACGCCGGTCAGGTCCGCAGGCGGCTTCATGGGCCTCGATGGCTGTCAGCAGCTCGGCGTCTGCCGCATCCCAGAAGGGCGCGCGCTCTTCGATCGCAGCCTGTGCCGCCTCAATGTCGGCGACTGCTTCTTCTTCGTGGAGCTCCCAGCCGTCCCATTCGCCGATAAAGGCAAGATCGGACACAAGCTCGTCATGGGCGAGGTGAGCGTCTTCAAGGCGGAAGCGCAGCGCCGCCTGCTCCTGATGATTGCTGCTTACGGCGAGGGCCGCCCGCTCCATATCCGGCCAGAAGGAGTCACAGGCGAGCGCGGCCGAGGCGCTGAGCCCGCAGGCGATGAGCGCAGCGGTGATGCGTGCTATCTGGCGCTGACCAGGCTTCATCCCTCAGTTCCCCCCAAGACCCAGATCGCGCAAGAGGGCGGCCGTATCTGCCGCCGGGCCGCACGCCGTTTCATAAGCCAGCAGGTCCGCCTGCAGCGCCGGTTCAACAGCTGCAAGTTCGGCATTGAGCCCATTCCACTGTTGTTCCAGATCATCCAGCGTCACTTTCAGGGTATCCATGTAATCTTCCGACTCCGGATCCCATCCGTAATCAAGGGACGCCTCTACTTCCATCGACAGTTCCCACTGTGTCGTTGCGTGCCGCTGTCGAATGACGTCCATCTGCGCCATCAGCTCTTTGCCTTGTGACGCGGTTGTGCGTACCGCCGTTTCCGACTGGGCGCAGCTGTCCGCATGGGCCGTGGATGCAGCGCTTGCCGTCATCAGAAGGGCAATGACAATGGCGGCCTTCATTGCTCAATTCCCTTGCAGTCCATCAGCTTCTCCCTGAGTGCGGCGAGCCGGGCGGCGGCCTCGGCATGTTCAGCCTTTGCGGCC
The DNA here is from genome assembly GCA_964419865.1 of uncultured Hyphomonas sp. Lineage (GTDB taxonomy): Bacteria > Pseudomonadota > Alphaproteobacteria > Caulobacterales > Hyphomonadaceae > Hyphomonas. The sequence goes on along the minus strand of CAYQRX010000011.1, from coordinate 23,829 downwards.
GCATGCTTTTCCTCGGCCTCGGCGAGAAGCCGCGACTCTTCCTCCGCATCGATGAGGCCTTCTTCATAGTCCATCATGATCCAGCCCATCATCTCGTAAGCATCCCGCCACGCCCGGGAGAGCCGGGTTTCAGCTTCCCGCGCCTCCGTTGTGGCCCGGTCAAGTTCCAGCCCGCAGGCAGGGAGTTCGGCAATGGCAGGCGGCGCGGCGAAAAGGGCGGCGGCGGCAAGCAGGGAGAAACGAAAGATCATCATGGCTCCACGGGATAGGCTCGCGAGTTCGAGGGAAAGCGACCCGCCGTCCGGACTTTATGTCGCCCACCCGTTCAGGGGGCGCCTTCATCGACCGGTTCTGTCAGGAAATGCCGGCCCTCCCGATCCTCGATCTCGATGATCCAGAGGTCGCTGTCGCGCGCCTTGGCCCGGCGCACATACGCGTCCACCCCCGCCTCGTCCGGGCCGATGCCCTGCGCGGCGAGGTTCAGGAAGATGCGCTCACGGTCCATGTTCATCGAAGGGATATAGGCGGCGGCGGTCCCGTCGAGGCGCGAGACCTTCACAAGCACATCGCCGCGCTCATCATCGCCATGCTGAACGACAAACGCGCTGGCTCCGGCGAGACTGGCCCGGCGGATCAGCGCGTCCGTCCACAATCTGGCGGGCAGCCGGTCCATCATCGGCGTTACCGCTTCAGGTGAGCCTGCCAGGCGTCAACCGCCAAAGGCGCAGCTCATGCCCACGCTCATCATCGCGCCCATGATCTTGGCCTGCTCATCGGCCGGAAGGTTGTTGATGAGTTCCTCGCCCTTTTCCTCACCCTCAGCCATGGCATTGGCGAGCGTGCCAAAGGTCTTGGCGTCGAGATTCTTTTCGAGGCCGTCGGCCAGGCAGGTGCAAAGTTCCGCATCTTCTCCGGCATCCGAGCAGGCTTTGACGAATTTGGCGTTCGCTCCGCCGGTGCCGCCGCATGCGGCCAGTGCCAGCGCCATCGCGCCAGCTGCAAGTGCCAGTCTCATTCTGGAGGTTCCCCTGCTGATAAAGATAGTGAAGCGTGGCACGGTTTGCCGGGGCAGGCTAATGGTTTTTTGCGCCGCCTACTCCGCCGCCTCCTCCAGCGGCAGCAGGTCGGCCTCGCTGGCACGGGGCAGAATGACTTCCGCTTTGGTGCCTTTGCCGGGCCGCGATGTGAGGCGCAGTTCGCCGCCATGCAATTCGGCGAAGCGGCGCACGACCGACAGGCCAAGCCCCGTCCCCGGCTTGGCACCGCTGGCCTGGGTGAAAGGTTCGGTCAGGCGCGCCAGGTCCGCCGCCGGAATGCCGGCGCCGCGGTCCTGCACGCTTAGAATGGCCGCGCCACCTTCAATCCGCGTCTCCAGGGTCACCGTCTTGCCGGACCCGGAATATTTGATCGCGTTGGAAACAAGGTTCTGCCAGATCTGGCGAACGGCGCGCGCGTCCGCCTCGGCCCAGACCTCGCCGGTCGATTTCAGCTTTAGCGTCACCCCGGCCCGCTCCGCCTGACCCGTCAGCTGGCGGATGACCGACTCGGCCGAAGCGCTCAGGTCCACCGGTTCCGGCTCGAGACGCGGCTGGCCAGCCTCGGCACGGGCGAGGTCCAGGATGTCATCGACCAGAAGCAGAAGGTCGGTGCCGCTCTCATGAATGATCGCCGGATAGTCGGCATACGGCTCGGGGATCGGCCCCATCAGCTCGGCCTGCATGATTTCGGCATAGCCGAGGATGGCGTTCAGCGGCGTTTTCAGGTCATGGCCGAGCGAGGCGAAGAAGGCCGTGCGCGCCTTCAGTTCCGCCTCAAGGGCGGCGCGGGCTTCGGCATCTGCCGCCGGCGCGGCCGCGGGCGGCACGAACAGCAGAAGCGAGGTGCCGGCGCTGCCGGTCTCTCCGGCGACCAGCACCTTCTGGCCGGAGATCAGGCAAGCCTCGCCCGTCACCTGACCGCCCGGCTGGAGCAGCGCTTCGGGCAGGCTGCCCGGCTCGAACAGGGCGGCAAGCGCCGTGCCGGGGCGCAGCGTGGTCAGGCCGAACGTATCGCCCGCCGCAGCGCGAAGGCGGCCCTCGGGCGTCACTTCCAGCAGCGCGGCGCCGCACGCCGGCAGAGGCGGCGAGACCGCGGCGCTGCGCGCCCGCGCCGGACCATTGGAGGTTTCCGTGTGCGTCTTACTGCCCGGTTGGAGGATTGGTTGGTGTTTTTCCGCCGCCTCGGCATGTACCAGCAACCAGATCATCAGGGCCGCCAGGACGAGGCCGGCAAAGGCAAACGGCGCGGTCATGGGAACGGCCCAGCCCGGCGCCGGCGGCAGCCAGCCTGCGCCTCCGGCGATCAGCGCCAGGAAGAGCGCGATGACGGCAAAGACGCCCGCCTCCGCCGCCATCCGCCGCGCGCCCGCAAGCAGCGCCGAAAGCGGCGCGGCGATCAGCAGCACGATCAGCGGCGACGCGCCGCCGCCGGTGACCACCAGTCCGGTCAGCGCAATCACGGTCCAGGCAATGACGATCAGACCGGGACCCGTACGCCCCGACGCGGGCAGGAGGCTGCCTGCAAGTCCCGGCAGCATCGCCGCAGCGATCACGCCCAGTGCCGGCAGGGCCGGGGCCCCGCCGATCATCCCCGCGATACCCGCGGCGATGCCCAGCGCCAGCCAGGCAAGGTGGACAAACTGTAATCGCTTCTGCGACATAAGGGGGCTCAAGCGTTAACACCCCGGAGAGATTTATTAGGCATTTTCAGCCACACAGAACACCTGCTGTATTTGTAATGTGGGAAACGGGCAAGGTGAGGTTCCCCCTACAGGGAAGTTGAGGCATCAGTATCGCGTATCGCGTGAGGGAGTGAGAAACATGGCTGCATTGCGGGTAGTCGCCGCTGTACTTGCCGTTGCCGGTCTGGCGGGCGGAGCATCGGCCCAGAAGGCAGATCCGGTATCGGAACGCGCCGCCGTTTACATGACGTATCAGTCGGATGCCGATACGATCGGCGCCAGTCCGTTCAAATCGACCAGCGACATCGATCAGGCCCTCAGCACGCTTGGCGGATACAATGCCGATCAGCTGACCCGCGGCTGGATTGCCTATTCCGCTCTCATCGCATCGCAGGACCCCGAGTTCCGTGCGACGGTGCGCGACATCGAGGCCTTTTATGGCCGCGACCGTGTCGTCAACAGCTTCGCGACCGGCGGCGGCTATGCCCGGTCTCTGAAAGGCGGCGACGATGCCGTCAGCGCCGCAATCGGGGTCACCGACACCGACCTGCCGCGCCTCTATTCGACCGCTGCGATCGTCAAGGAACAGGGCTATTCGCTGCAGGGATATGGCTGGGCCAAATCGCGCATCCGCAATAGCCGGCAGCGGGCCGAGAATGTGAAAGTTCTCCAGGGACAAGGCCAGACCGCAGACAATCTGATTCTGGCGGCACTGACCGGTGTGCGCCCCGGCACTCCCGGCGCGGATGCCGGCGTCACCAATGCGGTTGCGACGGCCGGCGATGTCGCCTCCGCCGTACGCCTGCCCGCCTTCATGACTGATGGCTTCACTACCGGCCGCAAGAAGGTCAAATACGGCAAGGAACCGGTCGCCAACCAGATCGCCTCGGTTGCCGCCCTGCGTATCCTCGGCGCCGAGTCCGTGGACCAGGCGAAGCTGAGCCGCGTGATGCTCGAGCCCAGCGTCCAGGGCTGCATGCGGATGCAGAACCTGCAGCTGCAAGGCTGCGTTGCCGGCGTCGGCCAGGAATTCGAAGTGCCGCACTGCATCAGCCAGCACGCGCTTGAGGAAATCGCCGACTGCCTTGGCGCCGTCTACAAATAGCGCGCCTGAACCAGGTCTCTCTCCACCCCGGCGACCTGTGCGCCGGGGTTTATTTTTTGTGCCGACAGGTCCAGATGACGGCCATGAGTATCGAAAGCGCCGCCGCAAGTATCCGCGAAGAATTCTCCTGGCTGGAGGATTGGGAGGCGCGCTATGCGCATATCATCGACCTCGGCAAGACCAATCCGCCACTGGCGCCCGAAGAGCGCACCGAGGAAACCCGTGTCCGCGGCTGCGCTTCTCAGGTATGGATGGTCACCGCGCTTGAAGACGGTCGCCTCGTCCTGCGCGCCGAATCCGATGCGATGATCGTCTCCGGTCTCATCGCTCTGCTGACGCGCCTCTATTCCGGCGCAACACCCGCGGAAATCGATGCCTTTGACGCCGAGGGCCTGCTCGACGAGATCGGCGTCAAAGGCGCGCTGACGGCGCAGCGTTCCAATGGCCTCGCCTCCATGCTGGCGCGTATCCGGGCCGATGCCAGAGCCGCACTCGCCAGCTGACCTTCGCCATCAGGCCGGCGCTCTGACATTGAGGTCATAGGCTTCGGCCAGGGCATGCAGACAGGTGAGGCCGCGCGGTTCGGCCTCTTCCAGCAGGCAGCCCCGGCGGATGGCAAACCCCGCCGCACTGGCCCTTTCAATCAGCAGCATTTCCACATCGCGCGCCCTGTCCGCACCGATCCGGCGCTCGACCTCGCGCAGCCGGCGAGACGCGGCGGCGCCGCCAGCCCGCCCGGCCTCGCGGCTGGCGGCCAGATACATGTCGGCCCGGAACCGGCCGGCCGCAGCGCGAAAGCGAATGGCTTCACCAAGCTGGAGCTGAGGATGGCTCAGCAGCCGGGTCATCAGCGACCGGTCCGGCGCAGGGCGGACGCCTGCGGGCGCGCATATCCGCGGCACCGGCACTTTCGCGGCAGGCGCTGCGACCAGCCGCTGCGGTGCGCCGCGGAGCGGCTGGGCCCGGCCAGCGTCCAGCAGGCGCTGCACCGTCAGCCCGGCGGCCACGCCGACCATGCGGCTGCGTGCATCCTGGCAGCGATAGGCGGCCCAGCGGCCGGCATCGCTGACCAGCATTCCGCCGGCCTCCAGCAGCCGGCAAAGCTGCGCCTCGCCAAGCTGGCGCGGACCGGACCGGCGGGCACTCATGCGACCACCTCGCCTGCGGCCAGCATCACAACCGAGCGCAAGCCCTCCGCCAATTGCTCGATCCAGAGGTCGAAATCCGGGTCTTCGCGGTAGTCCTCCACCAGCCCGCAGCCATGCGCCACTGTCGAGCGGTCGCGGCCAAAAGCCCGCGCCACGCGCGCCAGGCTCATCCCGCAGGCCGCATAGGCCAGATACATCGCAATGTGCCGGGCGCGGGCATCGACCGGCTTGCCGCGCTCGGTCGACAGGATCGTTTCCGCCTTCAGGCCGAGCGCATAAGCCACCAGCGCGCCGGCGAGATACGCCTTGTCTTCATCTTTCCCGGGATCGAACTCTGCCATACCACCACTCCTCTCCTGGTCTCAGGCATGAGTATAGCCGAGATTGAGAGGTGTAGGATAAGTTTCCCAATTATATACGTGACAAAGCACGTTTTTGGAGATAAGTCCTATGACCGACAGGCCGGTACTCACTGAAAAGATTGAGATCACTCAGGAGATGATTGAGGCGGGGGTTGGTCGCTTGGAGGAGCTTTTGGACGCTGGCGTAAGCTCAGCTTACGTGGTGTCGGAAGTTTACCACTCAATGCGAGCGACTGACCCAGGGGCGTCTCGATCACATCGTGAAGAACAACACCACAATCCCAACTCGCGCGAGCAGCGCTGTGCAAGTCGTCCAACGTAAAGTCATAGCTTTCGAGCCCGTTTGGATCTCGGCTGGGCGGTTTGACGAGGTAAATTTCTAAGTCTTCCTCGTTGTGAAAGAAGGTCGGCCAAGCGTGCGCAATTAAGTTTCTGTTCTCCGCGCAAACGTCGAAGGTTTTAAGGATTGAGGCCACTATCGCTCTACTATTTTCGTCTGCCTCTTGTTGCGAAAGTGATTTCAGCAAATCCAAACGCTGACGGTTGTTCAGCTTCTTGAATATTGAGCGCGCGTCTTCACGCGGAATCGACGGAAGGTATCTTATCGTCAAATCTTGCAACCAACTCTCTAGCAAATTGAAGTGTAGGATAATCATACCTATTGCGTGAATGTGCTGGCTGGGGCCAAACTCAGAAAACTCTTTCTGGAAATCGTTCATGGCAAACCCCAAAGAAGACAAAGAGTTCAACGCGACCCTCCGGCGACTGATTAAACAGAAGCCGAAGCCGCATGACGAAATGAAGAAAGGGCGCGAGCCGAAGCCCGCGCCCAAGAAATCTACTGGCCGCTCAAAACAGGATTGATGTGGTGCCTCAGATCGGTCTCAACATTCAAACGGACGTGTGCCCCGCCGGGGACGAGCATGGTCCCGAAGTGGGTTACACCAGCCGCTCGCCCGCGCGGCCACGCGTGGTGCTGTTGGAGTCCGGTGTTAAGGCGCTGATTGAGGTTGTCGGTCTGGCCGACGTAGACAGCCCTGTAGACGCCGTTCTGGTGAGTGCAGAAAAGATAGACGCCCGCAGCCTCTACATAAGCGGTTCCGACAGGGTGGACGTAGAAGGAGTACTCGCGCCCGGAGGCGCCATTCCAGACAAGTTGTAAGTTGGCCATTTTGGCCTCCATGGTGACGGAGGCGATTGACCAGATTCTCCGACTCTGAGAGAAGGTGATGTCAACACGGCTATCGCGCTCCATGCGGTTGCTGTTGTGCCCCGCGTGAGTGGTTCAGACTCACGCGGGGCGACCATAACTAACCGTGATTCCAAGCAACCGAGAAGCGGAAAGATTCACTTTCTGTTCAGGGTCTTAGCGCGCCAGCGTTTAAATCGCTTCACCTTCTGGCTATGCGAGACCGGCTTCACCAATCCGCCGATAGGTGAGGCGCTTGCCTTCCACCATGCGAAGCAGCTGGTTGTGGCGCTCAGCGTCACCAACACCCAGCGCTGAGCGGCGGTTATAGCGGAAGTCAAATTCCGTCAGGTAGCGCTGCAGATGGGCTTCGCCGCAATGCTGGTAGATCCCGCGCATGCCGCGCTTGAAGACAGAGAAGTAGTTTTCGACGGTGTTGGAGTGGACCTCGCCGCGCACATACTCGCCAGAGGCGTGATGCACGGTGCGGTGCTGGGCAAACTCTTCGCCGGTGGTCGTGTAGAGCTTGGACTCGTCAGTGAACAGCTTCGACTTGCGGGAAGCGTTCTTCACAAGGATTTCGCGGACGCTGGCCTTGGTGGCGTGCTTGACGTGGAAAGAGCGGGCGCGTCCGCCGCGCTCAACGAGGGAGACCACAGCGCGCTTGTTGGCAGGCCCACGGCCTTTCTTGGAGCCTTTGTAGGGCGTGCCGTCCGTGCGGGTCTTGGAGGGGTTATCGACTTGGCCGAAATAGGTCTCGTCAGCCTCAACGATCTTGCCTTCCCCGCCGATGGGGCCGGAAGACGCGGTGTCTTCCTTCATGGCCTCGCGGATGCGATGGAACATGAACCAGGCTGTCTTGTAGGTGACGCCAATCGTGCGGTGGAGCTGGTGGGCTGACATGCCCTTCTTGGAGGATGTCAGCAGGTAGGTGGCGAGCAGCCACTTATGGAGCGGAACCTTGGAGGACTCGAACACGGTGCCCACCGTCACGGTGAATTGCTTGCGGCAGCCGTTGCACTGGTAGAGGCCCTTGCGCTCTACGCCTTCGGGGTGAGCCTTGGACGGACGCGAGAAGGCGCCCTTGATGGCCGTGATGTGCTGGTCACCCGTGCAGCCACAATGCGGGCAGACGGGGCCGTCAGGCCAGCGCTGCGCTTCAAGATGCTGGCGGGCAGCGTCTTCGTTCTGGAACATCGGGGCGTTGAGATTGGTCATGGCTTGCTCCTACCCTTTTCAGATAGAAAACAAGGGCGGCTTTGTCAAGTATATAATTAGGATAAGTTTCCTATGACAACAAGCAGGGCGCCCGCAGATACAACAGGATCACGCGGCAAAGCGCGGCTTGTTGTGGGGGATAGGCGCATCTGCCGGCCGGCCCGGACGCAGCAGACGGCGGCTGGCCAGCAGTTCGTCATGGCAGAGCACCAGGCTGAGCCGCCCATCTTCGCCGACGAGCGGCAGGCGCAGCCAGGCATGAATCCGCCCGCCGGTCTCGATCACGCCGCCAACCGGCTCGCCGCGCTCAAGCGCCGCCGACAGGCCGAGCATATAACAATCGCCATGAGTTCCGGCGATCTCGCTCACGCGCATGCCCCGCACTTCCATCCCGAAAATCTCGCGCAGCCGGGAGCCGGCAATGCGGAAACGGCCGATCCCGTTCTGGTCGAACTCGACGATGGATACAGATGCCAGCGCGCTGCGCAGTGCGCCCGGATCAAGGCTTTCGCGGCTGACCCGGCCGGCGGCATCGCGCAATGTCCGCCAGTATTCGATCAGCATTTCCTGGGCGTCGGTTACGCCGGCAAAAACATTCTGTTGACGCATGGTTCGCCACCCCCGTGGTGATTCGCAAGAATCACCTATCGCGCGAGTAGACTCGGGGATCAAGAGTCGGAGCAGCATTTTGTTAACATTGGTTAGCGAATTATTTTGTTTCGCCCTCGCAATGATAAGTATTCACAGCGCCTTTTCTTAGCGGTCCTGGCGTCCGAGACCCATTTTCTTGGCGAGCTTCGAGCGCTGCGCAGAATAGCCCGGCGCCACCATCGGATAGTCCGCCGGCAGGCCCCATTTCTCGCGGTATTCATCTGGCGACAGGTCGTATTTCGAGCGCAGATGACGCTTCAGAGATTTGAACTTCAGCCCGTCCTCGAGGCAGATCAGATAGTCATTATTGACGGATTTCTTGATCGAAACAGCTGGTTTCGGCCTCTCCGGCTCTGCAGCGGGGTCTCCCAGATCCAGAAGCGAGCGGTGAACGTTGCGAATCAACTCCGGCAACTCGGCCGGCGGAACCGGATTATTGCGGACATAGGCGGCAACGATTTCTGTAGCATATGCAACGAAATCCCCCGTTCCGGCCTGTGTCTCTTCCACGTCCCGCATACCTTCAGCCCCAACTTTACTTGCGGAGCGTATGACAGCACTCCGAAACGTCAAATACAGAACTGTGGAAAGGCGCCGCAAGCGCGGCCTCTTTGCGGCTATATTATGCCCATTCTACCGCCAGGCGGCAGGGCGGCTCAGCTGGACAGGAAGGACAGCAGCAGCACCGCCGCCAGGATCACCGCCGTCCAGATCGTCGCGCCGCCGGTCAGCCCGCCGCGGGCGAGGTCGCCCCGCGGGCTGAACGCCGCCTCCAGCCGCAGATACGCCCGGTCGGCGAGCCTCGAGAAGATACCCGAAGAAGCCGGACCAACCTTGCCCCAGACCGTGCCGGACCATTGCACGAAACCATAGCCGGCCTTGCGGTAGAGCCAGTCGGTATCGAGGATCGTCCCCGGCTTTTCCGCTGGATAGAGGCTGAAGCGCTTGAGCAGGATGAAGGCAAAGGTGGCCAGCACCAGCAACTGCATCTGCGTCAGGACGTGATCGGCGGTGAACGGCTTGTAGCTCGCCGCCTCCACCGGATAGGGCAAGAGGCTGTAGAGCCAGGTGTAATTCATCCCCGGGATCAGCGCCGGCAGGCCGACGGCAATGCAGAGGAACGCCGCCATGCCCATGGCCAGCAGCATGTTGAACGGCGCTTCCTTGACCCGTTTGCCGCTGTCATGGCCGAAGAAGGCAAAGTACGGGATCTTGATGCCCGAATGCTCGAGCACACCGGCCGAGGCGAACAGCAGCATCAGCCAGACCACGACCATGCCGATGTCGCCGGCGCCCTCATAGGCAACCGCGCTCATTGTCATCGACTTGGCGATGAAACCCGAAAAGAGCGGGAAGGCGGAAATCGACAGACCGCCGATGATACAGAACAGCGCTGTCCAGGGCATCGACCGGTAGAGGCCGCCGAGCTCGGAGGCCTTGGCCGTGCCGGTGCGGTAGAGGACCGCGCCGATACTCATGAACAGCAGCGCCTTGTAGATGATGTGCGCGAAGGCATGCGCGCTCGCGCCGTTGAGCGCGAGGGCGTTGCCCACCCCGGCGGTCCCGACGCCGATGGCGCAGATCATGAAGCCGACCTGGTTGTTCAGCGAATAGGCCAGAACGCGCCGCAGGTCGTTCTCGATCACGGCAAAGAAGACCGGGAAGACAGTCATTACCGCGCCAATCCAGATCAGCGCGTCAAAGCCGGGGAAGAAGCGTGCAAAGGCATAGACCGCGAGCTTCGTCGTGAAGGCCGACAGCACCACCGCGCCGACCACCGAAGCCTTCGGATAGGAGTCCTGCAGCCAGTTGTGCATGAAGGGGAAGGCCGCCTTGATGCCGAAGGCGATGAATATGTAGATCGCGCCCGGATCGCCCATGCTCTGGAAGGCTTCCAGCGACAGGTCGCCCTTGTAGCGCCAGACATAGGAAATGCCGTCGAGCAGGATCACGCCCGACAGGATCTGGATGACCAGATAGCGCATCGAGGCGAAATACGCCGCGCGCGTGCCGGCCTGCAGCACCAGGAAGACCGAGGTGATGGCGGTGATTTCCCAGAAGATGAACAGCGTCATCAGGTCGCCGGAGAAGGTGGCCGAAACCGCCGCCCCGGCATAGGCGAGCGCCATGCCGTCCTGGCGCGGATTGTTGGTATGCAGCGCATAGACCGCGTTCAGCAGCGAGGCGATCAGGAAAGCGAGGCCGAAGATGAAATTGAGATTGTCGACCCGGTAGAAGCTGAAGGTAAGGTCCAGCGCCTCGGCGGTCATCAGGTCCACATTGTGCGGCGCCATGACGAGCAGTGCCATGGCAGCCAGCGGCGTGGCGACGGTCAGCCCCTGGCGGAGCTGGCGATAAGGCAGCACCATCGCCACCACACCGACAGCAATCATCAGCCAGCCGGGATTGAGGGAAGCAAGCCAGGCCGGCATCATTCGTCTCCCTCGAAGGCTTTGGGCTCACCTGCCCCGAGGCGGTCTGCGATCGCCGGGTCAATATCCGCCGGCGGGCCGCTGAGATCGCCATAATAATTCTCGTCGCGCCGCAGAAGGCGGCCAAGCGGCCAGCCCATCAGCACGACGAATGTGAACGCGGCAAAACCCCACAGCGCATAGAAGCCGACGGAGTTGGCAATGCCGATCTTCTCATGCCGCACGATCACCAGATCAAGCAGCACCAGGATGACCGACAGTGCCGCCATGCCCCAGAAGATCATTGCGCCGGCATTCTTCGCCTCGGTCCAGCCGAACAGCACGCGCGACATCGGATGCACGCCGTCGGCGCCGGTGCGGCTCATCGCGTTGACCTTCTCGGCCGCGGATTTCACGAAACGGCCGGACGAGTCGCGGCCCGCAGGGGGCGTCTCTTGGCTCATGGTGAGGCATCCTTGATAACGAGGGTCGAGGTCGCCTCCAGCGCCGGCGACAGGAAGTCACCGATCGGGTCGACCAGCAGGAACAGGACGAAGCACAGGAAGGCGGTAAACAGCGGCGCGGCCACAGTCAGAGCCGGCGCCCCGCCCGGCCGCTTGAACTCCTTCACCGGCTCTTCCGGCGGCGGCGGCATCAGCGCCAGAATCGGGATCGGCAGCAGATAGGCGATGTTGAGAACCGAGGACGCAATCAGGATGAACGGCACCCAGTCGGCCCCGCGGTCGATAGAGCCCTGCATCAGCTCATATTTCGGCCAGTCGCCTGCAAAGGGCGGAATCCCGATGATCGAGAGCGAAGCAATGAAGAAGGCGATGAAGATCAGCGGCATCTTCCGGCCAAGGCCGCGCATGTCGGAGATATTGGTGAGGCCGGTCGCGACATAGATCGCCCCGGCGCACATGAAGAGCGTGATCTTGGCGACCGCATGACCGGCAATCTGGAGCGAGCCGCCCATGAAGCCCGCCTTGTCGGCCAGCATCGCGCCAAGCGTCACATAGGCGAGCTGCGCAACCGTCGAATAGGCGAGCCGCGCTTTCAGATTGTCCTTGGTCAGCGCAATCAGCGAGGCGACGATGATGGTGAAACAGGCAAGATCCATCAGGAACTCGCGCGAGGGCGTCGCGTTCAGGAGATCGGCGCCGAAAATGTACATCGACACTTTCAGCACCGTGAACACCCCCGCCTTCACGACGGCCACCGCATGCAGCAGCGCCGAGACAGGTGTTGGCGCGACCATCGCGTTGGGCAGCCAGAAATGGAACGGCATCAGCGCCGCCTTGCCGATACCGAAAACGAACAGCAACAGCAGCGCGCCTGCCACGGTCGGCGAAATGTCCACGCCTGCCAGCAGGCCGCCATCGACAAAATCAAGGCGCTGGCCCGCCACCACCCAGGTCCACATGATCGCGGTCAGGAAGAAGCCGATCGAGGTGCCGAGCAGGGTCAACAGGTAGATCCGCGCGCCGCGCTGGGCGTTGGCGTCGCCCTTGTGCGCCACCAGCGGATAAGTCGAAAGCGTCAGCACCTCATAGAAGATGAAGAGCGTGAACAGGTTGCCCGCCGTCGCGACACCCATGGCGCCACACAGCGCAATGGCAAAGCAGATATAGAAGCGTGTCTGGTTCCGTTCCCGGTTCCCGCGCATATAGCCGATGGAATAGAAGGAGTTCACGATCCAGAGGCCGCTGGCGACGAGCGCGAACAGCGCGCCCAGCGGCTCGAGCCGGAAGGCCAGCGCAAGGCCCGGCGCCGCCTCGCCGACGAACAGGGCCGGCCGCTCGCCATCGGAGACCAGCATCGCCAGCTGAATGACCACGGCAAACAGAGCGAACGCGCCGACAATCGTGACGCTCTCGCGCACATTCGGGAACTTTCCGGCCGCAGCGATGCCCGCCGCGATGATCAGCGGCAGGACGATGGCTGCCGCAATGAGGGTTTCCGGGGTCATCGGAACGCCTCCAGTCCAAGGGCCGCCACGGCGCCGTCACGGGCAAGGCCCAGCGGGAAACCGGCGGCAATGCCGTAATAGAGATTAGCCAGGGCGAGTATCCAGAGCGGTATCAGCAGGAGCAGCGGCGCTTCCTTGTGCGTCCGGCCGGGGTCTGCCGGGGGCATGAAGAAGACCGCCTGAAGAATCCGGCCGACATAGAAGACAGCCAGGAAACTCGAGAACACGACCAGCAGCACCGCCCACCACCAGCCTTCGGCGAACAGCGCATAGCCGAGCTGCAGCTTGGACATGAAGCCGGCTGTCAGCGGCACGCCGATCAGGGACAGGCCGGCAATGGCGAAGGCCGTCATGGTCCAGGGCGCCGAGCGGCCAAGACCGGCAAAGTCGCGGATGTTGGTGCCCCGGTGCATCAGCACCACAGCGGCGACCGCCATGAACAGCGCGCCTTTCATCAGCGCATGGTTGAACATGTGCAGCAGGCCCGCGGCGACGCCGGCAGCGGTTGCCAGCGACACGCCGAGCAGCATGTATCCGACCTGCGCCACCGAAGAATAGGCCAGCACGCGGCGCACATCGGTCTGGAAGCACGCCTGGAAGCTGCACACGAGCATCGCAGCGATCCCGAGCGGGGCCAGTATCCATGCAAAGCTCGCCCGCTCGAAAGTGTATTCCGGCTGGAAGACTGTGAACAGGAAGCGCACGAGGGCGTAGAGCGCAACCTTGGTCGCCGTCGCCGAGAGGAAGACCGTCACGAAGCTCGGGCCGTAGGAATAAGCGTTCGGCAGCCACTGGTGCAGCGGCCACATCGCCGCCTTGAGCCCCAGGCCGACGATGATGAAGGCAAAGCCGACCTGAACCGCCCGGTTATCAATCAGCGCCGGCAGCCGGTCGCCGATGTCGGCCATGTTGAGCGTGCCGGTGGCGGCATACAGGAAGCCGATGCCGATGATGTAGAAGCTCGCCCCCAGCGTGCCCATGATGAGGTAGTTGAACGCTGCGGGCAGCGCGCGCCGGTCGCGCCGCGCCCCCATTGCCACCATCACATAGGTCGCCAGCGAACTGATCTCGAGGAAGACGAAAAGGTTGAAGGCATCGCCGGTCGACGCCACGCCCAGCAGGCCGCAGAGGCAAAGCATGAAGGCCGCAAAGAAGAAACCCAGCTTGTGATTGCCAAGCTCGGCCACCACGGTCGGCCAGGCGAAGATCGAGGCGAGCAGCGCGATACCGGTCACCAGCAGAATGATCATCGCATTCAGCGCATCGGTGCGGAACTCGATGCCGATGGGCGGCGGCCAACGGCCGATCTCATAGGACAGAACGCCAAGCGGCGAGGACTGGACCAGCGCCAGGGTGACGAGCGCGAGATAGAAGGTCGCCGCAGTCGCCGCCACAGTCAGCAGCCAGGAGAACCGCCCGCCCGGCAGAATCGCCAGCATCGGCGCGACCAGCATCGGCACCACAACCACCAGCACAGGCGCATGCAGCAGCGCCCATTCAGGCGCAGACGTCAGCACGGATTCGAGCATCATGCCGAAGCCTCTTTCGTAACTTTCGCCGCGCCGTCTTCCTCGGCTTCTGCGGTATGCATGTCGATCTCGCGCACTTCATCGGCTTCGATGGTGCCATAGGCTTCGCGGATGCGAACGATCAGGGCGAGGCCCAGCGACAGCGTCGCCACGCCGACGACGATGGCTGTCAGCATCAGAACATGCGGCAGCGGATTGGAATAGACGTGGTGCAACTCGGCGAACCGTTCACCGGCCGCCGCCGTCAGCGCATCCGCGCCTTCTACGGCCGGGCGATGGTCGTAATGATATGGCGTGTCCTCCGGCAGCAGGATCGGCGCCGTGCCATCGCGCACCTTGCTCAGCGACACATAGAAAAGGCAGATCGTGCTCTGGAAGATCATCAGGCCGACCAGGCGCTTGATCAGGTTCTCCGCCGAAAAGGCGATATACAGCCCAATCATCATCAGGCTGATGATCGCCCAGTAACCGGCGCGTTCGAGGACGAATTCGACCATGGCCTACCAGTCCTCGTCGCGGATTTCGGCCACGCGGCCGGCAAGGGCATAGAAGATTGTCACCATCGCCCCGGCCACGGCGAACAGGACGCCGAGTTCAACCAGGATGATGCCGGCATGCTGGCCGTCATGGCCGCCCGGCGGCTCCCCGAACAGGGCCTGGTATTCCAGATACTGCCCGCCCTGGAGCATCGCCCAGACACCGACGCCGGCGAAGATCAGCACACCAACAGCCGCCAGAGACCGCGCAAAGACCGGCGGCACCGCGCGCATCGTGTTACCGAGACCGAAGATCAGCGCGTTCAGGATCACGGCCACCGCCAGCACAACCCCGGCCTGGAAGGCGCCGCCCGGCCCCACTTCGCCGTGGAACTGCACATAGAAGCCATAAATGACGATCAGCGGGATGAAGCATTTGGCGATGACCCGCAGGATGACGTGATGATCCGTCTTCATGGCGCGCCCCCTTCCTTGCCCCGGCGCGGCTTGCTGCCACGCGCGGACTTGCGAAGGGTCTCGGCGAAGGAGCGCTCCCCGAAGCCGAGCAGCATCGCCACCGCCAGGCCGGCCACGAAAACCACAACGGTCTCGCCCAGCGTATCGAAACCGCGATAGCTGGCCAGCACCGAGGTGACCACGTTCGGCACGCCGGTATCATGCCAGTTGATGTGCACATAGGTCATGCCGGGGCCGGTATTGGCCGGCGACTCCGGATCGCCGAGGCCCGGCAGGTCAACCGTTGCATAGAACAGCATGATCGCGGTCGCGCCGCAGACCAGGAATGGCCCCAGCCGGCTGAGCGGTTTTTCAGGCTTCGCGGTGCGCGCCGTCAGCAGCATCGCGCCGAGCAGAACCGCCGTCGACATCCCCGCCCCGACAGCGGCTTCGGTATAGCCGACATCGACCGCATCCATGGCGATATACCAGGCCGCAGAGATCAGCGAATAGACGCCCGACAGCATCACGATGGCGAACAGGCTGCGCAGCCGCGTGATGGCAATGGCGACAATGAACAGGATCGACAGCAACGCAATATTGATCAGCGCCGGCCCCGCCTCGGGTGTGAACAGCTCTCTCACGCCTTGGCCTCCGGCTCAGAGGGTCCGACCGGGCCGATACGCGGCTGCAGGCCCGCAACATGGGCCGCATTGGCCAGGGCGTGGCTGCTGGTCGGGCTGGTCAGGAAGAGGAAGATGAAAATGCACAGCAGCTTCACCAGAACCATCCAGTTCGGCGCCATCAGCGCCATGCCGAACAGCACCAGGGCAGCCCCGGACGTGTCGGTGATGCTGGCTGCATGGATGCGCGTGTAGACATCGGGAAAGCGCAGGACGCCGATCGTGCCGATCAGGCAGAGGATGGCGCCCGCGATGCATGCCGCGCCGCCAAGCGGAAACCTCGCGACATCCCAGAAACCGCCAAGCGCGGCGAGGAACTCAGCCATGATGCTCGCCTCCTTTTGCCGGTTCGGCCCGGCGCGTGAGCGGCACCTGGAAGGAACGGTAACGGAAGAATTTGAGAATCGCGATCGTCGTTACGAAGTTGATGAGCGTATAGATCATCGCAATGTCGAGAAAATCCGGCCGGCCCATGACATAACCGAGCAGGCCGATGACCAGCACGGTCTTGGTGCCAAAGGAGTTCACGGCGAGGATGCGGTCATACAGGGTCGGCCCAAGCAGCGCGCGCACCAGAAGGAGCCCCATGCCGACCAGAATGCCAATCAGGGCAACAGCTGTCATGCCTGCGCCTCCTTCGGATCGCAGGCCCGCGCGCAGCGCTCATCCATCTCGGTGAATGCCTCCGGCTGGGTGTAGGCTTCATACAGGCCGTGCACGAGCAGCTTGTCGCCATCGATATCGACCGTCACGGTTCCGGGCGTCAGCGTGATCGAATTGCCGAAGGTCACCCGGCCAAGGTCAGACCGGCAGGACGTCTTCACCTTGGTGAGGGTCGGCGAGATGTCGAGGTCTGCCTTGAGACAGGCCCGCATCACGATCCAGTTCGACTTGATGACCTCGATCGTCAGCCAGGGATAATAGCGCATGAGCTGCGGCAGGCGCACATAAGGCGCGCCCTCGCGGTCGATGAGGTTGAGGCGGTAAGCCAACACCATCGTCAGCAGCACCGAGACGCCGCCAAAGCCAAGCATCAGCGGCTTGTACTGGCCGGAATTGCCGACCCAGAAAGCCACCACCGCCGCAAGAAGTCCCAAGAAATACGCCACAGCGCCCCTCAGCTCCGCACGATCCCGATTTGGTGAACGCCTCACCTAAAGGCCAGCCGCCCACTTGGGAAGCCCGGTTACGGCAAAAAACGCACTACCGCCCGAACACCAGGCGCGCCGTGCGCTGGGCGGCGGAATATTCGGCTTCCTCATTCGCCGGATCGCCCAGTTGCTGGGCATGCCGCAGGGCCGCGGGCGAGTAGGCCGAAGACAAGGCCCAGTTCCAGTAGCGCAGCGTTGTCTGGGCTTTGGCGACCGACAGGATTTCATAAGTCTCCGCCACAAGGGCAAACAGCGGGTGCGGCTCGCCGTGCTGCAGTTCCAGTGGCCGGCGCAGCGCCGTCCACAGCTGAGACAGGAAGTCGCGCTTGAGGCCGGTCGCCTTGCACAGCACGGCCAGCGCCTCGCCGCCGGGGTCGGACAGGATCTTGGCAGCCGTCACCGGCTTGATGCCGGCCAGATAGCCGATCTCCTGCGCAATCTTCGCATCCATCCCCTGGGTGGCCGCCGCATGCACGGCGCCCTCCAGGCTGTCATACGGGCTGCGCTCGATCGCCGCACGATTGCGCTGGCGCCGCTCGATCATCTGCAGCGTCTTGCGCGCGACCGGGTCCTTCCAGCCTTCGGCGGCGGCCATCTCGAACACATCCGAGCAGAGGGTAATCAGCTCCTGCCGCTCGGCGGCGTGCCGGGTCAGGATTTTCCGGCGCGTCGGCGCATCGGCCCACCAGAACATCGCCATCGCATGCGACGGGCGCATCTCGATCCGGTCGACCAGCAGCGGGCAATAGGAAGGCTCGTCGCGCGAGGCCGCGATCAGCCGGTCCATGGTCGATTCGGCGAGCGCCGCGGTCCGGTTGGCCAGCACTTCGCGGATGACGTGCGGCTCGGCGCAGTCTGCCAGCGCCGAGGTGACCCCGACCGTCAGGTTCCGGCGCCGGGCAATCGTCAGGCGGTGTTCCGGCGTCGACAGGCGAACGATCTCGGCGAGGTCGCAATCATCGAACGCCTCACTCTCCTCCAGCAGCGGCCGCGCGACCGGAAAGGTGCTGAGGGCGAGATAGCGCAGAAGCCGCCTCGGCGCTTCCCGGCTGCCCGCAAGGCGGGACGCACACATGACCCGCTCGCGCTCGCTGGTATGGAACAGCATGTCGAGCAGGATATCGCCCGCCATCTGGCGGTCCTGCGGCGGAATCCGCGAGGCCGGCATGGACACGACGTCGAGGATGCGCCGCAGCAGCGCATCGCGCGCCGCGCCGCCCTGGGTGTCGGCAATTGGCTCATCGGCATCCATGGCCAGACCTCGGTCCTGACCCTGCAACCTCGCATCAAAATGTTAATAAGGGATGGAGCCGCGATTAACCCGCAAGGCCGGTAAATCCCGGTATTTCAGGGTGTTAACGGCCCCTGATCTTACCGGGATGCACAACCAGAAGAAGAAGGCTGAGGGCGAAGAGCACCACGGCCAGCAGGAAATGCTGACCGCCATCGGTGCCGCCGCCGGCCAGTGTCAGCTCCCGCCCGAGCCAGGGCGACAGATGAAGGGCGAGGCCGGCACCGCAGATCACGGCGGCCAGCCCAGCGCCGAAACGGCGGCTGTAGGGCAGCAGGATCAGCAGCGCCGCCAGCAGCTCCAGCGTGCCGGCGACAAACCGGCCGGCCGGCTCGAACAGGGTGATCCCGGATTTTGCCGCAAGGGTCGAGAACACGGCATGCTCGCCCGGCAGGTCGAAGAACTTGACCTCGCCCGGCGGCGGGTCCGGCAGGGGGTGCAATGTCAGATGGATGAATACCGCCGCCAGAGCGAGCGCAAGGAGCCAGCTGATCGCGTGCCTGAGCGTCCTCATCAGATACTTTCACCCGCATGGTTGACGAGGCAAAAACCGTAATGGTCCAGCCTGCCCTTTGCAACTGCGCCCCGCTACTGCTAGCGGTGCCACTCCGACACCGGCAGGATTAGTATGTGTAGGGTTGCCGCGCGGGGATTGGCTGAGTGAGTGACGAAACGGGCAACGGCGAAAGCAGCCTTCCGCATGCTGCGACCGAGGATGTGACCACCAGCGTCACCTCGCCTGTCAGCGGGCTGAGCGAAGCGACCAGCGCCGGGGCGAGCTTTCTGGCAACGGCGCAGGACTGGCGCGCCCGCCGCCTCAGGCGGGGGGTCAAGATCGAACTGCCGGCCTATCTCGGCGTCCAGTGCAGCTGGTTCATGGCCTTCGGCCTGCAGCTGGTCCTGTTCCCCTATCTCATCACCGGGCGCAGCCACCTCCATCTGGATGGCCTGGCGCTGGGCCTTGCAAACATGGCGCTGTCGGCCCCGTCGGTGCTGTTCCTGCTGATCGGCGGCGTCGTCGCCGAGCGCGCCGATGGCCGGCGCCTTCTGATCCTTCTGCATCTGCTGGCCGCCGCGCCTCTGCTTTTCCTGTCGGCGGCCGTCGCGCGCGGAGAGCTCAGCTATCCCGCCATGATCTTCTACGCCCTCGCCATTGGCACCATCGGCGCCTTCATGATGCCGGCGCGCGACGCGATCGTGAACGAAGTCGTCGAGCGGCGCATGCGGGTCGGCTCGGGCGTCACCCTGCAGCTCGGCGTAACGCTCGCAACCATGGCGCAGTTCCTGGCCCAGATCGCCGGCCTCATTCTGGCTGGCTATGCCGACACGCCGACCCGGATGCCTGCCTGGCTCGGCGGCTTCACCATCGGGCCGATCGCGGCCGAAACCCTGCTGCTGACCCAGGGCCTGATACTTGCCAGCGGCGCCGGTTTCGCCCTCTTCATGGCGCGCGGAAAACAGGTGCGCACCGGCCGCAAGGGCGTCAGCGCCGCCTTCGGAGACATTCTCGAGGGCGTTCGCGCGGTCCGCGCCGATGCCAAGCTGTCGGCCATGACGCTGCTGATGTTCGGCGTCGGCGTGTTCGTCATAGGCGCCTTCCTCGTGGTGCTGCCGATCATCAACCGCGACATCTATCATTTCGGCTCGGCCGGCATCCGCGACATGTTCGTGACCTTCTGGATGGGCGCTTTTGCCTCCTCCGTCGTCCTCGCCATCTTCAAACGGATCAAGCGCCAGGGCCGCCTGCTGCTGACGGCCCAGTTCATCGCCTCGGCCTGCATGATCCCGATGCTGTGGACCGTGCCGCACTGGATGTTCCTGGTCATCGTCTTCATCTGGGGCATCGCGGCCGGCATCTCCATCGCGATGAGCCGCTCCATCGTGCAGGACGCCGCCCCGAAGCAGAAACTTGCCCGTGTGCTGTCGATCTATCAGATGGGGTTCATGGCCGGCGCGCCGCTCGGCGCCGCCATTATGGGCGCCCTGGTCGACCTGTTCGGCCCGCAGAAGATCGCCATTGTCCCGGCCGGCGGCATGATCGCCCTGATCCTCTGGATGGTCTTCTTCTCGCCGGTCTGGAACATGAAAGGCTCGGCCTGGATCGCGCATCATGAAGGCGGCCATGGGCGAGGATGACAAGCCGCAGAAACTCGCCTAGCGGTGACGCGATGAGCCAGATGCCCCGCGCAACCGTGATGACCGGCAACATCGCGGACAATTGGAGAACGCTGGACGCGCTGCACCCCGGCGCGACGACAGCCGCCGTGGTCAAGGCCGATGCCTACGGCCTGGGTGCCGCGCGGGTCGCCCGCTCGCTGCGGATTGCCGGCTGCCAGACCTTTTTCGTCGCTTATGCCGAAGAGGGCGCGCTGGTGCGCAAGGCGGTCGGCCGGGCGGCGCGCATTTTCGTGCTGAACGGCCCGGTGCGGGGCGAACTCGGCCTCTACCGCGATGCCAGCCTCACCCCTGTCCTGTCATCCGAAGCGCAGGTGAAGCTCTGGTCGGCCACCCAGCGCGGCCCCTGCGCGCTGCATTTCGACACCGGCATGAACCGTCTCGGACTGCCCGCGCGCCTGGCGGAGACGGAAGCAACCGCCCTGCGCCGCCTGCAGCCGGTGCTGATCATGAGCCATCTGGCCTGCGCCGACGAGCCGGACAATCCGATGAACGCGGCCCAGCGCCGCGCCTTCAACGAGATCGCCGATGCCTTCCCGGATACGCCGGCGAGCCTGGCCAATTCCAATGGCTGCTATCTCGGCAAGGGCTATGCCTATGACCTTACCCGGCCGGGCCTGGCTCTTTATGGCGGCACCACGCCGCCGGATCATGTCATACTGAAGCCCGGTGTGATCCTTGAAGCGAGCATTCTGGCGACATTTACCGGACAATCCGGGACACATGTGGGCTATGGCGCGACTTTTACGCTCAGCGAGGACCGCCTGCTGGCCACCTGCGCGCTCGGCTATGCCGACGGCATCCTGCGTGCCGGCGCGAACCGCCTGACCGGCTGGCTGAACGGGCATCCCTGCCCGGTCCTCGGCCGGGTCTCGATGGATCTCATCACCCTGGATGTCACCGATTGCGCCGCGCAGGCCAGGCCGGGCGCGCGGGTTGAATTCCTGGGTGAGAACGCCAAACTCGAGGCGCAGGCGGCCGCCTGTGGCACGCTGGGTTATGAGCTGCTGACGGGCCTCGGCCCCAGGGTACAACGCGTCTACCGCTGAGGGCCGGGAATGTACAATCCTCTCCAGATGATCGGCCGCGCAACGCTCGGCATGTTCGCCGAGATCGGCCGGCTGACGGTATTTGCCGGCCAGGTGAAGGCCGCCGCCTTCACCCCGCGCTGGTATGGCGGCGAGATCCTGCGCCAGATGGTGCGCATCGGCTTCTACTCCCTGCCCGTGGTCGGCCTCTCGGCGGTCTTCATCGGCGCCGCGCTCGCTCTCAACATCTATGAAGGCGGCAGCCGCTACGGCGCCGAACAGTTCGTCCCCTCCATCGTCGTGCTCGGCATCTCGCGCGAGCTTGGCGCGGTCATCACCGGCCTGATGCTGGCCGGCCGCGTCTCGGCCGGGATCGCCGCCGAGATCGGCGCCATGCGCGTCACCGAACAGATCGACGCGCTTGAGACCCTGTCGGCCTCGCGCTTCCGCTATCTCTACGCCCCGCGTTTCCTCGCCGCGCTGATCACGCTGCCGATGCTGGTGGCGGTGGCCAATATCATCGGCGTGATGGGCGGCTGGCTCGTCAGCGTCTTCGGTCTCGGCTTCGACTCGACCGTCTATCTGCGCAACACGATCGACTTCATCACCAATGAAGACATCGCCGTCGGCCTGATCAAGGCGGTCGTCTTCGGCGGCGTCATCGCGCTGATGGGCTGTTATCAGGGCGACCGCAGCCAGGCCGGCGCAACCGGTGTCGGGCGCGCCGCGACCCTTTCCATGGTCGGCGCGGCGGTGCTGATCCTCGCCTTCAACTACATCCTCTCAACCCTCTTCGTGGAGATCGGCCTGTGACAGACACTGTGACCCGCCCTCTGCTGAAACTGGAAGGTGTCGAGAAGGCGTTCGGCGCCAAAGAGGTGCTGCGCGGTGTCGATATCGATGTCGCCCCCGGCCAGAGCCTTGTCGTCATCGGCGGGTCGGGCTCGGGCAAATCCGTCATGCTGAAAAACGCGCTCGGTCTGATGACGCCGGACAGGGGCCGCATCCTGTTCGACGGAAAGGACGTGACCAATGCGAAAGGCAAGGAACGTGAAGCCATGCGCGCGCGCATCGGCATGCTGTTCCAGTCCGGTGCGCTGTTTGACAGTCTCACCGTCTGGGAAAATGTCGCCTTCCGCCTGATCAATTCGGAACGGATGAGCCGAAGGGAGGCAAAAGACCGCGCCATCGAGACGCTGAAGAAGGTTCGTCTGGGGCCGGACGTTGCCGGCCTCTACCCGGCGGAGATTTCCGGCGGCATGCAGAAGCGCGTCTCCCTCGCCCGCTCGATCATCTCCGAACCCGACCTCATCTTCTTCGACGAGCCGACCACCGGCCTCGATCCGATCACCGCGGACGCGATCAACGACCTCATCCTCGAAATGGTCCGCAGCCTCGGCGCCGCCGCCGTCTCGATCACCCACGACATGGCCAGCGCCAAAAAGATCGCCGACGAAATCGCCATGCTCTTCGAAGGCCGCATCATCTGGCGCGGGCCTGCGTCGGAGGTTTATTCCAGCGGCAACGAATACGTAGACCAGTTCGTCAACGGACGAGCGGAAGGGCCGATCCAGCCGGCGATTTAGAGGGCCTATCGACAGATCCCAGACATAAGATCGAAACCGCTGTCTAGTGTAAATGTCCAAACCTTATTGTAGGTCTTTATCCGCAGCATGTCATAAATGACTCCTGCCGGATCGTACCCCACTACAACGGCGACCATTCCATTCTGATCCGTTCCTATCTGCCGAACTGAAAACTTTTGAACCACCTCTGTGCCCACCCAACGAAGCTCACCGGTTCTCTCGTCGAACGCAAATTGCTTTAGAGACTGGCTGGCCATGCGAGTGTAGTCAGATTTCCCAACAACGCCTTTTTCGGTGATCACAAACATCTGCTTCACTTCACAGATATAGATCTTTGGGGCAGCACTGGCTCCAAAGGCCAAACATCCGAAAGCGACCAAAATCACGCCGCATTGAAAGATACTTTTAGCAAGCACATGCACCCCCAGACCTTAAACTCGTAATGTAGTGCTATTGAGGACATCCGCAAAGCAATCGCTTTAGATTGTGGAGGAACGGCCCACATCCCACCCCATCGCCAAACACGCCGTCAGCAAATAGCCGCCCGTGGGTGCGTCCCAAGCGATCATTTCGCCTGCGCAATACGTACCCGGAACAGATTTCAGCATCAGGTCCGCATCCAGCGCGTCCCATGACACCCCGCCCGCAGTGGAAATCGCCGCATCCATCGGCGCTGTCCCGG
>CAYQRX010000010.1:26565-29289 GCA_964419865.1 uncultured Hyphomonas sp. | reverse complement strand
CCTCAATCGCGGACAGCGATTTGCGATGGTGATCCGGCCACCAGGGAAGGCTGTGCGGCATATCCGGGATCTGAACCCACTTTGCATTTACCCTGCGGCGTACCGCTTCATAGAAGTCCTTGCCGTGGAACAGCGGCACACGGACGTCGCGGTCACCGTGGTAGATCAGGATCGGGATATTGGCCTTGTCGGCATTTGCCAGCGGGTCCATGCCCTTCACCGTCTGCCCCTGAATCGCACGCTGCAGACGATTGTCACTCCAGTTGTTGCCGAGCTTGGCGAGGTTTGACACACCCGCACCGGCAATCGCGCACTGGAATGGCCCATCCGGACGGACTGTTGCAGCCATGGCAGCGAAACCGCCATAGGAATAGCCGAAGATAGCGATACGGTCAGCTGCGGCGATACCTTCGGAGACGAGCCACGCAGCACCATCGTCCTTGTCGTCCTGCATCTTCAGACCCCACTCGGCATCGCCTGCAAGCCAAAGCTTGCGTCCGAAGCCTGTGCTGCCACGATACTGCGGTTGAAGAACAGCGTAGCCGCGCGTCGCAAGGAATTGGGTCCAGCCAGAAGCATCCCATCCGCTATTGTCCCGCGCCCAGGGGCCGCCATGGGGCAGCACGATCGCCGGCAACGGACCGTCTTCCCGGGTCCACCCCTTGGGCAGGGTCAGGAAGGCGGGAATTTCCAGGCCATCACGCGCGGTATAGCTGACGAATTCGGTCTCTCGCAGGGACGCGGTGTCGATCCACGGCTGGGATGCCCCGATCACGGCAACCCGCGACTTGTCGACAAGAAGATAATATGCCGGCGGGCTGGCCGAACTCCAGGTCGAGAAGAGGACCCGGGAAAGATCTTCATTATAACCCAGCAGCGAGACATTCAGGGAGGGAAACGCGGCGGCAAGCCCCTCATATACTCCCCCGATCTCGGGATCGACATAGTAGCGTTCTCGCGCCGTCGGGCCGCCGAGGGAAAAGCCCACCAATGAATTGAAGTCCGCCTTGCGCTGGCTGAGAAGCACGCCGGTTACGGACATGCCTTCGACCTTGAACAGCGGTTCTGCATCGAATGACTGGGTCCGGATATCGTAGAGGTAAACGGCGGCCTTGTCCGAGAACTTGTCGGTGACAATGTAGTATTTGCCCGTGGCGTCATCGACGCCGTCCACGTCAACTGAAAAGCGGTTTGATGCTTTCGACGTCAGGCCCGTTGCCAGCTCTAACGAACCGGAATCCGGATTCAGCAGCTGATACTCGATATCGTAGTCACCGGAACCGTCCGGCTCGGCCCGCTGTGTCGCGAGGACCTGCCCCGTGCGCCCGTCCAGCAGCACCGGCGAACGGTCACCCTGCCGGAAGAGCACCGTCTCGCTGTCGGTCTTGATATTGTAACGGATGAAGCGGTTGCCGCCGTCCTGGAAGCGGGAAATCAGGATATGATCGTCATCAAGCGGCAGTATCGACCGGATGGCCGACGTTGATGCCTGGAGACGCTCGCATTGCTGC
Source organism: uncultured Hyphomonas sp. (assembly GCA_964419865.1). Lineage (GTDB taxonomy): Bacteria > Pseudomonadota > Alphaproteobacteria > Caulobacterales > Hyphomonadaceae > Hyphomonas. The sequence goes on along the minus strand of CAYQRX010000010.1, from coordinate 27,778 downwards.
ATCGCCGCATTCACGCGCCGGGTGCTCGGCTTGCTGAACAGTTCCCGGAAGTTCTGCAGGGTTTTGTCGGTTCCGTAGATCTTGTTGACGAAAGTCCGCTCGGACCCGACCGTGCGCCCCTCGAGGCAGCCGACCGTTGGCCCCGACCAGGCCTGGTTGCCGACCACCTGCACGATCCCGCCCTTTAGCGCGCGGGCGGAGACAAGACGCATTCTGTCATTGCCGGGGGTGATCGCGAAAGGAACCAGCGGCTTGCTCGTGTCGATGTCGCCTGAAATGTCCCAGCTGGCGACCGCCGTATCCATGCCGTTGCTACCCGGGTTCCAGACCGTCCCGACAATCAGATCGCCTTCGACAGACATGGAGAGGCCAGACACTGCCGGATATTTTGCAATGTCCTCGATATCCAGGGGCTTTGCTGATGCCGCGGCCGAAAGACCCAGGCAGCCGGCTGCCAGAACCAGTATTCTCAAATTCATCAGGGGCTCCTCAACTCCATTCTTAACGAGATCGATTATTGGCGTTTCGAGTCAAGCCATGTCAGGCACCTTTTCAGCCCCTCGCAAGCGGTTCTGAGGGCAAACTATACTCACTATCGCGCGGTCCCGCGGCATTTCGTTGTAAATATGACACAGCCGTAAGCTTTACGTTCGGGAGCTTGTGTCGAAATTGTGTCGCCTGCTTGCCGCCCACCTGAAAGCCGTGCTTGGTTAGCTCAAAGCCTTGTCGAGGGCGGCGAGGCTGGGGTCGACCGTCAGGTCTTAGAGGGAGTATTCAACCCATGAAGAATCTACGTTTCTCACGTAGTCGTATTCTCTGCGGTGCAGCGCTCGGGATCATGTCCCTGGCTGGCACCGCTTACGCGCAAACCGACACTTCGGAAGAAGATGCCGTCGAGACTACTTCGACAGCCCCCGTCGAAGGCGAAGCGCGTCAGGAAAAGATCACTGTCACCGGCTCACTGCTGCGCCGTGACGAGTTTACATCTTCCTCGCCTATCCAGGTGATCACGGCTGAGGTCGCCACGCTGGAGGGCCTCGTCAACGCGTCCCAGATTCTTCAGGGATCCTCGATTGCAGCAGGTTCGACGCAGCTCAACGGCCAGTTCACCGGCTTCGTCGTCGATGGCGGCACCGGTGTTGAAACCGTTGACCTTCGCGGCTGCGGCGGCACGCGCTCGCTGATCCTGCTCAACGGCAAACGCCCCGGCCCG
>CAYQRX010000010.1:0-26555 GCA_964419865.1 uncultured Hyphomonas sp. | reverse complement strand
CCGTCCGGTACACGCGGCGCTGTCGGCTCGTTTGACTTCAACGTCCTGCCCGGCTCGATCGTCCAGCGTTATGACGTGCTGAAGGATTCCGGCTCGACCATCTACGGTTCGGACGCTGTCTGCGGCGTGATCAACGTCATCACCCGTACCCAGGTCGACCGTCCCGAACTGACCGTCAACTATTCGCAGCCCTTCGAATCGGGCGGCGAGCAGTTCACCGTGTCCGGCGCCTATGGCTTCAACTTCCTCGGCGGCTCCATCGCGCTGGCCGCGGAGTTCTACGAAGCCAAGGAACTCAATGTTGGCGACCGCTCCTATCTTGATTGCACCGAAGACCTGGTGTTCGATCCGAACACGGGCGAGCGTATCGATCGCGAGAACCGCTCCATCACGGCAAGCCGCGACTCTCGCGCCTGTAGCAACATCTATTTCAACACCGTTATCGACAACGTAACCGGCCAGCGACTGATTCCCTCCCCGGACGGTATAACTCTCGGAACAAGCCTTGGCGGCGTGATCCCTGGCTACCGTCCCCGCGTGAACCCGAACTTCGGTCCGGGTGGGCCTGCTTATTATGAAGACGTTCTCGTTGATGACCGTCAGAAGGAAGTCGATGCCATCAACGGCAACCAGCGCATCAGCCTCTATGCTGTGGCTGATTACGACCTCGACATTCTCGGGGGCGTGAACTGGCAGACCGAACTTCTCTACAATCAGCGCGAAACCACAGCTGACGGCATCCGTCAGTTTTTCCCGCAGATCCGCGGCCTCGGCACAGCGCTGCCAGCGTCGATTACCCAATACGCGCTCAGCCCGACCTATCAGAACCCGCTCAACAGCGTGTTCCAGCCGATCACGATCTGGAACAGCGACGCTACCGTTGACCTGAAATACTACTATGCGGGCACAACGCTAAGCGGCGATTTCCGCGGCATGGGCCTGTCCAACTGGGCCTGGGAATTCGGCGGCAACTATTCCTATTCGGATGGTGACTACAGCCGGAACCAGATCGTTGCGAGCCGCACCGGTGACTGGTCGCAGTTCGGCCCCAACGGCAGCTACACGCTTCGCCGCGATGGCCAGGGCAATGTCGTGCTTGATCGCAACGGCTTCGCACAGGTGACGCCGATCGCCGGTTCGGGCGCTGCCCCCACCTATGATGTGACCTCGCCGGACTTCCTGGCAGGCACCGGAGCTGCCTATCAGAACGCCTATGACCTGCTCAATGAGTGGGAGACGGGCAACACGGTTTACGAACAATGGCTCATCCAGGGTAACGTGGCCGGCCCGCTCTTCACCCTGCCGGCAGGCGAGGTCCAGGGCGCTCTCGGCTTCGAATACCGCAAGTTCTCGATTGAGGATGTTCCCGGTCGCCTGACGCGCGGCGAAGTGATTGATGTCACCGATCCGCTTACAAGCACGGTTTACCAGGCACGCGTTGCGGATATCTGGGGTTCGTCGACGGCCGGTATCACTGCTGGCGAAGACAGCGTGGCCGAGCTCTTCGGCGAGATCGAAGTGCCGCTGCTGCGCGGCCTTCCGCTTGTCGAGGAGCTGACCTTCAACGGGTCGGCACGGGTGTTCGAGTATGACTCGTTCGGCCAGAACGATGTCTACAAGCTGGGGCTCAACTGGCAGGTGAACCCGTCGGTTCGTCTGCGCGGCACATTCGGTACATCCTACCGTGCACCGGCACTGTTCGAGCTGTTCCTTGACTCGCAGACGGCCTTCCTCGGCCAGACCGCGATTGACCCGTGCGCCAGCCTTGCGGACGAAACCAACCCGCGGATCATCCAGAACTGCGCCGCGATCGGTATCGATGCGTCCTATACGGGTCTCGGATCCAGCGCGACCATCATCTCTGGCGGCGGCGCCGGAAACCTCGAGGCGGAAACTTCGGAAGCCTCGACCATCGGCCTGATCTTCACGCCGACCTTCGCCCCGTTCTCGGTCGCGCTCGACTATTACGAGATCGAGATCAAGGACCAGATCGCACAGCTGGGTGCGGCGACGATCCTCCAGGGCTGCTATGCTGCGGAAAACTTCCCGAACGAATTCTGTAACCTGTTCGTTCGCGCGCCCGCAGATTCGCCCGGAAACGCCAACAACATCCTGTCGGTGGAGAACTCCTATCTCAACGTGAACCAGCAGAAGTTCCGCGGGATTGACCTGACCACGCGCTTTGAACAGGAGTTCAACTTCGGCACGGTCCTGACCGAAGCGGACGTCTCCTGGGCGCTTCAGCGTGAAGTCCAATTGTTCGCGCCGGGCACTCAGACCGGCTTTGACAATACCGACGGCAACGGCACGATCGGCCAGCCGAGCGTAACGGCGAACCTCCGCACGGTGCTGTCGCGCGGCGATTTCCGCTACACCTGGTTCATGGACTTCGTCGGCCGCAGCTCCAACGAGCGGTTCGCATCGACACCGTTTGCCCTGAACACCGCCTATTTCGGCACGCTCGCCAACCGCGATTACACGCTGGAAGCTGTGACCTATCACGGTCTTTCCGTCGAGTATCGCAACGATAACTGGCGCCTTATCGCAGGTGTCCGGAACATCTTTGACGAGCATCCGCCGACCGTCTCGACAGGCGGGGCCACGCGCCGCGGGAACACAGCCCTCGTCGCGACGCAGTACGACCTGCGTGGCCGCACAGGCTTCGTTACAGTGTCGCGCCGTTTCTGAGCCCTGTTTCAGGTTTCAGGGACACCATCAGGGGGCGGCCTTTCGGGGCCGCCCTTTTTCTTTTCCGTCAGGCAGTTGACCGGCGCTGTCTGTGTTGGAACATCAGCGCGGGTGGTGATTCAGAGCATGAGGGCAAAGGGCATGAAGCAGGGAATTCTTGGCGCAGGGCTGGCTTTACTGCTGGCGGCCTGCACGCCGGGCGAAACCGGGCCAGCTGCAGCGCCGCCGGAAACACCGGTTCGCAGTCCGGCAGAGGCGTTTCACCATTCCCTGATGGTGCTCGACAGCCATCTCGACACGCCGGCCTATTTTCATACACCGGATTATGATTTCTCGCGCCGCGGAGATTTCGAGACCGACGGGACCCATGTCGACCTGCCGCGCATGAAGGAAGGCGGACTCGATGGCGGATTCTGGGTGATCTACACACCGCAGGGCCCGCTGGATGATGCCTCCTATCTCGCCGCACGCAATATGGCTGTGCTGCGCCAGGTCTCGATCCGGGAACTCGCTGCCAAGTATCATGAGGATGTCGAACTTGCCTTCACTGCGACCGATGCCGAACGCATCTTCGCCGAGGGCAAGAAAATCGTCTTCCAGAGCGTCGAGAATTCCTATCCGTTCGGCACGGACGTCTCAATGCTAGAGACATTCTATGCGGGCGGCCTGCGGATGGTTGCGCCGGTCCACTTCCGTAACAATCAGTTTGCGGACAGTGCCACCGATGTTGCCGTTCTGCATGGCGGCCTCAGCCCACTCGGCGAGGAACTGGTTCGCGAAGCCAACAGGCTGGGCCTGATCCTAGATGGCTCGCATGCCTCCGACGATTCGGTCCGCGACATGATGGCCATTTCAACAACGCCGCTTGTGCTGTCCCATTCAGGACCGCAGGGCGTCTATAATCATCCGCGCAACCTGCCGGACGATCTCCTGATCGCGATTGCCGAAGATGGCGGCGTCATCCAGGTCAACGCATTTGGCGCATATCTCGAACAGCTGACGCCAAGCCCGGAGCGCCAGGCCGCGATCGAGGCCCTTCAGGCCCGCTACGGATCGGATACGTCCGCGATGGATGATGAGACCCGCGCCGCATATCGCGAGGCGTTGGGCGAGATCAACCGGCAGCACCCCGCGCCGCGCTCGACCTTCGAGAAGTTCATGGAACACCTCCTCTACATGCTCGAGCTGGTCGGACCCGACCATGTCGGAATCGGCGCCGACTGGGATGGCGGCGGCGGCGTCGACGGAATGAAGGACGTTACCGACCTGCCGAAAGTCACAGCAGCGCTGCTTGATGCCGGTTATTCCGAGGAGGACATTGCGAAAGTGTGGAGCGGGAATCTGCTGCGGCTGATGGCTGAGGTCGAAGCAGCGCGAACCGCGAGCATCACCTCGCCCGGCACCCTCAACTGAGATGGAGTGGCTCAGCGTCCTGCCACCGGTTGCGGCAATTGTCATTGCCGTCTGGACACGGAACGTTTATTGGGCGCTGGGCCTTGCCATCCTGATCTCCGAAACGCTGCAGGCGGGGTTCAATCCCGCCGGCGGCGCGCTCGCGGGCATTGACCGGGCCGCGGGCGTATTTGCAGACGCGGGCAACACGCGCATCCTGCTCTTCTGCCTGATCATTGGTGCGCTGATCGCCTATCTCGAGCGCGCCGGAGGCTTCTCCGCCATGGTCAGCTGGCTGACACGCTCCGGCGTGGGCGCCGGGCCGAAGCGCGCCAGCGCTGTGACCGCCGCGTCGGGCGTGGTCCTGTTCATCGAAACCAATGTCAGCCTGCTCGCGACGGGCCTTCTCGGCAAGCCGCTGTTCGACCAGGTCCGGCTCAGCCGCGCTCGCCTTGCCTACATCATCGACTCCACCTGCGCCCCGGTCAGCGTCATCATCCTGCTGAACGGCTGGGGCGCGTTCATCCTCGGCCTGCTTGCAGCAAATGACGTGGACGCACCGCTCGGGGTCATGCTCGCCTCCATCGGTCTGAACTTCTACGCCTTCCTGACGCTCGCGCTCGTGGCCGTCACCGTCCTCACCAATCGCACCTTCGGGCCGATGCGGCGGTTCGACGAGGAGGCTGCTCGCAGCAGCCCATCCGGGCAGGGAGAGGCGCCGGTCCCGCCCGGCTCGCTTCTCAGCTTCATCATTCCCATGCTGCTCCTCGTCGGCGGCGCGATCTTTTTCATGTGGTGGACGGGTGAGGGCAACATCCTGCGCGGGTCCGGCTCACGCGCCATCCTGTGGTCGGTGATCCTGGCAACCGCCGCCGCCTTTCTGCTCGCGGCCCGCATCCCCGAGCTCAGGGGCAAGCTGATCGACATTGGCTTTGACGGCATGGGCAAACTGCTGCCCGCCGTGACGGTCATCTTCCTCGCCCTCGCCCTCGGCGACAGCCTGCGCGCGCTCGGCACGGGCGCTTTCCTTTCAAGCTTCGCCGCGAACCTGCCGCTGCCCTGGCTGCTGCCTGCGGTTCTCTTTCTGACGGCCTGCGTCACCTCATTCACCACCGGCACAAGCTGGGGCACCTATGGTATCCTCATCCCTGTGGCGATCCCGCTTGCCGTCGGCGCCGGCATACCGCTGCCGCTCGCGCTCGCCGCTGTTGTCGGCGGCGGTGTCTTCGGTGACCACTGCTCACCGATTTCCGACACGACGATCATCGCCTCGCTCGCCTCGGGCTGCGACCATCTCGACCATGTGCGCACGCAGCTGCCCTACGCGCTGATGGCCGGCGCGGCAGCGACCCTGCTTTACGTTGTGGCAGGACTGCTCGCCTGAGCCATCACCTCGCGGCAGGGCGCGGGATTCCGGGTTGAAGCCGTCTGATGCCTGCCCGAAGGTTTCGGCAAATCAAGACGCTGGAGGAAACCGATGGCCCGCAACCTGTTCGACCTGACCGGAAAAGTCGCGCTCGTGACCGGCGGCAGCCGCGGGCTGGGCCTGCAGATGGTAAAGGCCTTTGCGGAGAATGGTGCCGATGTGATCATCGCCAGCCGCAAGCTCGATGCCTGTGAGGCGGCCGCTGACGAGGTGCGCAAACTCGGCCGCAAGGCGATGGCCTTTGCCGCACATTGTGGGCGCTGGGACGATATAGACGCGCTGATCGAGGCGGCTTATGGCGCGTTCGGCCGGGTGGACGTCCTCGTCAACAATGCCGGCTCCGGCCCGCGCATGGCGAGCCATGAGGTGACTGAAAGTCTTTTTGACTCAGTGCTGAACCTCAATTTCAAAGGTCCCTTCCGGCTCGCCAGCCAGGTCGCGAAGCGCATGTCGGACGGCGATGGCGGCTCAATCATCAACATCTCCTCCTCGGGCAGCCTGGTGCCGCTGCCGCATGTCGTGCCCTACGGGTCGGCCAAGGCGGCGATCAATGCGATGAGCCTGTCGCTGGCGCATGAGTACGCCCCCAAGGTCCGGGTCAATACGATCTGCCCCGGCCCCTTCCTGACCGACATCGCCAAAGCCTGGCCGGAGGAAATGCGCCAGTCGGCGGACAATGCGCTGGGCCGGCCCGGCCGGCCGGAAGAGATCGTCACAGCCGCGCTCTATCTGGCGAGCCCTGCCTCGAGCTTCACGACCGGGTCGCTGCTGCGCGTCGACGGAAGCGCGACCTGACTCATTCGGCAGGCCGCAGCCGCCCCTGAAGGGCGCATTGCCGGACATCCACCGCGCTTTTTCGGCCACACGCGGCCAAATACGGCCACCTGCGGACACTTTCAGGACAGAACCGGACATTTTTTGACCGGACCGGCCTTGCCTGTCTCGCATCACGCCGATAATGCAACATTATTACATTACGATAGCGAGACCCTCCCATGAAACGTACGCTGATGCTGACGGCCATTTCCGGTCACCTTTTTGCCGGCCTTGCCATCGCCCAGGAAGACGCCCGCCGCATCGAGGCGCCGGTGATCGTCACCGCGCCCGGCCCCGAGCGCTCCAGCGATGAGCTGATCGGCGCCGCCACCGCGCTTGAGCGCGGCGACATTCTTGCCCGCCTTTCCGGCACACTTGGCGACACCCTCTCCAGCGAACCTGGCGTCTCCTCAACCTATTTCGGTCAGGGGGCGAGCCGCCCCGTCTTGCGCGGGTTAGGCTCTGAGCGCGTTCAGGTGCTCACCAACGGGATCGGCGTGATCGACGTGTCCGCCGCCAGCCCCGACCATCAGGTTACCGCCGACGGCATTGATGCCGACAAGATCGAGATTCTGCGTGGTCCCGCCGCTCTGGCATATGGTGGCCAGGCGATCGGCGGTGTCGTCAACGTCATTGACGGGCTGATCGTCGACACGCTGCCGGACCGCATCGTCAGCGGCGAAGGCTATGGCGCCCACAACAGTGTGAATGACGGCACCGAACTCGGCGGGCGCGTGACTTTCGTCAACGGGCCGCTGGTCTTTGCCCTCTCCGCCTCCCAGCGTGACTTCGGCGACTACGACATCCCCGGCCTCGCCGAATCGCGCCAGCTGCGCCACCGGGAATCGCTGGAGCATGATCACGACGATGACGACCATGATGACCACGACGACCATGACGAGGAAGTTCGCGGCACGCTGCCAAACTCCTTCCTGAAGACGGAAACCTTCGGCAGCGGCATCTCCTGGGTCGGCGAGCGCGCCTTTGCCGGCATTGCCGTGCGCCGGCAGACATCCACCTATGGACTGCCGGGCGCCCATGCTCATGCGCATGAAGACCATGACCATGACGACGACCACGATGATCATGAGGACGAACACGCTCACGAAGATGAGTCGCCCTTCATTGAGCTTCGCCAGACACGGTATGACTTCCGCGGCGGGATCAACTTCGATGGGCCGGTCATCAAGAAGCTGACCGGCACGCTTTCCTATTCCGACTACAGACATACGGAATTCGAGGAGCCCGGCGAGGCCGGATCGATTTTCGAGACGGAAGGCGTTGAAGGCCGGGTTGAGCTGGATCACGCCCTTGCCGGATTCGAAGGCGCCATTGGCGTGCAATTCCTCGACAAGAGCCTCGATGCGTCCGGGGCGGAAGCCTTCCTGACGCCGACGGACACCCGCTCCTGGGCGCTCTTCCTCTATGAGACACGGGACTGGGATAACGGCTTCGGTGTCGAAGGCGGCGCGCGCTTCGAGCGCCTGAAACACGACAATGTCGATCAGGGTGAATTGAGCTTTGACCTCTTCAGCGCCTCGGCCGGCGTCCACCAGCACTTCGGCGATGGATGGTTTGCAGGCGCCCAGCTTGCCTATACCGAACGCGGCCCGAATGAGAGCGAGCTTTTCGCCTTCGGCCCGCACCTCGCCACCCAGCAATTCGAAGTTGGCGATACCGGCCTGTCAAAAGAAAAGGGCCTGAATCTGGAAGGCACGCTCCGCTGGCGCGGACGCAATGCAAGCGTCGGCATCAACCTCTTCCACACGAAGTTCGACGATTTCATCTACCTCGCTCCCGGAGCCATCGAGGAAGACGGTGAGCTGGTGACCGTCGAGGACGGCCTGCCGGTCTATCTGTTCTCTCAGGACGATGCCAAGCTGAACGGCGGAGAGATCTATGGTGAGTATTATCTCGATGCCGGCCCGCTCGGCGCAGACTGGAAGTTCCGCGGCAGCCTCGACTATGTCCGCGCAAGTCTCGATCGCGGCGGCAGCCTGCCCTATATCCCGCCGCTGACCGTGAACGCAGGGGCCGATGCGAACTGGGGGCTGTTTGAAGCCGGCGTCAATGTGCAGTGGGCTGACAACCAGAAGCGCGTCGGCATTGGTCAGCTGGGAACCAGCGACTACACCATCGTCAATCTCCGCACGGCGGTGAACCTGTCGGAGGTCGGCTTCGGCCGCGAGGGCACGCAGCTGTTCCTTGAAGCCCGCAATGTGACCGATGAGGAGGCCCGCCTCGCAACCTCGGTCCTGCGCGATACCGTTCCCCTGCCGGGCCGCAACTATCGCGCCGGCCTGCGCGTCACCTTCTGACGGGCACAGCATCGATCGCGGCGCCAGCCTTCAGTCCGGCGCCGCGGTCTTTCTGTTCCGCTGCCGGGCGGACAAGTTCCGGCGATGACCCTGTTCGGCCAGCAGGCGCGGGACGCCTCACCCGCGCCAACCACCGGAAGTCGCTTCACGATTTGGGCACCCCGCGCCGCAATCAATCGTGAAACTGCCGTAATGTGAGCAAGCGGCCGCCGCACTCCGTTGTTTTTGTTGAAAGACGCGACAAGGAGGGCTTTTGAAATGACGCGAGCTGTGATTGAACACCCCTTGGCAGGACGGGCCGCGCCCTTGGCCGGCTCCAGAACTGACGCAAAGGACAAGGCAATGACGACACTGGCACTCGTGGATGACGACGAAAACATCGTGGCCTCGCTGAAGATGTTTTTCGAAGCCGAGGGCTATCAGGTGCGCGCCTATCATGACGGCGAATCGGCCCTGCCCGCGCTGACCGACTCGCCGCCCGACATCGCCATTCTCGACATCAAGATGCCGAAAATGGACGGGATGGAACTCCTGCGCCGCCTGCGCCAGACCTCCGAACTGCCGGTGATCTTCCTGACCTCCAAGGATGAAGAGATCGACGAGGTGATCGGCTTCAATATCGGCGCCGATGACTTTGTTCGCAAACCCTGCTCCAACCGCCTCCTGGCCGAACGGGTGAAGGCGGTCCTGCGCCGTTCGCGCGGTGCCTCTGCGGCGCCGGAAGATGGCGATGTGAAGCCGATCGTGCGCGGCAAGCTGGTGCTCGACCCCAACCGCCATGCCTGCACCTGGGATGGCAAACCCGTGCGCCTGACGGTGACCGAGTTCCTGATCCTGCAGGCACTCGCCGCCCGCCCCGGCTATGTCAAAAGCCGCGACCAGCTGATGGACGCGGCCTATGATGACCAGATCTATGTCGACGACCGCACCATCGACAGCCACATCAAGCGGCTTCGCAAGAAGTTCCGTGAGGTGACCGATGAGTTCGATGCAATCGAAACGCTCTATGGGGTCGGATACCGTTACACTGAATAAGCCGCCTGCGGAGCTTTATTTCGGCGGCGCAGCGGATGAAAGCTCGCGCCTTGTGCTGGGCTATTCAGAGGCGCGCCGGCAGCGGGCCGAGCCGGCTGGCCGCCTCGTGCGCTACTTCGCCCATTACCAGCTGCCTGCGGCCCTGCGGTTCGCGGCCGAGGCCGCCGGCGATGGACGGAGGCTGATCGTGGTCGGCCACAGCTGGGGGGCGGACGCGGCGCTGCGCCTTGCGCGGCGCCATGACGGCCCCATCCTCCTGATCGGTGCCGACCCCGTGGCCAAACCGGCCCCGCCCTTTACCTTGTGGCAGGACCGCCCACCCGCCGCCCGCTTCATTCTGCATGTCGATGCCAGCGCGGTTGCACCGGACCGGTCGGACTATGTGAAGGCGGCGGGCTACTGGACCGGCGGCGGCGTGCCGCGCGCCTTTCGCAAGGCCGATGCCCATATCGCCACACGGCTCAACCATTGGAACTTTGCCGGCATGATGGCGGCGCGGGGCGAAGACGGAAGGTCGGCCGAAGACTGGCTGGACGCCCGCCTATGACGGGTCGAAGAGCCGCGAGAACTGCCACGTCCAGTTCGGCAGCGACATGGTGAGGGCGAGAAAGCTGAAGCCGATCAGAACCGACAGCGGCGAATATATCCGCCTGTTGAGGCTCAGATAAGGCTGTTCCGGCGCTGCCCGCTCGAATGCCGGCAGGACACCGACCACACCGCGCAGCAGGAAGATTGCCGACAGGAACAGGCCAACGGGAAGCATCACGAGTTTTGCACCTGTCGACATCCAGTCATCATTGCCCAGCGCGAAACCGGCAACTGCCGCGACCAGAAGGAGGCCACCGAACAGGCCGACGGCCGTACGCGACGGTAAACGGGTAATCCCGCGGCGGCCAACAACCGAGCGGGCGAGCGCCTGCTGGTTCGGAAAGGGGAAAGACAGGCCCGCAGCCCATATCAGATGGAGCAGGCCAAGCCCGCCAAGGATCAGAGCCAGCAAGGTGCCGAGCACGGGTGCCACCTGTTTACCTCGTCAGCGGACACAGAATGGCCTATTAATACATGTATGTAGAGCTTGCCGCCAGTGCTGCGATTGAATAGCCAAGGGGCCAGTCTCGCCCAGCCAGGAAGAAAATGATGTCCGATCCCGAAAACACCCTGCTCCTTGAAACCTCCAAAGGGTCCGTCACGATCGAGCTGCGGCCCGATCTGGCGCCGGGTCATGTCGCGCGGATCAAGGAACTCGCCCGTGAGGGGTTTTATGACGGCATCGTGTTCCACCGGGTGATTGCCGGCTTCATGGCACAGGCCGGCTGCCCCAAAGGCAATGGGACCGGCGGCTCGAAAAAGCCCGACCTCAAGGCCGAATTCAATGGCGAGCCGCATGTGCGCGGCACCTGTTCGATGGCACGCACGTCTAACCCGAACTCCGCCAACAGCCAGTTCTTCATCTGCTTCGACGATGCCCGCTTCCTTGACCGGCAATATACCGTCTGGGGCAAGGTGACCGACGGCATGGATGTCATTGACCAGCTCGCCAAGGGCGAACCGCCCCGCAATCCCGACCGTATCGTGAAGATGCAGGTCGCCGCCGACGCCTGACGCTCCGGCAGGCACGGCGCGAGGCGACAGAAACGGATGGCGGAACAAGGGTCCCCTCGCCGGAAGAAGCAGCGGCGCAGCCCCTTGATCCTCGGCTCGCGGATTGCGCGGCTGATCTTCGCGTCAAACCTTGCGGGCCTGGCAATCCTGATCGTCGGCGCAATGGTGCTGAACGAGATGCGCGCCGGATTTGTCGCGTCTAAGAAGCAGGACCTGATTGCACAGGCGCAGGTCTTCTCGAGCCTCCTGTCCGATGATGCGACCACGCCCGAGCCCGCCCTCAACAGTGAGGCGGCGCGGCTCACCATCATGCGGCTCAACCTGCCGGAACGTATCAGGGCTCGTATTTACACGCCCACCGGCGAGATGGTCGCCGACAGCTATTTCCTCTCCGACATGGTGGATGTGGCCGCCCTGCCGCCCTTGCGGGAGCCGAGCTGGGTCGCCCGGATGGGCCGCGACCTGTCGGAATGGGCCGAGCAGGTGTTCGGTGTGTTCTCGCCGCGCCGGACCTCCGACGCCCTGCGCGCCCAATCCTTCGAAGAGGAATTCCGCAGCGCCGCGCTCGGCGACCAGGCCGCCAGCCAGCGTTTCTCCGACCGGGGCCAGCGCGTGATTTCTGTCTCCATGCCGATACAGCGGGTCTCGGCCGTAGTCGGCGTGCTTGTGGTCGAAGGCAGCGACATCGACGAGATCATCCGGGCCGAACGGGTCGCGCTCGTCCCGTTCATTGGTGTCGCCGTCCTCATGGCCTTCGTCACTTCGATTCTGCTGACCCTCGGAATCGCCAGACCCATGCGCCGGCTGGCAGTGGCCGCCGACCGCATCCGCGCCGGGGCGTCCGCGCGTATGGACATTCCCCAGCTCACCCGGCGAACCGATGAGATCGGCGACCTTGCAACGTCGATGCAGGCGATGACAGAAGCACTGATCGAACGGATTGAGGCGAATGAGCAGTTCGCTGCCGATGTGGCACACGAGCTGAAAAACCCGCTGACCTCTATCCGTTCGGCGGTGGAAACTCTGGAACGGGTGCAGGATCCAGACGCTGCCGCGCGCCTGCGTGCGGTGATCGCTTCGGATGTGAAACGGCTCGATCGTCTGATTACCGACATTTCCAATGCCTCCCGGCTCGAAGCGGAGATGAACCGCCTGCCGAGCGAGACGATCGACATTGCGCGTTTTGTGCGCGACGTCGTGCGCACCTATGAGGGCCTCGCTGACGGCGCCGAGGCGGTGCATGTCGCATTCACAGACGCAACCCTCGGCGCTCGGCTTCTGGTGCGCGGACGGGAAGGTCCGCTCGGACAGGTGCTGCGCAACCTTGTCGACAATGCCCGCTCCTTCTCGCCGCCTGGCAGCACGGTCGAGGTGCGCCTGGAACAGACGAATGACGGGCCGCGCACAGTGGCGCGTGTGATCGTGGAGGATTCCGGACCCGGCATCCCGGCCGACAAGCTCGAGACAATCTTCAACCGTTTCTATACGGACCGGCCGAAAGGCACCGCTTTCGGCAACAATTCCGGACTGGGACTTTCAATCGTCAAACAGATTGTCGCGACGCATCGCGGCGAGGTCTGGGCCAAGAATCGGCCCGATGGCGGGGCGCGCTTTACCGTTGACCTGCCCGCGATCTGACAATCAGCCGACGCGCAGCGCCGGAGTGTAACCGGCCTTCCTCGCCAGCTTCGCCGCCTTGGCCGCTATCGTCATGCCCATGAAGCGCGCCGCAAGAGGCCGCCCAGCCAGCGCGCCGGCAGCGCCGAGGATATTGCCGGAGCGGCCTGCGATGATGAAGGCCTCATAGGCCTCCGCATCGCGCAGGCGCCCCTCATGCCGGTCAAGCGCGTCAAGGTCTTCCGTTGTCAGTTTTCCGGCATGGCGGGCCCGGAACGGTTCATAGACGGGCCGCTGCATGGAGAACACATTCTGCCCGCCGCGCGTACGCGAAAGCGAGGCCGGGCGGACAGCGTAGCGATAGAACGCTTCGGGATGGACCTCAAAGCGCGCGCCCTCTGCCAGAAGATCTGCGACGAACCAGCAATCCTCGGCCACTTTCAGGTCCGGCAGGTATTGCACGCCTGCTCGCAGGATCATCTCTCTACGGAAGATTGGTTTCAGAAACCCAAGGATCGGAGTCTTCAGATGTGGCCTGTTGCCACCCAGCCAGCTGGCAAGGCTGACCGTCAGCGGCGCCGTGAAGCCGAGATAGGGCTGCCCCTTCGCTTCGGCATCGCCGAAGGGGACCAGCATCATGTCATCCGCAATGATGTCGAGGCCCTTCGCTTCGGCGGCCGCAATGAGCGTTTCGAGGCGTCGCGGCTCCATCGCATCATCGGAGTCCATTACAGCGATCCAGTCGCCAGAGGCATGCTCATTGCCGAGATTGCGGGCGCGCGCGACGCCGCCATTCTGCGCCGCACGGACGACCCGGATGCGCCGGTCGCCTTCCCCAGCCGCTTCCACGGCGGCGGCCGTGTCATCCGGAGAACAGTCATCGACGACAATCAGCTCCCAGTCCTGGAGCGTCTGGGCGCGCACACTCGCAACGGCCGCAGCGATAAAGCCGGCAGCCTTGTAGGCAGGCATGACAACGGAAACCTTTGGCGCAGCCATGTCACTCCCGGCGCAAGAACTGAAGCCTCAAGCTTATGCCCATGACAGGGATAATAAAGGCTTGATGGCGAAGCCGGGATTTACCGGTTCTGGCGGTTGTCGATCAGATCCTTGACCACTTCCGGCTCCGCGAGCGTGGACGTATCACCGAGATTGGAGAACTCGTTCTCGGCGATTTTCCTCAGGATACGGCGCATGATCTTGCCGGAGCGGGTTTTCGGAAGACCGGGCGCAAACTGGATGAGGTCCGGCGACGCGATCGGGCCGATTTCCTCGCGCACATGGGCGACGAGATTTTTGCGCAAGGCGTCGTCAGCCTCGACGCCCTGGCGGAGGGTAACATAGGCATAGATGCCCTGCCCCTTGATGTCGTGGGGATAACCGACCACAGCCGCTTCGGCCACGGCGTCATGGCTGACGAGCGCGCTTTCGACTTCCGCCGTTCCCATCCGGTGACCGGAGACGTTGATAACATCATCAACCCGGCCGGTGATCCAGTAGAAGCCGTCTTCGTCGCGCCGGCAGCCATCGCCGGTGAAATACTTGCCGGGATAGGCGGTGAAATAAGTGTCGATGAAGCGCTGGTGGTCTCCGTATACGGTGCGCATCTGCCCTGGCCAGCTGTCGGTGATGAGGAGATTGCCGTCAGCCGCGCCCTGAAGCTCGTTGCCCTCGGCATCCACGAGGATCGGCTTGATGCCGAAGAAGGGATGCGATCCGGCGCCTGGTTTCATGTCTGTGGTGCCAGGCAGCGGGACGATCAGCGTGCCGCCAGTTTCGGTCTGCCACCAGGTATCGACAATCGGGCAACGCGCCTCGCCGACGACATGGAAATACCACTCCCAGGCTTCCGGATTGATCGGCTCGCCCACGGTGCCGAGCAGCCGGATGGACTGGCGCGAGGTTTTCCTGACCGGATCTTCGCCTTCGCGCATCAACGCGCGAATGGCGGTCGGAGCGGTATAGAAGATCGTCACCTTGTGCTGGTCGCAGACCTGCCAGAAGCGGCTGGCGTCCGGATATGTCGGCACACCCTCGAACATCACGCTGGTCGCGCCGTTGGCCAGCGGGCCATAGACGATATAGGTGTGGCCCGTCACCCAGCCGACATCGGCCGAACACCAGAAAACATCATCTTCTTTCAAATCGAAGACGTATTGATGCGTCATCGATGCCCAAAGGAGATAGCCGCCAGTGGTGTGCAAGACACCTTTCGGTTTTCCCGTGGAGCCGGACGTATACAGAATGAACAACGGGTCTTCGGCGTTCATCGGCTCGGGCGGGCAGTCGGCGGAGACATCGGCGGCAATATCATGCAGCCAGTGGTCGCGCCCTTCGGTCATGGACACGTCCGCGCCGGTGCGTTTGACGACGAGCATGCTGGTGACGACATCGCCGGCGATGGCGGCAGCCTTGTCGGCATTAACCTTGAGCGGCACGTTGCGCCCGCCGCGAACACCTTCATCCGCCGTAATAACCACGCTCGATCCGCAATCGACGATACGCCCGGCCAGCGCTTCCGGCGAGAAGCCGCCAAAGACAACAGAGTGGATCGCACCGATCCGCGCGCAGGCCAGCATGGCATAGGCCGCTTCGAGGATCATCGGCATGTAGATCGTGACCCGGTCGCCCTTCTTCACGCCGAGCTTCTTCAGGACGTTCGCGAACTTGCAGACGGCGGCGTGAAGCTCGCGGTAGGTAACCGTGTGGTTCTCGCCGGGCGTGTCGCCCTCCCAGATGAAGGCGGCCTTGTCGCCGCGCGTTTCAAGATGACGGTCGATACAGTTCGCGGTGACGTTCAGAACCCCGTCGGCATACCAGCGCACATGCAGATCGCCGGTTTCCCAGGAAACATCCTTCACGACCGTATAGGGTTTGATCCAGTCGAGGCGCTTGCCCTGCTCGCCCCAGAAGGTGACGGGATCGGCAATCGAGGCGGCATACATTTCCCGGTAGGCTTCGGGCATGAGATTGGCCGCCTTCGCGAAGGCTTCAGGAACGGGATAGGTTTTCGACGTGTCGGTCATGAGATCGGCTTGAGGCTTCCGTATGGGCAGGATTGTTTGTGGCTCACCCTACTCTACCGGCGCCATGCCCGCATCGGCAATCCCATGCGACCGGCGCTGGCCGGGCACGCGGATATCTTCGACAAGGTCCTGGATGTCCTGCGGCGGCGGCTTCGTCGCCAGCGAGACAACAACACCGGCCGCCAGCGCGACCAGCATGAAGAGGAAACCGATGCCTTCAGGCGAGACGCCGAGGAACCACTGGTCCGCCCCGGCATCCTTTCCGGCGCCGAGCTTGAAGTGCCAGATATAGGCGAAGGTAGGGATGAGGCCGGTGAGCATCGAGGCGATGGCGCCTTCCCGGTTCATCCGTTTCCAGAAGATGCCGAGCAGGATCACCGGGAACAGCGAGGCGGCCGCAAGGCCGAATGCGAAAGCGACCACCTGTGCCACGAAGGCCAGTTGAGAGGAGTATATCCCCATGAAGCCTGCCGCGATGACGGCGCCGGCGGCGGCGACGCGGGCAACGCGCAGCTCGTCCTTATCGGACATCGATCGGAACAGCGTGCGCCGGCAGAGGTCATGGCTGATCGCCGAGGAAATGACCATCAGGAGGCCCGCGGCCGTGGAAAGGGCAGCGGCAACGCCCCCCGCCACCACCAGGCCGATGACCCAGTCCGGAAGCTGCGCAATCTCAGGATTGGCAAGAACGGCGATATCATTGTTGATGGTGACTTCATTGGCGATGCCGTCCGGCGCGTTCGGTCCGCGGATCTGCATGATCCCGTCGCCGTTCAGGTCATTGAAGCTGACCAGCGTGGTGACTTCCCAGCGGGCGAACCAGGCGGGCGACGGGGTCAGGCCTTCGGCTTCGAGGGCGGCGGCGGTTTCTGCATAATCTTCGCCGGGCGGCACATAAACTGTCTCGTTCACCGTCTCGATCACATTGAGGCGCGAGAAAGCTCCCACCGCCGGGGCAACGGTGTAGAGGGCCGCAATGAAGACGAGCGCCCAGCCGGCCGAGAGGCGCGCATCGGAGGGGCGCGGCACGGTGAAGAAGCGGATGATGACATGCGGCAGGCCGGCGGTGCCGAACATCAGCGCGGCCGTGATGCAGAACACATCGAACACGGTCTTGTTGGTCACGGTGTACTCGGCAAAGCCGAGCCCCGTCAGCGTGTCGGACAGCTTCTGCAGCATCGACACATCCTCGCCCTTCACATTCGAGAGGAAGCCGAGTTGGGGGATGGGATTGCCGGTGAGCATCAGCGAGATGAAAACGGCCGGGACCGTATAGGCAAAGATCAGCACGACATATTGCGCGACCTGGGTGTAGGTGACGCCCTTCATCCCGCCGAGCACGGCATAGACGAAGACGATGCCCATGCCGATGAAGATGCCGGTGTTGAACTCGACGCCTAGGAAGCGCGAGAAGGCAATGCCGACACCGGACATCTGCCCGGCGATATAGGTAAAGGAAACAAACAGCGCGCAGATCACTGCGACGAGGCGGGCGGTGCTGGAATAGTACCGGTCGCCGACGAAATCCGGCACGGTGAACTTGCCGAACTCGCGCAGGAACGGGGCCAGCAGGAGCGCGAGCAGCACATAGCCCCCGGTCCAGCCCATCAGGTAGACCGAGCCGCCATAGCCGAGAATGGCGATCAGCCCCGCCATCGACAGGAAGGACGCCGCGCTCATCCAGTCGGCGGCCGTTGCCATGCCGTTGACGACCGGGTGGACGCCGTGGCCGGCGACATAGAAGTCATTGGTGGAGCCGGCGCGGGCCCAGATGGCGATGCCGATATAGATGGCAAAGGTCAGCCCGACCCAGAAAATGGTCCAGTCCATGAATGCCCCTCAGCCTTCGATCCGGTATTTGCGCTCGATGCGGTTCATGGCGAAGCAGTAGTAGAAGATCAGCGCGACGAAGACATAGATCGAGCCGTTCTGCGCAAACCAGAAGCCGAGCGGCGCGCCGCCGAGGCTGACCGCGTCCAGTGCCTCACGGAACAGGATGCCCGCGCCGAAAGATACGGCGAACCACACCGCAAGCAGCGACAGCGTCAGACGGATGACCTCTCGCCAATAGCCCTTGCCGTCGATTTCCGGCGCGTCTCCTGACTGGTTTTCGGACATATGCTGTTCTCCCCGGCCTTACTGGCTCCCGCGGTGTTCCGCTGATGACAACCTAGGACAGCTCTCGCGATGCGCACAAGCGAAGCTTTCCGGGACCGACGCAGGGGAAAGCCCGAGCGCCCTTGCGGATGCGCCGTAATTGACATGAACTGATCCGGATAAGCCGCGCGAAAGCGGTACGCCCATGGGAGGGACAGCGCATGTTCAACAATACCGAGTGGCTGAACCAGCGGCAGGAAGACGTCATCGATCCGGGCCGCGAGATCGTCGATCCGCACCATCATCTCTGGCCGAAGCCGCATCTGTCCTACGATCTTGAAGAACTGTGGTCCGACACGCAGGACGGGCACAATGTGGCCCAGACGGTGTTCATGGAATGCGGCGCGGCCTACCGGACGGATGGGCCGGAGCATCTGCGCTGCGTCGGGGAGACCGAATTTGTCGCCGCCGCCGCCGAGCGCGCCGCCGCCTCGCCGGAGAAGGCGCAGATTGCCGGCATCATTGCCCATGCGGACCTGCGCCGTCCTGACTTCGACACCATCCTTGACGCACATGAAGCCGCCGCAAAGGGCCGGTTCCGCGGCATCCGCCATGCCGGGGCGCGCGACGCCCATCCCGAGGCGCTGACCATTCCCGGCCGCGCGCCGGAGGGTCTCTACAGCGATCCTGACTTCCGGCGCGGCGTTGCCCGGCTCGGCGAGCGGGGGCTGACCTATGACACCTGGAATTATCACCACCAGATCCGCGACTTCGCCGCACTCGCCCGCGCCGTGCCCGCCACAATCATGATCCTGGACCATTTCGGAACGCCGCTCGGCGTCGGGCCTTATGAAGGCAAGCGGAACGAGATTTACGAGCAGTGGAAGGACGACATCGCCGAGGTGGCCGCCTGCCCGAATGTCCATGCCAAACTCGGCGGCATGGCGATGCCGGATAATGGCTATGGCTGGAACACACGCGACAAGCCTCCGTCGTCAGACGAGTTCGTCGAGGCACAGGCGAAGTGGTATCATCATGCGATTGATGTCTTCGGGCCGGAGCGCTGCATGTTCGAGAGCAACTTCCCCGTAGACCGCCTCTCGATCAGCTATCGCACACTCTGGAACGGGCTGAAGAAGATCGCGGCAGATTATCCCGAGGCGGCGCAGGAAGCGATGTTCAGCGGGACAGCACGAAAGGTCTACAAGCTGTAACGGCCCTGCGGGCCATTGCGGATTGCTTGTGTCAGCGATTCCGATCAGCTATTCGCGCGATCTGAATGACCGGCGGGGGCACTATATGGAAAACAAGGGTGTGGCGATTATCGGCTCCGGCATGGCAGGCTTCGGAGCTGCCTATGCCCTCAATCAGGCCGGCCAGCGCGGCACCATCTATGAAGCGCGCGCCACCCATGGCGGCCACACATCGACCCATTATTACGATGATGGCTATACCTTCGACGAAGGGCCCCACATCTCCTTCACCGACATAGCGCACATTCAGAACCTGTTCGCCGAGAGCGTAAACCAGAAGTATGAGCGTCTGACAGCCTATGTGAACAATTACTGGAAGGGCCACTGGATCAAGCATCCGGCACAGGTGAACCTGCACGGCCTGGCGGAAGACCTGATCGTCGATTGCATCCGCGACTTCATCCACGCACAGCACAACGACTATGGCGACATCCGCCACTATGAGGACTGGCTGTATGCGTCCTTCGGGCCAACCTTCGCCCGGACCTTCCCGATGGAATACACGAAGAAGTACCACACGACCGAGGCGAAGAACCTGACGACCGACTGGCTCGGCCCCCGTCTCTATCAGCCCGCCATCGAGGAAGTGCTTCGCGGGGCGCTGACGCCAAACACGCCGGACGTCCATTATGTGGACAAGTTCCGGTATCCGAGCGAGCGGGGCTTCGTGGCCTATCTCGACAAGTTTGTGCCCATGGCGGATCTGAAAACCGGGTTCGAGGTGGTTGAAATCGACCCCCGAAACAGGACCCTGGCCTTCTCCAATGGTGAACAGCGCGATTACGCCCAGTTGGTCTCCTCCGTGCCGCTCCCGCGCCTGCTGAAGATGATCAAGGGCGCGCCGCGCGATGTTGTCGAGGCCGCCAGCCTGCTTTCCTGCTCGCAGGTGGTGCTGGTCAATGTCGGCCTGAAACGACCTTTCGTGTCGCAGGCGAACTGGACCTATTTCTATGACGACGACATCGCCTTTGCCCGGCTGAGCTTTCCGTCAAACTTCGCCCGCAGCCTCGTGCCTGAAGGCTGCAGCTCGATTCAGGCCGAAGTGTATTTTTCCGAGAAGTGGCGCCCATTAACCGGAAAGCCTGAAGACTGGATCGAACCGGTCATCGAGGGTCTGATCCAGTGCGGCCTCGTCCAGGACCGGTCGGAGGTCAATCACACCAGCACAATATTCGCGCCATGGGCGAATGTCATTTTCGACCATGACCGGCCCAAATCGCTCGCAACGGTCCACGGATTCCTTGACGATCTCGGTATCCGCTACTGCGGCCGCTACGGGGACTGGGCCTATATCTGGACAGATCAGTCGTTCATCAGCGGCGAGGCTGCGGCAGCAAAATGTTTGGGGGCTCCGTAATTTCCCTTGTTGCTTTGCCGGCGTGAAGATTGCTTCAGTTCCGGGACATTGCATTGTGTGGCGCTGCGGGAGGATCGTTGATGTCAGGGGATGCAACCTCCACGGAATATCCTGGCGCGCCATCCTGTCGTAATTGCCGGCAGCCGATGACAATTGTCATGGCCGACCTCGGCAGCATGCCGATCGCCAATGACTATCTGCCCCTGGACGCAGACTTTTCACAGGAAGCCCGCTTTCCTCTGGTCGTTCATGTCTGCTCGCACTGCCGGCTGGCCCAGACCGAAGATCACGTTGCCGCCGACAGGCTGTTCCGGTCCGACTATGCCTATTTCTCATCCACGTCGCCCAGCTGGGTTGAGCATGCCCGCAATTATGTCGAAGCTATGAAGGGGCGTTTCGGCATCGGGCCAGGGTCGCGGCATGTCGAAATCGCCAGCAATGACGGCTACCTGCTGCAGTTCAGCCAAGCGGCCGGCATTCCCTGCATCGGCGTGGAACCCTGCGAATCGGTGGCTGCGGCCGCCCTTGAAAAGGGTATCGACACGCGCGTCCGCTTCTTCGGACGCAAAGCCGCTGCCGACCTGAAGGCCGAAGGTTGGTCGGCAGACCTGATCACAGCGAACAATGTCCTGGCTCACGTTCCGGACCTCAACGACTTCGTCAGCGGGGTCGCCGACCTGCTGGCGCCAGAGGGTGTGGCCACCTTCGAAGTCCAGCATCTGCTGTCGATGATGAAGGAATACGAGTTCGACACCATCTATCACGAGCACTTCTCCTACTATTCCCTGCTGGCGGCGAAAAACGTGTTCCGGACACATGGGCTGCGGGTCTTCGATGTGGACCTCCTGCCGACGCATGGCGGCTCCATCCGGTTCTATGTCTGCCACGCCAGCGCTGCGCACGCGGAGACCGCCAATGTCGAACAGGTCCTCGCCTCGGAATGCGCCTTCGGACTCGACACGGATGCGGTCTATGAGGACTGGCGGGAGGCAGTGGAAGCACGGCGAAGTTCGCTGAATGAACTGGTCCGGACCCTCAGGGCACAGGGCAAATCCATTGTCGCATATGGCGCGCCCGCCAAGGGCAACACATTGCTCAACTTCTGCGGTATCGGCGAGGAGATGATCGAATTTACGGTAGACCGGGCGCCGTCCAAGCAGAACCGGCTGCTGCCCGGCACGCATCTCAGGATTTTTCCCCCGGACGCGATCATGACCCGGAAGCCGGACTATGTGCTGATCCTGCCCTGGAACCTGAAGGACGAGATCAAGCAGCAGCTGAGCAACATCGGCGAATGGGGCGGGCGTTTTATTGTGCCGGTGCCGGACCCGCACATCGAGGACTGAAATCGGCAGAGCGCTGGCACGCCTGCGGGCATGACTTGTCAGGCGTTGACCTTTCCCCTATACGCCCGACCTTCAGAAACGGCGGCGCGAGGCCGTGCGTGTCAGGTTCCGACCTTCCGCCAGGGAAAGGCACGGTCCAGGGCGAAAGGAAAGCAAATGTCCAAAACTCAGATCGTATTCAATGTCGAAGTGCGCGAGCGCACCGGCACCGGCGGCGCCCGTGAAGCCCGCAAGAACGGTTTCGTGCCCGGCGTCCTCTATGGCGGCGGCATTGATCCGGTGGCCATCAGCCTCAAGAAAAACGAAGTGATCAAGGCGATCGAGACGGGACAGTTCCTGAACTCCACCGCCACCCTCGTCCATAAGGGCGAGCGCCAGCTGGTGATCCCGCAGGGCATCCAGATGCACCCGGTCACCGACCAGCCGATGCATGTCGACCTGTTCCGCGTGAAGCCCGACCAGGTCATCAAGGTCGAGGTGCCGGTGCACTTCAAGGGCGCCGAGGTCTCGCCCGGCCTCAAGAAGGGCGGCACGCTCAACGTCGTGCGTCACTCGGTCGAACTCAACGTGCCCGCCGGCCAGATCCCGGAAGCGCTGGAAGCCGATGTCTCGAAGCTGGAAATCGGCGACAACGTCAAGATTTCGAACATCGCGCTGCCGAAAGATGCAACCCCGGTGATCGGCGACCGTGACTTCACCATCGCGACCATCGCCGGCCGCGGCGGCAAGGTCGAGGCCGCAGACACGGAAGCCGAGGCGCCGGCCGATGAAGTGCCCGCCACCAAGGCGGCCGCACCGAAGAAAGACTGATCCCTTTCTGGACTTTTCAGGGGCCGCCAGTCAAAAGCTGGCGGCCTCTTTGATTCCGGCCCAGCCTTCAGGAGCGACCCGCCATGCTGATCCTTTGCGGCCAGGGCAATCCCGGCACGAAGTATGCGAAGAACCGGCACAATGCCGGATTCATGCTTATGGACCGCATCCATGCCGCCCATGGCTTCGGGCCGTGGCGGACGAAGTTCGATTCCGAAATTTCAGAAGGTAGTGTCGAAACCGCCTCGGGCCGCCAGAAGGTGCTGCTGATGAAGCCGCAGACCTTCTACAACCGCTCCGGCCTCGCCGCCGCGAAGGCGCTGAATTTCTACAAGCTGACGCCCGAGGCGCTGACGCTGTTCTATGACGAGATCGACCTGGCGCCGGGGCGCCTGCGCGTGAAGCGCGGCGGCGGCCATTCGGGCAATAACGGCGCGCGCTCGATGATGGAACATCTCGGCGAAACTTTCCGCCGTGTACGGATCGGCGTCGGCCATCCCGGCGACAAGGCGATGGTGATGCCGCACGTCCTGTCGGATTTCCACAAGGCCGATCTCGACTGGTTCGTGCCGCTGTGCGACGCGATCTGCAAGGCCCTGCCCTTCCTGCTCGCCGGCGAGGATGAACGTTTCCAGACCGAAGTCATGCGCCTTGCGCCCGCGCCGAAGCACGATCCGAAGCAGGCTGCAAAGAAAGAGGGGGATTAGCCCCTGAAGGGCGAAAGGGGAACCTACCGCCCCTTACGCCCACCCTTGCGGAAATAGTCGAGCGTCCCGCGCGTGATGACCTCATCGTCCGGCGCCACTTCATGCGCCTCATAATCCGGCAGGCCCTTCACCTGGGCGTAGACATCGCCGAAATCTTGATAGCAGGTGTCCAGCAGCGCCTCGAAGCTCGGGATGACGAAATAGGTCTGCTGGAAATCATCGATGATGTATTTCGTCCGCATAAGGCGTTTCAGATCGAAACCGATGCGGTTGGGGCTCGCATCTTCCAGCGCGAAAACCGTTTCTTGCGGGCTCGACAGGATGCCCGCGCCATAGATGCGCAGGCCGTCGTCCTCGCGGATCAGGCCGAATTCGACTGTATACCAGTAGAGCCGCGCCAGATTGTGCAATTGGCCAAGGCGCATCGCGCGCTGGCCGCCCTTGCCATAGGCCTCCATGAAGTCAGCGAAAACCGGGTTCGCCAGCATCGGCACATGGCCGAAAATGTCATGGAAGATGTCCGGCTCCTGAAGATAGTCGAACTCTTCCTCCGGGCGGATGAAGGCGCCGGCAGGAAAGCGGCGATTGGCGAGGTGATCGAAGAAGATGTCGTCCGGCACAAGCTCGGCCACCGGCACGACACGCCAACCGGTGATTTTCTCCAGCCGGTCCGACAACCGCCCCATATGCGGGATGCCCGAAGGCGAAAGCTCAAGCTCAGCCATCGCGTCCAGCGCGGCGCGGCAGGCCCGGCCTCTCGTCACCTCCTTCTGGCGACGGAACAGGCGGTCCCAGCGATCATGTTCGGCGTCCGAATAGGTCTCCCAAGCCTGGTCGATCGTGTAATCGGCCGCGCGCGGGGCATCGTGATAGCGATTCTTGGCAAAGGCTGTGTCCATAAGCGCACTATACGCCCGGATCACAATTAGTTCCAGATGCAACTAATTCCTAGGCCGCCTCAGGCCGGGAATCGATGATCTCGGAAAGGGTCACACCCAGCTGGCCATCGGAGACGACCAGCTTGCCCCGCGCCACGAGCCTGCCGGAGACATAGATATCCACAGGCTCGTTGGTCTGGCGCTCCAGCGCGACCACTTCGCCCGGTGACAGCGCGAGCAGTTCCTCCATCGGAATCCGCGCCTCGCCGAGCACGACATCGACGCGCACGGGCACATCCATCAGCATCTTCTCAAGCGGCGGGTTCTTCGGCTCGGTCATCCATCCCTCCCTGGCCCAGCGGAGGGGGGCTTGTCCAGTTTCGCGCTGAGATCACCGCTGGCCGTGAACAGCTCGCCCTGCCCGTCAATCAGGCGTGCGGCGGCCATCCGGAGCGCCCCCGCCATCCGGTCCTCTACCGGCATGTCATAGCCCGCCGCCTCGATCAGCGACATGAGCTCTACCACCTGCCCCAGCGCGCTGCGCAGGTCTGCCGCAGCACTTTCCAGGCGTTCGAGCGTGTCCTCAGACTGGCGGCGGTCGGCTTCGGCGAACGTATCGGCACGGACTTTGCCGATCAGCGCGATCACTTCTTCCGGCGTCAGGCGCACCTCGCCGGCGCTGGCCTCCCGGGGTGAGAAGTCGGCACGGAAGTCAAACGGCTCCAGCAGGCGGGCAGCGTCTGTCATTCGATCAGTTCATCCTCGACGGCATTCCGGGCCGCGCCTGCGCGGATGTCTCCGCTCTGGATCAGCTGGCGGGCGAGATCGACAATCTCCTGCCGCGCACCCTCCACCTCGCTGCGGCGCAGTGGCCCCAGGCCTGAAATTTCCTCGCGGAGCATCTCACCGGCACGCTGGGTCATGTTCGCGAAGAAGGCGGCAGCGGTGGCCTCGCGCGCACCTTTGAGGGCCATGGTCAGGCTTCGCCGGTCGGTAGACGAAAGCAGCGTCTGAATGCCGGCGGCGTCGAGCCCGGCGAGATCATCGAAAGTGAACATCAGGGAACGGACTTTCTTCCCGGCGCCTGGCTCAGCGCCTTCAAGTGCGGCCAGGAAGACCGACTCGGCGCGCGAATCGAGCCGGTCGAAAATGCGCGCAACGCGCTCGTGCCCGCCCCGGCCTGTGCTTGCGGCCAGCACGGGCAGCCGCCCGGCGAAATAATCCTCGACGCATTTCAGCGCCGCCGGGTTCGGATGCCCCAAATGCAGCAACCGTTGCATGGTCTCCACTGCCAGCGACGGCGGCAGGGCCCGCAGGATACGCGCCGATGTCTCTTCAGGCAGCCGCGACAGGACGAGTGCGACAATCGCTGCACGCTCGGTGCGCACCAGGCCGGTCAATGTATCGGCCGGCAGGGCGGCGAGCGCCGACCAGACGTCCCGGCCTTTTGGCCGCTGGCCCACCAAGGGCCCGGATGCCTGATCAAACCGGCGCGCGGCCTCGGCGAACAGGCGCGCCGCTTCAGCCTCGGCAGCCGCATCGTCGCCGACTTCGTCCATCGCAATCGTCAGCGAGCGCACTTCGGCCGGTGAGAGTTCAGCCCAGATGCCGGCGGCTTCCGGACCAAGCGCCCGCATCAGCCGGGCAGCACGCGCCAGGCCACTTTCGCCGCGGCGAGGGATGGGCGCCGGCAGGCTCACGAGACCTCCTCCCGGTCCGCCATCCATTTACGCAGGACCGCTGCCGCGCGGGCCGGATCGCGCCGGGCCACATCGCCTGCTTCCGGCGCCGCCATGGCGACGGGAACAACGCGCACCGGTCGCGAAGGCTCAGACCGCGGCTCTGCGGGCACAGCGCCGGCCGCCTCATTCGGGCGGGGTTGCACCGCCTCGAGCCGCAGGCTCATCAGTGCGATACCCGCCGCGATCAGGGAAATCAGGCCGAGCCCGCCAAGTTCCATCCAGGCCGCCGAATCGGGCCGGCCGGGCAGGCCGCGGGCAAAGACCGCCTGCTCGATGATCAGCCGGTCGGCGCGCTCAAGCTGCAGGCCGGCTGCGGCGGGCAGAATACGCTCGAGTTCGGGCCCGGCAGGCGCCGCAGCTGCGTCGAGCAGGATGAATACGGTGCGCCCGCCGTCCGGATTGCGCGTTACCGAGACGCGCGCCCGGCGCGGGCCGGCCACAGGCT
>CAYQRX010000009.1:0-29554 GCA_964419865.1 uncultured Hyphomonas sp. | reverse complement strand
GGCCGGAGCATCACAATCGAGACGGCCCCCGGAAACGGGGGCCGTTTTTTTATGGCTGGGCGGCGCGGGCACCAAAAAAAGGGCGGCCCTGGGGGCCGCCCTTCTCATGGTTTGCCTATCCGTGCGGATCAGTACACGTAGGTGAGCTCGAGCCCGAGCAGGCGGCCTTTCTTGAGCGGCGAGAACGTGCCGGCAGCCGGGAAGGGCTGATAAGGCAGGTTTACACCGGTCGAGTTCGGGCCGGGGAAGGGCAGCTGCGTGTCGTTGCCGAGCTGCACTTCGTCCAGCAGGTTCTTGCCGTAGAGCGAGGCGGAAAGGCCCTCAACCGGCGTCTCCCAGGTGATATTCGCATCGACCATTTTGGCCGACTGGATCCACCCAAAATTGCTGTCCGTATACGCAATCTTGTCGCGGTGCTGGAAGCTGACGCGGCTGACAATCGCCCCGCCCGAACCCAGGTTCCAGTCATGGATCAGGCCGACGCCGAGCGTGACCGGCGGAACGCGCGGCAGATCGAGGGCGCGGTCACGGCCATCGACAACGCCATCGAGGTTCAGGTCGAAGAACACATCGTCATAGCTCGCATCCATATAGCCGATATTGAACGAGCCGAGCAGCGATTCGGTGAGGACAACGCGGCCGTCAAATTCGACACCGAAGATCGTGGCGTCGGCAGTGTTGATGATGTTCTGGACCACGCCGGCCGGGCCGGCAGTGTTCACTTCGCGCTGCATGTCCTTCACCTTCGTGACGAAGGTGGCGCCATTCAGTTGGAAGACGCCGTCGGCGGTCTGCGTCTTGAAGCCGATTTCATATGAGTCGACTTCTTCTTCATCGAAACCGAGGCTGCCGGTCTGGGCCACAAAGTCGTTGAAGATCGGCAGGTCCGTGATGCGGAAGTTATATCCGCCCGAACGGAAGCCTTTCGTGTAGTGGCCGTAGACTTGGGTGTTGTCGCCCCAGAAATATTGCAGGCCGACTTTCGGGGTCCAGTTCTTCCACTCATTGGCATCGCTGAAACCGTTCGGCTCTTGTACACCGCCAGTGATGAGGCCGATCAGCGCGTTGAAGCCGTCGGGCGAACAGGTGCCCTGAACCACGCTGCACGGGAAACGCGGACGGATGTAGACGACGTCTGCGTCTTTCTCTTCGACGGAGTAACGTGCACCCAGATTCAGGATAAGATTATCCGTGAGCGAATAGTCTACGTTTGCGAAAGCGCCCCAGACGGTGTGGTCCACCTTGCCACCGCCATAGAAGCCCCATGGGATGGTTGCTGGAAGCGTCGGCGGACGGGTCGTCGGCAGGTTGCGGATCTCGGTATAGTCGAGCGACTGCTCGAAATAGTAGAGACCGGTGGTCAGGTCGAATTTTTCGAAAGAGCCGGCATAGCGCAGCTCATTGGAATACTGTTCCTGCACAAATTCTGCGTTGGAGTGGAACAGCGTCAGCGGGGACGCATCAATGTCTCCGCTCGAGGTGGAGTCATATTTGCGATAACCGAAGATGTTCGTGATCACGCCATTGCCGAAACCGACATCCAGGTCGGTCCGCAGGGAGCCCTGGATGGTTTCAGCCTCGCCAAACCCCGGATTGTTGATTGAGAAATCGAAATTATCCCGGTCAAAAATGGCGTGGTTCTTGCCCGTAGGGCCATCGGAACGGGAGTCGGTGTATTCCAGCTTGCCGAGGAAAGTCAGCGTATCGGTCGGCATGAACTCCAGCGCGCCGCGATAGGTCAGCGAGCGGAGCTGGCCATGGTTCTGACCATCGTACAGATTCTTGAAGTAGCCGTCGTCATAGTTCCAGGAGACGCCGAGCTTGCCGTTCAGGACGTTCTCGATGATCGGGCCGGACACGATCGCCTGCACGTTCGTGTTTGCGCCGCCGCGGCCGGAATCGACAGGGCCGTCAATGCTGGTGCGGGCCTTGAAGGAAAACTCGTCGGTCGGGTTTGCGGTGTTGACGACAATCGCGCCGCCAGTGGTGTTGCGGCCGAAGAGCAGGCCTTGCGGCCCGCGCAGGACCTCGACGCTGTCGAGGTCGAACATGTCGACGACTACCCCGTTATTGACGCCGAGATAGACGCCGTCGATGAAAACGCCGACGGCGGGGTCAATGGAGGGAATGGACGAGTTCACGCCCAGGCCGCGGATGGCGAAGTTTGCCGTGCCGCGCGCGGTGCCAACGTCATCCAGTGAAACGTTCGGCGCGGAATAGCTGAGGCTTTCGAGCGTCGTGACGTTGAGCGCATCGAGCGTATCGGCATTGTAGGCGGTCATCGCAACCGGAACGGTCTGCACGTCCTCGACGTCGGCCTTCTTGGTGGCCGTGACCGTGACGGTGCCGAGCACACGCTCAATCGCCGATTCGCGGCTCGATTCGGGTTGGGCTTCTTCCTGCGCGTGCGCAGGGGCGAAAAGCAGAACGGCTGCGGAGGCAGACGTCAGCATCAACTTGTTGAATTGCATTTCTGGGAGTTTCCTCTGGTACTTTTGTGGAGCCAGCGGTGTCTGGCTCCCAAACGCAACTTAGAGGCCTGGCGGAATTTTTGAACAAATGCTGCGCTGCAGTATTGCCTATATTTGCAAGATGTTGCGCCCCGGTCACGGATTGTGAATGGTTCGCTAAGGCCCACCTGCAGAGTTGCTATATAGCACCCAGAGCTTCCCCTACGGTATGGCCTGCGTCGCGCGCGGCGGCGCGCGCCGTGGCTGAAATATGCGTCAAATTCAGGAAGCCGTGGACCATGCCGCCATATTCTTTCTCGGTCGCTGAAACGCCAACGCTGCGCAGCTTGGCCGCATAGGCCATGCCTTCATCATGTAGCGGATCCCATCCGCAAACGACGATATGCGCAGGCGGCAGGCCGCGCAGGTCTTCAAGCGGCGCGAACAGAGGCGACACTCTCGGGTCCATATACGTCGCTGCGTCCGGCAGGTAATGGCTGCGAAAGAACTCGAACAGCCCGACCGAAATGAATAGTCCGCTCTCCTGCGGCGGCATCTTCTTGCTGCGGATGTCGGCGAACTGGAGCAGGGGATAGAGCAGCAACTGGAACGCCGGTTTAGGCCCGGCGCTGCGGATCATCTGCTGGCAGACGAAAGCAGCCAGGTTGCCCCCGGCGCTGTCGCCGGCAACGGCAATGCGTTTCGGGTCCATCCCGACATCCGCTGCGTGAGTGTAAAGCCAGTTCCAGGCCGCGAGCGCGTCGTCATGTGCGCAGGGAAAGCAGGCCTCGGGCGCAAGGCGGTAGTCTATGGCCAGTACCCGGCAACGTGAGCCTTCTGCAAGGCGGCGGCAGATCATGTCGTGGGTATCGAGGTCTCCGAGAACGAAGCCGCCGCCGTGAAAGAACAGGATGCCTGGACCCGGTGGGATGCCGGCCCCGAGCGGCACATACAGCCGCGCCTTGAGAGCCCCATGCGGACCCCTGACGGTCATTGCACGTATCTCGGCCAATTCCGGCGAGTCCGGCTCGCCGGCATAATCCATACGGAAGAACTGACGCCGCAAATGCTCCACGGGGACCCGCAGATCCGGCGGCTGCAGCTTCTCCTTCAGCTGTCGAAGAGCATCATCGAACGTCATGACCGACACCTCTGCCGGGTAATTCCGGCGATGTGATGGCGCTGTGACGATGATGCAAGGGCCTGGACTCTTGGGCGTCTAAAGCTGCAAGACCCCAGCGCCGGGTGGATCGGCATAGAGCGCCTGCACCAGCTCCGCGCGCCGCGAGATCACCAGGCGCTGGTTGACGTATCCCTTGTCCGTGATTTCGCCGGCATCGATGCTAGGCGGATCGGTCATTATCAGGAGCCGCTTGATCCGCCGCGACGACCCCTGTTCGCCCGAATTGAACGCCGATGCTTTGCGGGCGAGATCAGCTGCCAGAGCGGCCAGCCCTCTCGCCGGGTCGCCGGCGGCCTTGACATATTGTTCAGCCGCCACCGGCGAGGGCCAGACGAGGGCTGAAGCGAAGTCCTTGTCCTGGCCGCAGATAACCGCGTCGAAGATCAGTGGGGAGCAGGCGGCGACAAAGTCCGGACGGAGCGTGCCGACCGAGACCCAGGTGCCGGAGGAGAGTTTGAAGTCTTCCCCGACCCGGCCATCGAAAATCAGGCCCTTGTTGGGGTCGTTCTCGTCGACGAACTTCACGGCGTCGCCGAGACAGTAATAGCCTTCCTCATCGAAGACCTCGGCGTTCTTCTTCGGGTCATTGTGATAGCCGGGCATCACGCTGGGGCCCTTGACGCGCACTTCCAGCTTTTCGCCGTTCGGAACAAGCTTGAGCGTGGTGCCGGGCAGCGGAAGGCCAACCAGGCCGACACGCTCGACTTCCCAATGCACGACGGTAATACCCTGCGTTTCGGTTGCGCCATACATGGTGATGATCGGAATACGCCGGCCGGTCGCCTTGATGGCGAGGGCCTGCAGTCGGTCATAGAGATCATCAGACAGCGTCGCGCCGCCATAGCCGATCGAGCGCATGTTCTTGAAGAAAGCCCTGAGCAGGGCTTCGTCCTGCTCCATCGCTTCAGCCAGCATGGACAGCGCAATCGGCGCCGTGCCGAAGGTCGAAGGGCTGCACTCATGAATATTGCGGATCGTTTCGTGGAAGAGGGCGGGCGTGGGCTTGCCGCCATCAATCCAGAAAGTCGCTCCGTTCCAGAGCGCGCCGTTGAAATTCACATTCGAGCCCGAGATATGATTCCAGGGCAGCCAGTCGAGCACATTGGCCACCGCGTCGGGGTCGTGCTCCGGATCACGGGCATCGTCGCGCAGGCCTTCCTGCCCGGCGATCATGGCACACATGGACCCTTGGGTCTGGGGGACCGGCTTCGGCATGCCGGTGGAGCCGGAGGTGAACAGGTATTTGCCGATACTTGCATCGTTGAGCGTTGCCATCGCGGCAGCGACCGCCGGGGTCGGCGGCGTTGCGGCAAGATCATCGAAACGGTGTACGGAATTGTCCCCACCCGGGTCGGCACTGACGATGGTGCACCCCTGCGCATTCAGTGCGGCAATGCCTTTCTGGAAAGGTGTCAGCTGCTCGGCAAAGATGACCGCCGGCCGGACTGCCTGATAGCAGTGTTTCAGCTTCTCGAAATCGGTCGACATGGTGGAGTAGGGTACTGAGATCGGCGCAGCCGGCGCGCCGATTTTCTGCGCAGCCAGAATGATCAGTGCTGCACGGATGGAATTGCCAGACAGGATCATCACCGGCGCATCCGGGCCGGCGCCGAGATCGAGGAAGGCCTGGGCGAGGGAATCCGTCAACCGTTTCGCCTCGCCATAGGTGACCTCGACCCATTCATCCGTCTTCGGATCACGCTCCTTGATGAAAACCCGGTCCGGATGCTCGCCGGCGCGTTCATCAAGGCAATGGGGGATGGTTTTCGGCCGCTCGCCGGGCGCCTGTTTCGCGCGGATATAGATGGCATCACCCTTGCGGATCACTTCCACATCAGGGGTCTTTTGCGGCAATGGGCGGAACGGGGGCAGGGTCTGACCCTCAGCCATAGCGGTATCCTCCGGATGTCAGGTATGATTGACGCCGAGGATAACCTGCCGCGCCCGGCGCGCAACAGGTGACGCCGCGCCAACGGGTGTCAGCGGCTGTCTGCTGCTGATTCTACGGCGGCGACAGCATGGTCGAGCGCCTTCTGCATCAGGTCATCATCAAGGGCTTCCGCCATCACGCGGATCAGCGCCTCTGTTCCGGACTTGCGAACAACCATCCGCCCACGATCACCAAGGATTGCTTCGGCTTCGGCCAGCGCGGTCTTGACCCTATCATTTTCGAGAGGGTTCGCGCCATTGTAGCGTATGTTAACAAGCTTCTGGGGTGCCGGGGTGAAGACCTGTAGCATCTCCGACGCCTTGCCGCCACGCGCGGCGAGTACGGACAATACATGCAGCCCTGCCAACAGACCGTCGCCGGTCGTCGACACGTCTGAAAGTATGATGTGCCCGGACTGTTCGCCGCCAAGATTGAAACCGTGCGCCCGCATATGTTCGCCGACATATCTGTCGCCGACTTTGGTCCGGGCAAGGGTGAGATCTTCTGTCTTCAGATACTCGGCGAGCCCCATATTGGACATGACCGTCGCGACCATGCCGCCGCCTTTCAGTCGCCCGGTACGATGCATTTCGCCGGCAATCAGCGCCATCACCTGGTCCCCGTCTGCAACAGTGCCTGTTTCATCAACGACGATCAGCCGGTCGGCATCACCGTCGAGCGCAATACCGATATCGGCGCCTGTCTCGAGGATGGCGGCTTTCAGTGCGCCGGGCGCTGTCGACCCGAAACCGGTATTGATGTTCACCCCGTCCGGCGCAGCGCCGATTACGAAGAGTTCCGCGCCAAGCGCACGCAGCGCGGCAGGCGCGGTCTCGAAACCGGCCCCGTGTGCACAATCAAGTACGATCTTCAGGCCTGTGAAGTCGCGCTTGCCAGTCAGTGTGTCGGTACAGCGCCGGACATACCGCTCGCCTGCATCGGCCAGGCTGCGCGGCCGGGTGATCGCTGCGGGGACGGCATAGGCGCCTTCGAAGGCGGATGCCATCGCTGTTTCCAGAGCCTCCTCTACTGCGTCGCTGAATTTGACGCCCTCGGGGCTGAAAAGTTTGAGGCCATTGTCTTCGAACGGGTTGTGGCTGGCGGAGATCATCACGCCCAGCGCGGCGCCGGACTCGCGGGCCATCATCGCTACGGCGGGCGTCGGCACTACGCCGAGACGGACCGGCGTCAGGCCCATCGAGGTGAAGCCGGCAATCAGGGCGGCCTCGATCATTGCGCAGGACCGGCGCGTGTCCTGGCCGATCATAACTTCGCGCTGGCCGTCGGGGGCGAATGTGCGGGCTGCCGCGATCGCGAGGCGCAGCGCGGTTTCCGCGGTCATCGGCTTACGGTTGACGGGGCCGCGAATACCGTCCGTACCAAAATACTGCCGAGCCATGCCAGTCTCCCAAATGGGCGCCGTCAGCGCGGCGTCACATCTCCATAGACGACAAAATCCGGATTATCATATCCGCGGTCTCGCTTGCCATAGAGCAGGGGTTCGCCGTCCAGCGTCAGCACGCGCCCCCCGGCCGCTTCAGCGACCGCCTGCCCGGCAGCCGTATCCCATTCCATGGTCCGGCCAAGGCGCGGATAAAGATCAGCCTCTCCGGCCGCAACGAGGCAGAATTTCAGCGAGGAGCCGGCAGATTTCTGTTCAGCCACCGGGTAACGGGACAACCACTCGTCCGTCGCCGGACTTTTGTGGGATTTCGATGCAAATACGGTCAGTCCTTCCCTTGGGGCCCGCCGGATTTTCAGCGGTTTACGGGCTTCCGGAACGGCGCCACCCGGATGCGCCATGGCCTGCCAGGCGCGGTCTGGTCCCTCAGCGACGAATATCCGCTGCAGAGCCGGCGCATAGACGACCCCCATGACTGGCCGGCCATGCTCGATGATGGCGATATTGACCGTGAACTCACCATTCTTTGCGACGAACTCTCGGGTGCCATCCAGAGGATCGACGAGCGCGAATCTCGCGCCGTGTTCGGGAATGCGACCATCGGCAACAGATTCTTCGGCTATGACCTGAAGGCCGGGTTCAGCGTCAGCCAGTCCCTTGAGGATGATCGTTTCGGCAAGGCCGTCGGCCTCGGTCAGGAGGGAATTGTCCTCCTTGCGGCTCACATCGAAATCGGTGCTGTAGACCCGCATGATTTCCTGGCCGGCGGCAAGCGCCAGCCGTGCGAGTGTGTCTGCATTTACCATCATGGGTCCCGCGTCGATCAGTTCAGGATTTCGAGCAGCTCTACTTCGAACTGCAAGGGCGCGTTCGGTGGTATCGGTCCGCCCGGCGTGCCTTTTTCGCCATAAGCGATGTCGGCTGGGATATACACCATCCAACGGTCGCCGGGCTTCATCATGGCGAGCGCTTCGACCCAGCCTGCGATCAGTGCGTTGGACGGAAAGACTTCAGGATCACCGCGCTGGTAAGAGGAGTCGAAAAGCTCACCGGTCTCGGCGAGGCGCCCCTCATAATGCACGACAACCAGCTGTCCCCCTGTGGGCGAGGGGCCGCCTGCATCGCCGGATGCGAGTTTCACGAATTCAAGGCCGGACTCGGTCTTGAACACCTCCGGCAGCTCGCTGTTCCAGGGGTAATATTTCGACCAGGCCTCTGCATCGGCGGATTTCGGCTGAACAATGTCCAGCAGGGCGACAAAGAAGACGAGATCATCTCCGGGCTTGATCACCTCGCCGCGGGCCTGATTGCCATAGGCAAACCGGTTCGGAATGAAGAAGACGAATTCATCCCCGACGCGCATCTCCTGGAGGCCCATGGTCCAGCCGGGGATGACCTGGTTCAGGCGGAATTCACTGGGGCTGCCCCGATCAAATGAGGAGTCAAACTTCTCCCCTGTGGGCAGGCGGCCATCATAATGAACGCGCACCCGGTCCGCAGGCGCCGGCTTCGGGCCGTCCTTCGGTCCCTCCTTCACGACAACATATTGAATGCCCGACTCGAGCGTCTGGACGCCCTGCGCATCCGGATTCCAGGGAAGGTAGGCGTCGACGGGCGATGTCATGGCGGACGGGTCTCCCGCATCTTTGGCTGGTGCGGGGCTGCAGGCGGCCAGCGCGAGGCTGAAGGCGGTAGCGGCGGCAAGGGCTCGGAGCATGGAGCAGGGTCTCCCAAAAGGGTGTGCTAGTCGCCGACGTCTCTAGGCGGAATTGGCGGCGGCGTCACCTGTCGCAGACCGTATCAGATGGCGCGGGGCGGGTAGCCGGCCTGGGCGAGCGCGTCGATGACTTCCTGCGTGTGCTGGCTGTCGCGGGTTTCCATCAGAATGTCGAACTCGGCGCCCTTGGCGGGCACGTCCAGCGCGATCCGGTTGTGGGCGACTTCCATGATGTTGGCGCCATTGTCACCGATGATCTTGGAGACGAGGGCGAGCAGGCCCGGCCGGTCATCCCCGACGATGCGGATACGGGCGAGGCGGTTCTCGCGCACGAGGGCCCGGGTCAGCACCGAGGCGAGCAGCCGCGTATCAATATTGCCGCCACAGAGCACAAGGCCCACCTTTCGGCCATAGAAGCGGGAAGGATGAGCCAGCAGCGCCGCCAGGCCGGCCGCGCCGGCACCCTCGGCAATGGTCTTTTCCACCTCGACAAACAGGGTGATCGCTCGCTCGAGATGCTCTTCCTCGACAAGGACGATGTCATCCAGCAACCGCTCGCAGATCCGCCGGGTCAGCTCTCCGACTTCCTTGACCGCGATGCCTTCGGCGATGGTGGCGCCGCCCATCTTGGGAGACTTGCCGCGCAGGGAGGCGTGCATGCACGGATACATCGCAGCCTCGACCCCGATGACCTTTATGTCGGGCTTCAGCGCCTTGGCAGCGATCGCGATGCCGCTGATCAGCCCGCCGCCCCCGATGGGCACGACGAGGGTATCGAGACCCGGATTATCGGCCAGCATCTCCAGTGCGATGGTGCCCTGCCCGGCAATGATGTCGGCATCATCAAACGGGTGGATGAAGGTCAGGCCTTCTTTTTCGCCGAGTCTCAGCGCGTAATCCTTCGCCTCATCGAACATCAGGCCTTCGAGGACGACGCGGGCGCCATGGTCGCGGGTATGTTCAACCTTGTTGAAAGGGGTGGTCTCGGCCATGACGATGGTGGCCGGGATGCCAAGGCGGCGGGCGTGATAGGCAACACCCTGGGCGTGGTTTCCGGCCGAGGCGGCGATGACGCCGGCCCGCTTCTCAGCATCGGAGAGTTTCGACAGCTTGTTAAGCGCCCCGCGCTCCTTGAACGCGGCGGTATACTGGCGGTTCTCCAGCTTGATCCAGACTTCCGCGCCGGTGATTGCCGACAGCGTCTTGGAATGGGCCAGCTCCGTGCGCTCGATATTGCCCTCCAGAACCCTCGCGGCGGCCTGTATATCGGCCAGGGTGACGGGCAGGTCAGGGGTCATTGTGTCAGGCATGGGCAGGCGTCCGGCAAAAGCGCGCGCACCCTATGCGGGGCAATGGGGGAACACAAGGGAGGGTTGGGCGCATCCCGCTTGGGCAGGTCACTGCCCAGCGCCGGCTTAAAGAGGCCAGACAACCAGGAGCAGCGGTACGCTGACCGCAATCACCACTATTTCAAGCGGAAGGCCGAGCCTCCAATAGTCGCCGAAGCTGAAGCCCCCCGGCCCCAGGATGAGCGTATTGTTCTGATGGCCTATAGGGGTCAGAAAAGCGCAGGAGGCCCCGATGGCCACGGCCATCAAGAAACTGTCCGCATTGACACCCAGAGCTGCGGCGATGCTGATGGCGATGGGGCACAGTACGGCTGCTGTGGCGGCGTTGTTCATGACATCAGACAGGCACATGGTTACGATCAGCACGACAATCAGTGCGGCAACGGCATTGCCCCGCGCAATCGTCTCCACGAGGAAGCGTGCGAGCAGATCGGCTGCGCCAGTATCCTGCATTGCGCCAGCTACCGGGATGAGGGCCGCCAGCAGGACAATCACCGGCCAATCGATGGCCGTGTACACCTGACGGGGCGGCACGGTGCGTAGCAGCATTGAGGCAATCACCCCGAGCGTGAAGGCCGCCGCAGCAGGCAACAGGCCGAATGCGGCGATGCCGACAGCGCCCAGCATGATCGCCCCCGCGATGATGGCCATGCGCTTATCAGGGATACGCAACTCGCGCTCGCCAAGCGGCACGCAGCCCGTATCGTTGATGAAATCGGTGATGGTCTCGGCAGGCCCCTGCATCAGTAGCAGGTCGCCCGATCTGAGGTCCAACGTGCGCAGCCGCGCCCGGGGCGGATGCCCTTCGCGCGAAACGGCGAGCAGGTTTAGCCCATAGCGTGTTCTCAGCCGCAGGTCGCTGGCCGAGCGCCCGACAATGGTTGACCCGGGCAGCACTGCAAGCTCGCGCAGGACGATATCTTCATCGCGTCCGGACGTGTCCTCATCCGCATCGTCTTTCTTGGATTGTTCGCCCTTGTCTTCGTCTCGATCTATTTCGCCGGGCGCGGCGGCATCCGTCTTTTCTGTGCTGGAAGCCGGCACCTGCTCCTCCAGCTTGATGCCGAAAACCGACAGCGCGGATGTAAGGGCATCAAGATCCGCATCGAGTGCCAGGATGTCACCAGCCCGGATGCGCCGTCCGCCGTGCGGCGCGATCACGCGGACCTCATTGCGCACCAGCCCAATGATTTGCGCGCCGCTGTCCTGGATCTCGCGCTCGAACGCCCGAAGCGAGAGGCCGACGGCCTTGCTTTCTTCCGGCACGCGTACCTCGGTCATGTAGGTGCCTGTCTTGAATGCGCCCTCGGAGGGCGCCTTGCGTGGCGGCACAAGGCGCCAGCCGATCAGCGCGACGAACACCACACCTGTCAGCGCCACGGCAGCGCCCACCGGTGCAAAGTCGAACATCGCGAAGGGTCCCAGCCCGGCCTCTGCCCGAAACCCGGAGACGATCAGGTTGGGCGGCGTGCCGATCATCGTCGTCATACCGCCGAGAATGGTGCCGAAGGACAGCGGCATCAGCACCTGTCCGGGTGTCAGCTTCAGCCGACCGGCGACCTGTACCGCAATCGGCATCAGAAGCGCCATCGCGCCGATATTGTTCATGAAGCCCGAAAGGACCCCACCCAGCCCCATCAGCGCGGCCATACTGGTGAGCCGGCCGGCATCGCGTGGCATGGCTCTGCGGGCCAGCCAGTCCACGGCGCCCGTGTTCTGCAATCCCTGGCTCAGGACCAGCACGCAGGCCACTGTGATGACCGCCGGATGCCCGAAGCCCGCAAACGCATCGGCTGCAGGAACGATCCCTCCGACCACCGCTGCCATGAGCGCTATAAGCGCAACAATGTCATGCCGGAACCG
Organism: uncultured Hyphomonas sp.; assembly: GCA_964419865.1. Taxonomy (GTDB): domain Bacteria; phylum Pseudomonadota; class Alphaproteobacteria; order Caulobacterales; family Hyphomonadaceae; genus Hyphomonas. The sequence goes on along the minus strand of CAYQRX010000009.1, from coordinate 17,660 downwards.
TCCCCACAGAAACACCGCCATGGTTCCGGCGAGAATGGCAAAGACAAGCATCTGGGCAGGGGTCATGGGGGCGCTCATATTGCGAAGCCCTGACCGTATCCGAGCAAGCGCGTCAGAGCTACGCCCACCGCAAATCGATGACACAATCGGCGATCAGAGGCGCGGGCGGCGTTGCCACGCGCCTGCGTGAAGCCCCGCTAGGCTCTCAACCCTTCGGTACCGAGAACCGGATCATGCTCCGCCACCCAGTGCTGCGGGCCGACTTCGACCAGCTGGGCCTGGTACTGCTCGGCTTCGGGGTCATCGACGACCATGGATTTCAGGAAGCGCAGCGCCGCGCGGCTGTCGAGGGGGCTTGGGAGATCACCCGTCAGGCGGACGCGCTCGCGGCTACGTTCGCCTTTCGGGTCGGCATTCGGGACAGCGGCGATCAGGCCCTTGGTGTAGGGATGGCGGGCATCTTCATAGATCGCGTTGCGGTCTGCCAGCTCCACGACCCGGCCGAGATAGAGCACCATCACCCGGTGGCTGATCTGGCGCACGACGGCGAGGTCGTGGCTGATGAAGATCATCGCCAGACCAAACTCCTTCTGCAGCTCAATCAGCAGGTCGACCACCTGCGCCTGGACAGAGACATCCAGCGCCGAGACGGCCTCATCGCAGATGACAAGCTTCGGCTTGAGGATCATCGCGCGGGCAATGCCGACGCGCTGGTTCTGGCCGCCCGAGAGCTCATGTGGATAGCGATTGATGAGGTTGGGGTCGAGACCGACGCGGGGGAGGATTTCGCGCACCTTGGCTTCCCTCTGCGCCTTGTTAAGGCCCGGCTCATGCACCTGCAGCGGTTCGGCGATGGAGGCGCCGATGGTCATGCGCGGGTCAAGGCTGGCCAGCGGATCCTGGAAAACAATCTGGAGATCGTCGCGCAGCGCGTTCATCTCGCGGTTGCTGGCGCGGGCAATGTCCCGGCCGAGCCAGGCGACCTTGCCGGCGGTCGGCGGAATGAGCCGGAGGACGCCGCGCGCGAGCGTCGACTTCCCGCAGCCGGACTCTCCAACAACGCCGAGCGTTTCGCCGGGCCGAAGGTCGAAGCTCACCCCATTGACCGCCTTCAGCGGTTTGCGCCGGCCAAAGAGGCCGCCCTTCACCTGAATAGGGAAGTGGACCTTCATATCCTCGACCCTGAGGACTGGTTCCGCCGTCGGGGCAGCGGCGAGCGCCGGCCGGCCGGGCGGGTCCGGCTGATCGAGGCGCGGAACGGCGGCGAGCAGCATTTTGGTATAGTCATGCTGCGGCGCGTAGAAGATGTCATCGGCGGTGCCCTGTTCGACGATTTCGCCGTGGCGCATGACAATGACACGGTCACACATCCGGGCAACGACGCCCATATTGTGGGTGATGAGAACGATACCGGTGCCGGTTTCGCGCTTCAGCTCGTCCATCAGCTCCAGCACCTGGGCCTGAACAGTCACATCAAGCGCCGTGGTGGGCTCATCCGCGATCAGCAGTTTCGGCCCGCAGAGCATGGCTATGGCGATCATCACGCGCTGGCGCATCCCGCCGGAGAGTTCATGGGGGAACTGGTCCATCCGGCGTGCGGCCTCCGGAATGCGGACATGTTCGAGCCATTCGATACAGTGGCGGTTTGCCTCTTCGCCCTTCAGGCCTTTGTGCAGGGCGAGGATCTCCCGCATCTGGGCGCCAACTGTCATGTGCGGTGTCAGGCTGGTCAGCGGGTCCTGGAAGATCATTGACATTTCAGCGCCGCGGATCCGGCGCAGAGTTGCAGCCGGGGCGCCGAGCATTTCCGTGTCGCCAAAGCGGATGCTTCCGGTCGCTTGACCATTGCCGGCGAGCAGGCCCATGGCAGCGAGCGCCGACTGGCTCTTTCCCGAGCCGCTCTCGCCGACGATGCCAACACACTCACCGGGCGAAACGCCGAAGGAAATTCCCCTGACGGCGTTCACGGTGCCGTCCGGTGTCTCGAAATCGACCCTGAGGTCCGTCACAGTCAGAAGTGTCATGGACACGACGAGTAACGGTGTAAGGCGAGCGCGCAAGGCCCAGGTGCAGATTCACGGCGCAGAAAACGCCGCGTGCAATGCCAGCACGCGGCGCTTTCTGCAGGACGGGCGGGGGAGGGGAGAGCGGGCACACACGGCGGCGCGCTCTCCTGTCTGGCTCAAAACTTGTAGCCGAGCCCGATCCCGACGATCACCGGGTCGATATCGACATCGGCATTGACCCGCGCGCCCAGAGCAGTTGTGAAATCGACCGTTACGTCGGTATTGATCCAGACCTTCTTGACATCGACATTCAGCGCCCAGCCGCCTTCCTGGCCATCAAGATCATAGTCGAAACCCACCTGCAGGGCAGGGCCGAAGCTTGGATCATAGTCGATACCGTCTGCCACCGGGCCAGCATCTTCATTGAAGAAGAAGGTCGCATTCACACCGGCACCGACATACGGCTTGAACCGGCTTTCATTCCGGAAGTGGTATTGCAGCGTCAGGGTCGGCGGCAGGAGCCACACGTCGCCAAGATCGACGGTTGCATTCGTCAGCGCACCCGGGACAGTCACGTTGGTGGCCTTCACATCGTGGGGCGTCACGCCGAGGATCAGTTCGGCCGCAATATTCCTGGTGAAGAAGTAGGTAATGTCGAGTTCGGGAACATATTGGTCACCGATCTCGACACCGCCCTGAAGGCGGGTGGTGCCGACAGACAGTGCGCCGGCTTCGTCCGGCATAACGCTGATGACGCGCGCCCGTACCATCCAAGGATTATCCTGCGCGCTCGCGGTTCCACCAAGGCCGGCCGCGGCCGCGGATACCAGAAGTGCCGTTGCGAAGAGTTTTTTCATGTTCGATACCCACAATTATATAAGCGGTGGGATTCTGGTATTTCACTGAAATAAAAGGGAAAATTGCCCAGTTTGACGCGCGGCCCCACACCGCGCGTCAGAAGCGCGCGATTAGGTATTCGTCCGTATTGAGACGAAGGCCTTAGGCGCAAATACTCGCAACGGTGCCCGATGCCGGCGGAGAAGTCCTGGCTAAGGCCGGACCCGGCGCGCCACGGTATCCGGCACTGGCAAGCCTTGTCCTGAGGGCAGGCTTGCGCTTCGAGGCTCCAGTTGGGAACATGGGGACGCGTTTGGTTCCCAACTGGAGTTCTGGCTCATGCCCGTCATCAATTTTCTTACTCAATGTGTTTTTGATTCCGGCGCGCTGAAGCAGCTCGGCGGCCTTGCCAAGGCACGCGGCATCAACCGGCCGTTCATCGTGACGGATGCCGGAATCAAGGCTTCGGGTATTCTGGCGAAGGTGGAAGATGCGCTGGGCATGGCGCCGGCCGGCGTGTTTGCCGAAACGGTCCCCAACCCGACCGAGACCCAGACCAAGCAGGCGGTGGGAATCTACAAGGAGTCCGGCGCTGACGGGATCATTGCAGTTGGGGGTGGTTCATCGATGGACCATGCCAAGGCGATCGGCCTACTCGCCAGCCATGCGGAGCCGCTTGAGACCTATGCCGCGATCATCGGCGGCGCCAAGAAGATCGGCAAGATTCCGCCCCTGATCGCCATTCCGACCACTGCCGGCACAGGCTCGGAGGTGTCGGTCGGCATGGTCATCACAATGGAGAACGGCCGCAAGGAAACCTTTGCCTCACCGAACCTCATTCCTGTTGTCGCCCTGTGCGATCCGGATCTTACCCTCGGCCTGCCGGCGGGCCTGACCGCGGCCACCGGCATGGATGCGCTTACCCACTGTATCGAGGCGGTTCTGACGCCGACCATAAATCCGCCTGCGGAGGGTATCGGCTATGATGGGGCCCACCGTGCCTTCGGCATGGGCATGCTGCAGCGCGCCGTGAAAGATGGCAGCGACGCTGAAGCGCGCTGGCACATGATGATGGCGAGCTATGAGGGCGCGCTCGCATTTGTGAAAGGGCTTGGCGGTGTGCATGCGCTCAGCCATGCCGCCGGCCGTCTGCACGAAAAGAAGCTGCACCATGGCACCCTGAACGCGGTCTTCCTGCCGCACATCCTGCGGTTTCACAATGGTGCGGCGGATGACAAATACGCCCGCCTGCGCCAGGTGATGGGGCTCAAGCCCGGCGCCGATCTGGCCGATGCGATCCAGTCCCTGAATGATGCGATCGGGATTCCGAAGACATTAGGCGCTATGGGGCTCGCCGCATCCGATGGCCCCGGCATCGTCGAGTATGCCCTGAAGGATCTCGCCCATTTCGGCAATCCGCGCCCGATGAGTGCCGACGATTATGCGAAGGTCTATGAAACCGCTCTGAAATGAAGGCCTGACAAATGCCGCGCCGCTTTGCTCCTATACTGAAGATGGCCGCCAGCCATCATGGCGGGGAGAAGGCCGCGCTCGAGAAGTCGCGCAACACCCAGGCGGTTGCAGACTTGTCGTCTGTGCCGTCTGACCGGCTCCTGTCGGTGATGACGCGCTGCGTCTTCAATGCCGGCTTCAACTGGAAAGTCATCGAGGCGAAATGGGAGGGGTTCGAGGCGGCCTTTGAAGGGTTCGACCCGGCAAGGCTCGCCTTCTTTGGCGACGAGATGATGGACCGCCTGATCGCTGACGAACGTATCGTCCGCAACGGCCAGAAGGTCCGGGCGGCGCTTGAGAACGCCCGTTTCGTGGCTGAAGTCGATGCAAAGGAAGGTGGCTTCGGCAGGCTGCTTGCAGGCTGGCCTGCAGACAACCAGACAGGGCTGTTGGAGCTTCTCAACAAGCGCGGGGCGCGCCTTGGTGGGGCAACGGGTCAGTATTTCCTGCGCTTTGCGGGCTGGGACGCCTGGATAGCGTCCTCGCATGTTTGCGCGGCGCTCGTGCGCGAGGGCGTTCTGGACAAGCCGGCGGCAACGTCCAAGCGCGACCTCGCCAGCCTCCAGGCGGCGGTCAATGACTATCATGCAGACAGCGGTCTGCCGCGGGCCCAGATCAGCCGCCTGCTCGCCATGAGTGTCGGCTGAAACCGTCAGCCAAGCGGTACGAAATTGCCGTGGAATCCCGGCGGGATCGGGGCGGGGATGTGAATGCGCGCAAGCGGCGCGCTTTCAAATTTTCCAGCATCAAGGATCACGAGTTCCGAGACGTTCTGATGGGTGTCCGCGACATAGCCGATCAGCCAGCCTTCATCTTCGCCTGCATCCGCACGGGCCGGCACGAAGACGAACTCGCCGGGTATGCGGCCCGGTCCGAAGTCATGCTCTTGGCGGCGTCCGCCCGTGATGTCGTGCTTGAAAAGGCGGGTCTCGCTGAGATAGGCGGCATCGCCGCCCGGCGGCAGGGCGACCACATAGGCATAGCGGTAGGCCTTGCCGGTCAGGCGCTCGTCAAACCGGGGAAATTCCTGCGGGGCGTCATCGACCACCTCTCGCGTCACGCGTCCGGCAGCCGGGTCGATGTGCAGGCGCTCGAAGCGTGATCCCGTTGTATCCGGTCCGCGTGCATCGCTGTCGAACATCGTTTCGTAGACGCAGGCATCCATGACGACCTTGCCATCCTCTGTTTCGAACGCGTTCGAGGGGTGGAAGATGAAGCACGGATCTACCGCGCACCAGATGATGTCCTCCGCCTTGCCGTCTCTGGGCAACAGACCGATCCGCGCCTCATGTTTCGGGTTCCAGCGATAGGGCAGGCTGACCCCCTGCAACATTGCACCCATCGAGAAGGTGACCGGCAGATCGAGCACGATGACATAGCGCGGCGTGATCATGCAGTCGTGGATCATCGGCCCGTTCTGCACAGGAATCCCCTCGCGCCGAATAACCTTTCCGGCCGCGTCGACAACCGTGTGCCAGATCGTCGTGGGATTCAGGGGATTATAGCAGATCGCATGCATCTCGCCCGTATCCGGATCATAATGCGGGTGGGCGGAGAATGCTTCACCGATGCGACCATCGAAATCTGTATGGGCCCGCGTTTCCAGATCTTCGGACACTTCGACGGGGTAGGCTCCCGCTTCAACAATAGCCAAGAGTTTTCCGGCGTGGCCGATAATATTCGTATTCGGATTGTCGGACCGCGGGTTACGCGGACCAGGCGCGCGCGGCTCACCGAGGACGTCACTGACCGCATTCGATCTGATCCAACGATTGCGATACCAGAGCGCCTTTCCGCCGTGCAGCCGCACGCCGTGCAGCATCGCATCCCCGGTGAACCAATGATGGGTGGCCGGGTTCACCTTCTGCAGCGGGTTGGGCCCGTTGCGCACATAAAGCCCGTTCAGGCCCGCAGGGATTGTCCCGGTGACCTTCAGATCTGTCAGAGTCAACTCCTCGGCGACCGGAGTATGGATTCCAGTCAAGAAGGCGTTTTTTCCTTTCGCTCGGCGATGCTGGCGGTTGAAGTTGGCGATTGCCATGACGCCTTGGGTCACGGCGCCGCGAATAGCGGCTTCGACAGGACTGCCCATGTTCTCCTCCAAGCCGCCTTGAATAGCGGACATTTATGTTTACACTGGTAACATGCCTCCGAATGATAACACTGTCAACATAAATCCGCGCCCCGGCCGCTATCATCACGGCGACCTGCGCGCGGCGCTTATCGAGCATGGTCTGGCCGAGCTTGCCCTTCGCCCGCCGGATGAGGTCAGCCTGCGGGAGATCGCCCGGCGCGCCGGCGTCTCGGCGACGGCTGTTTACAGGCACTTCCCGGACAAAGCGGCCCTGCTCGGCGCACTCTGCCAGGTCGGCGGGGCACAGCTGTCAGAGGCTTTCAGGGCGGCGATGGCCAGGACGCAAGGTGGTAAAGCCGCGTTCAACGCGATGGGGCGGGCCTATGTCCGCTTCGCGCTCGCCAATCCGTCACTCTTCCGTCTGATCATGACCCAGCCGCCGCCATCGGCAGATGCACCAGAGCAGGTCCAGAAAGCGTGGGACAGCCGCCTCGCCATGGTGTCGAAGGCGCTCGACGGGCTCATGCCGGCCAGCACCCCGCAGGAAGTTCGCCATGTTCGCCAGCTGCAGGCATGGTCGATGGTCCACGGGCTCGCCATGCTGATGTTGGATGGCCAGGTGCCGGCCGATGACGGTCTCATCGACCGGGTGATCGAAGCAAGTTTCGTTTAGAGCGGCTACTCTTCAACCGCGAGAACGGGCAAGGCGAGGGCTGCCTCGACATCGGCCCAGCTGACGAGCTTGAAGTTCTGGTTTTCGCCTTTGCCGGGGTTCGCGTCGTCCTGGACGATCAGCAGTCCGCGAGGATAACCCGGCAGGGCGCCGGAGTGAATATCAAGACCGTCCGTATGCGATACACCATCGATTCCCAGAGCCTCGTTCGGGACGATAGAGAAGCTGCCGCGATGGGCATGCGGCGCCTGGCGATCATAGATCACGAACCGGTCTTCCTCCTGCGCCGAGGCTACAAGCCAGCCTTCGCCATTGGCGCCGCGCCAGATCGAGACGCCTTCGACATCCGCGACCAGGCCTGTACCGCTGCCGACCGTATCGATCAATATGGGGATGGTTGTGTCTTCGCGATAGGCGAACGACCAGAGGCCGTATTCCTCCTCGCCAACGATCAGCGTGCCGTTCGGCTCGTCGAACACACAGCCTTCGATCTGGGTATCCAGCTTGAACGTGCGGATCAATTGGCCGGCTACATCTGAAGGACCGGCCGACACGGCCCATATCTCGACCGTGCCATCCTTGTAGGTGACGCCGGCAATATCCTGGCCCGCCTCGCGCGCGGAACAGATGCCGTAGGGCTCCACCTTGCCCGTTGGAATGTCGCCGTGATGCGTGACGGCGCCGGTTGTGCGATCAATCTGGAACACCGAGATCGCATTGACCTGGTCATTGCTGGCAACAGCGAGATCGAATGGCCGTTCCGGAGACTGGCGTACATCGACATTGTTGACAAGGCCGATCGGAAGGCGCTGCACTTCGGCGCCATCAAGGGAAAAAACGACGAGCCCTTCGCGCTTGTTTGTTCCGAGCACCAGCGACCTGCCGGGATCGTCCGGGTGCCGCCACAGCGCCGGATCGTCCGCCGTGTCGCCGCGGCCGCCGACGGGGCCGGTCTCCGCGCTGGCCATAACGAAGCGCTGGTCTTCGAGTATGGGCGCCGGTAGGGCGGCGCAGGCACCGAGCAGCAGCGCGGCCAAAGCAGTCGGCAGACTCCGGACGATATTCATTCTCACACCTCTCGATACGCGCGCTCCGGATAGCGTGGGAACATGACGGTCTTGAGACAAACCGACAAAAAGACCGGGTCGGCGGCCGGGCCATCACTGTTTTGGGTCAGGCAGACCAATAGGCTGACCAACGGGCCACCAGAGCGCCAGGCGATTCGGCGGTCAGCAGCGCGCCCCGCCGCCCGGCTTTGCGCAAAGCGCGTTTCTGCGCGCGCGCCAGGGCCCGTTTGACGGTCTTGAGGTCATCCTTCCCGAGGCTCTTGGTCGGGACCTGCTCCAGCGCGTCCAGCACGAGCCCCGCATCCCGCCAGTCTCCGAGCGCATCGGACAGGTTTTCCGCCATCCGCGCATGAGCCTGCATCGCCTCAAAGCAGACTGCGCGCAGCAGCAGGGTGTGGTGCCAATGGTCTTTCGCACATTTGCGCCAGTCGTGCAGGCGCTCCTCCTCGCCGGTGGCGACCGCATCCCGGAAGCTTTTTCTGAGCCGGCGATAGCCACGGTGAATTCCGGGCGCCAGCGCCTCGATCCCCTCAGCCTCGATCTGCCATTTCGCGGCGCGCCGGGAAGCCGCGCGCATCTGTCTCTCGAAAGTCTTGAGCAGTCGCTCGGCCTCTTCTGGTGATACTCTCGCCGCCGTTACCTTGACGAGCGCATCACGGGTTCTGGCATGCACATCTTCGGGCAGTTTCAGCTGGTTGAGCGTTTCCATGACGGCCCCGGTATCACGCGCTGCCGACAGCTCCCGGGCCGCGTCCCGAAGCGCCGCATTCTCCGCCTTCGCATCTGGAAAAACCGGGCCGATCAGGCGGATCAGCGAGCGTAGCCGCTTCACCGCCTTGCGCACCTCATGGACCCGGCGCGCGGATGGCTGGTCCTCATCGCCCAGGGCGCCGAACATGTGGCCAAACTGTTCGGCCGCGATTCGGCGGACGCCATCGCCGACCGTCTCCCGTCCAGGCTTGAATCTATAAGTCATGATGAGCCGAAATCTTCCTGGCGCGCAGCAAATCACAATCGGCAGGCCGGGGCCAATCTCAACCCTGTTCGGGCGAGTGGCGAGCTACAGGATTCTGATCAAAAAACTACATGAAGCCTGCGCGAATCCGGCGATAAGGACATATGCTTCAAGGCTTGCAATCACTTCTGAACAGCGCCGCGCTTATCACATGCGCCATGGCGATCGGGGCCTCTTGGGTCGCATCGGTCGCATCCCCGAACTGCAGCTTCGACAAGCTCACTGGGGCGCGGGCCGACACCCATGTCCGCGAGCTTCTCTACCGGACGGCCACGCCGATCGCCGGTCTGATGCTGGTTTCCGGCGCACTTTTCCTGCTGGCCACAAGCTGGGTCGCGGGCGCCGTGGCGCTCGTCTCATCCTTCGGATTTTTTGGTACCCGCATGATGCTGGCGCCGAAGACCGGCAAGAATCCGAAGGGCGTGCGAACCCGGCGTAAGGAACAGAGAGGCAGTTCCGTCATGCTGTCGCTGATGTTCACGCTGGCGGCTATTGCCGCCGCGCTGCTTGGCCTGTTCGGCGTTTAGGCCATTACCAGCCAGAGGCAGCCCATCTCGTGCAGCCGGCGGAAACTGTCGGCCGAGCGCTGGGCGGCGGCGCGGGCCAGGCGCCCGGCCGTCTTGCGGTTCGCCGCAAGCATCAGCACGCAGATCAGCAGGCCGACCCCTGCCATCCACCAGCCGACAACCAGCGCTGCGATGACACCGACCAGGCAGGCGAGATAAGCGAGCCCATCCAGCAGCCGGAGGCGCACATCCAGCCACCGGCCAAAAGGTTTGAGCAGCTCCGGATGGCGGTGCAGCGTTTCCGCATCGATGGCAAAGCGTGTTCCCGGCGTGTTTTCGAAAATCAGCGTGCGCGTCATGCGCCCGGCATCATGTGGATTCGGTTGGCAGGTCAGAAACATTTTTGGCGCTCCCGCAGCATTCTCCCGACAGGCGAAGATCTAGCAGCCGGCCGTTAACTCACTACGGGCGGGCGGGGCAAAGTTTCAGAGATTTTCAAGACTTTCGCTTAACCTTCCGTATTACGTAGCGGCAACACGTGGCTGGTGAAATCGTTTGCCGAAGCGGCCGGATGCGGCATACGCTGCACTGCAACATAGAGGGTTTGGACAGCGATGCTCTACTCACTTGTCGAACTGAACAGGGTCGCTCTTGCGCCGATGCGCCTTGCTGCGCGGGCCGGCCGGGCGGCGCTTGCCTCGCCGATGAACCCCTTTGGCGACACCAGCTATGGCAAGTCGCTGACGGCGATGGCGGACGTGTTCGAAAGTGCGACGCGCTATTATGGCAAGCCTGAATGGCGGATCGACTCGGTCCGCCTGAATGGGACCGATGTGTCGGTTGAAACCAGGACGGTCTTGCGGTCCCCCTGGTGCGGCCTCGTGCATTTCCGCAAGGACCCGGAGCGCCTCGCCGAAGTGCGCCGTAAGGGCGCCCCACCCTTGCCGCGCCTGCTGATCGTCGCGCCGCTGTCCGGCCACTACGCAACCCTCCTGCGCGGAACGGTCGAAGGCTTCCTGGAAACGCATGATGTCTACATCACCGACTGGTCTGACGCGCGCATGGCGCCCGTCTGGCTCGGCCGGTTTGACCTCGATGATTATATCGACCATGTCCGCCGGATGCTGACCCATCTCGGCGGTGGTGCCCATGTCCTCGCGGTCTGCCAGCCCGGCCCGCCCGTGCTTGCGGCGATCTCGATGATGGCGGAAGACGGCGACCCGGCGCTGCCAGCTTCGATGACCTTCATGGGCTCGCCCATCGATGCCCGTAGATCGCCGACGATTCCGAACAGGCTCGCGGAGGAGCGCTCCTACGACTGGTTCATCCAGAACATGATCTATACGGTTCCGGGGCCGTATCCGGGCATGCTGCGCCGGGTCTATCCCGGCTTTGTCCAGCTCGCCTCCTTCATGAACATGAATTGGGACCGCCATGTTGATGCGCACTGGAAATTCTTCAATCACCTGGTTGCCGGCGATGGCGACAGTGCCGGCAAGCACCGGGAATTCTATGACGAGTATCTTTCCGTCCTTGATCTGACGGAAGAGTTCTACCTGCAGACCATCCAGCGCGTGTTTCAGGAACACCATCTGCCGCGCGGCATCTATCGCTATCGCGGCGAGCGGCTGGTGAAGCCTTCGGCCATCCACGATGTCGCGCTGATGACGGTCGAAGGCGAGAAGGACGATATATCCGGGATCGGACAGACGCAGGCGGCGCACGATATCTGCGTCAATATCCCGAAGCACATGCAGACCGATTACATCCAGCCGGGCGTTGGCCATTATGGCGTGTTCAACGGTTCGCGCTTCGAGACCGAGATCGCGCCCCGCGTTACCGAGTTTACCCGGCGTTTCACACGGGCGGAACAGGAAGAAGCTGCCGCAGCGATGGCCAGCTGAAAGGCAACTAGGCGCAGATACCGGCCTGGAAATCCAGAAGCTCGATCTCGCCGCTCAGGTGCCCGTCCTTGTGCGGCTCATCCGCAGCAAGAGCGGTTGAGAGATATTTCTTGTTATCATCGCAGAAGACGGTTGCCACACAGGCCCGCGGCCCGAGACGTTCGGCGGCGAGCAGGGCGCCGATCAGGTTTGCGCCGGATGAAATGCCGACACCCAGGCCCAGCTCGCGCGCAAGGCGCTGCGCCATCCGGATCGCGTCGCCGTCCGACACCGCGATCACATCATCCAGCTCCTCCAGCTTCACGAGCGCCGGAATGAAATCGTCCGAGATGCCCTGGATCCGGTGATGCCCGATCTTGTAACCGGTCGAGAGCGTGGGGGACTCCTTCGGTTCCAGCGGATGGATGCGGATAGATGGGAACGCCGCCTTCAGCGTGCGGCCGGCTCCCATCACCGTGCCGCCGGTGCCGACGCCGGCGACGAACGCGTCAGGTGTCAGGTCCAGGCAGGACAGCTGCTGAAGCAGCTCGCGAGCCGTGCCATCGGCATGGGCGGCGGCATTGTCGCCGTTCGAGAACTGGCACGGCAGGAAAACATCCGCCCGCTGCCGTGCCAGCGCCTCGGTCGCGGCAATCGCGCCCAGGAAGCCGCCTTCTTCGCGCGAAACAAGGTTCAGCCGCGCGCCGAGGCTCCTCAGCAGGCTTTTGCGCTCCTCGCTCATCCAGTCAGGCATGAAAATTTCAACCGGATGGCCAAGCGCCCGGCCAAGCGCGGTCAGTGCGATGCCGGCATTGCCGCTGGTCGCCTCCGCGATCGTGTCTCCGGGCTTCAGTGCGCCCGTTCGATAGGCACGCGACAGGATGGAAAGGGCCATCCTGTCCTTGATCGAGCCGGTGAGATTGTAATGTTCCGCCTTGGCATGGACGATGCGCTCGCGCCCGCGAAAACGGACCCTGATCGAGAGCAGCGGGGTGCGCCCGATCAGGGCCGAGAGGGCCTTCAGCCGCGCCTCCTGACAGACCAGGGCCGGGAGAGGGGACAAAGCGGCGGTCTGAGCGGAAGCGGGTTGAGCCATGTGCGAAATATTCCATTACCCGCGCGAGAAAACATCTCACAATGTGGTTGTCTGCATAGATTATATGGTGATAATTTTTGGAAAATGACCACGATACCCGAAATGATTGACGAAACTGATCGGGCGTTGCTCCGCGCCTTGCAGTCCGATGCCGGCCTCTCCCTCGAATCGCTGGCTGCACTTGCCAGCATATCGGTGAACACCTGCTGGCGGCGCGTGAAACGGCTCGAGGAAGCCGGTATCCTTACCCGGCGCGTTGCCCTGGTCGATCCGGACCGGGTCGGCCTCGGCCAGACCGTATTTGTCGCGATCCGGACACGCGATCACTCCGCCGCCTGGCTCGAACGCTTCGCGCAGGCGGTCAAGGCGATCCCGGAAGTCGTGGAATTCTACCGGATGGCCGGGGACGTCGACTATCTGCTCAAGATCCAGGTCGGCAGCGTCGGAGACTATGACAGGGTTTACAAATCCTTGATCGCCCGCATCGAACTGGCCGATGTCAGCGCGACCTTCGCCATGGAATGTCTCAAGAACACGACTGAACTGCCGCTCTAGGCGATGGACTGGGTCAGCTTCAGGGCGGACCGTGAATCCCGGACGGGTCGGCCCGGCTGTGGTCGTGGCCGTGCAGATGATGATGCCCATGACCGTGATCATCGTGGCGGTGAATGGGCATTGCCAACAGCGCGAGCGCGAAAATGACGCCGCCGCCGAGCGCGGCAATGCCGCGGACGGGCGGTTCCTCCTTCAGGGGCTGCATCAGGGGACCGGTCGCGACATAGATCAGAAGCCCTGCCGACAGGGCGTACAGGCTGGCGACCACGCCGGGGCCAAGGCCGGTGAGGAACACCCCGCTGGCAAGAGCGCCCAGGGGCGTCGTCGCGGCCGCGGCAAGGAAAGCCCAGAAGAGCGCTTCCTTCACCCGGTAGCCATGCCGGGCGAGGATCGCAAAGGCGATCACGCCTTCGGCAAACTCGTGCATGATCAGGGATGTCGAGGCATAAACGCCGGACTCGAAACTGGCGGCGAATGTCACCGAATAGATCACGCCGTCGAGAAAGGAGTGAAGCGCAACGGCGAGCAGGGGTGTCAGGGCCTGGGCCCGCCCGCCCTCACGTTCCGGGAAAACGGTGCGGATCGCGAAGGTCAGCATCAGTCCGCCGAAGAAGCCCCCGAGTACAAAGACCGGGGCCCTGGCGTTCATATGAAACGCTTCGGGCAGGATATGCAGCAGGCTGAGCGAAATCAGCATGCCGCCGGCCGCCAGCGAGAACAGGCCGGACTGGCGCGCGCTCCAGTCGCTGCGCAGCGCGACGGCGATAAGACCAATGGAGGTAACCAGCGCCGCGACAAGGCCGAACAGCAGGGGCGCCTGAAGGGAAAGGGGCATTGGGCGGCGTCTTCGGTCCGGAATTGCGGGTGGCCCGGGAAAGGCGGGAGCAGGTTCGTTCGGCGGGAGCCATAGGGCACCTTGCGAAAAGTGTTATAATGTTTCAATCTGCGACTTGCCAGTAGTAATTTCCATGGCGGGTGGTTTTTTGTGACCGCGCCGCCAATCGTCTTTCCGTAATGAAGGAGCTCCGGATGTCTGTTGTTTCCCGCCTCGCCCTCCCATTGCTTGCGGGCGCCGCGCTCGGTGTACTTGCAGCCTGCGGCCCCGGCGCCTCGCCGGCTGCGCCGGAGCCTGTGGAGACCGAAGGCGCCGCCGACATCGAGCCGGAAACAGAAGACCTGTCCGTTGCGGATGAGAACGATGACCACCAGGCCGACAATGCCGACGAGGCGCACGATCATGCACATGACGGCGATGAGCACGATCATGACGACGATCATGCCCACGCTGGCGGCGCCGCGCATGTCCATGGCGTGGCCGATCTTGCCCTTGTGCTTGAAGGCAACTCGCTGACCGCCGAAATGATTTCGCCGTTGGCCAATTTCGGTCTGTCGGAGTCGGAAGGGGTCATCTCGGATGCGGTGATCGAAAGCCTGTCGACGATGATCCTGCTCACGGGCGGCAACTGCATGGCCGAAACACCCGAAGCCGAGATTGACCGTTCCAGCGGCCATACCGATGCACATGTGACTTTCAGCTGGACCTGCGCAGACCCCGCCAGCCTGATGTCGGCGAGCTTTGCCGGATTTGCGACTTATCCAGGCTTTGAAACCATCAACGTGGTCTTCCTCGACGGCTCGAGCCAGAAGTCCGCTGAGCTGACGCCTGGCGCCCCGCAAATTTCCCTGAGATAAATCCTGCGATGACCGATCCCGTCATTGACATCGAGGGGCTGCGCTTTGCCTGGAAGACGGGCCCTGCGGTCCTCGACATCGCCGCCTTCCGGATGCAGCCCGGCGAGCGCGTGTTCCTGCGCGGCCCGTCTGGATCTGGAAAATCAACACTGCTCGGCCTCATCGCAGGCGTCCTGCAGCCCCAGGCGGGAAAGATCAGCGTGCTTGGCGAAGATATGGCGCGCCTTGCGGCCGCGAAACGGGACCGGTTGCGTGCTGACCGGATGGGCGTGATCTTTCAGATGTTCAACCTCGTGCCCTACCTCTCCGTTACGGGAAATGTCCTGCTGCCGCTGCGTTTCTCATCCGCGCGCCGCAAGGCTGCCGGAGATGATCCGCAGGCGGAGGCAAAGCGCCTGCTCGCGCGGCTTGGCCTTGACGATGAACAGCTGCTCGGCCGGCGCGTCTCCGATCTGTCCGTCGGCCAGCAGCAGCGCGTTGCGGCGGCTCGTGCCCTGATCGGCCGTCCCAGCCTTGTTATCGCTGACGAGCCGACTTCGGCCCTCGACGCCGATGCGCGCGACCGGTTCATCAACCTCCTCTCGGAAGAAGTCGAGCGTTCCGGCGCCAGCCTGCTTTTCGTCAGCCATGACGCATCTCTGGCGGGCCTCTTCACTCGCGCCGATGATCTGGCCAGCCTCAACCGGGCAGGGGTGCGCGCATGACCGCGCTCTTCTCCCTCGCTTGGCGCAGCCTGCTGAACCGCAAGGGTTCGGTGATCCTGACGATTGTCGCCGTCGCCTTGTCCGTTGCGCTCTTCCTGGGTGTCGAGAAAGCCCGCAGCGGCGCCCGCGAAGGCTTCGAGAATACGATCTCCGGAACCGATCTCATCGTCGGTGCGCCGACCGGCACCGTCAACCTCCTGCTCTATTCGGTCTTCCGCATGGGCTCTGCCACGGCAGAAGTGTCCTGGCCGACCTATCGTCAGATCGCGGAGCGGCCGGATGTGGCCTGGGCCGTACCGATCGCGTTGGGCGACAGCCATCGCGGCTACCGTGTCATGGGCACCACAACGGAATATTTCGACCGCTACAAATATGGCGGCGGCAACTCGCTGCAGATCGCGGAAGGGATCATCTTCGACGACTTGTTCGATGCGGTGATCGGCGCTGATGTCGCGCGCGAGCTTGGTTATGAGATCGGTACACCGCTCATCCTTACCCATGGCATCGGCGCGGCCGATTTCGGCGCCGGCCACGACAACCGCCCCTTCCGCGTCGCCGGCATCCTCCAGCGCACCGGCACGCCGGTTGACCGGACCGTGCATGTTTCGCTGGAGGCAATCACGGCTATCCATGTCGGCTGGGAGACCGGCGCGCGCAATCCGCTCGCGGACACGATCCCGACCGAGGTGATCCGGACCTTCGATCTGACGCCGAAGACGGTTACGGCGATCTATGTCGGCCTTGAGCGACGTGGCAGCATCCTGACCACGCGCCGGGCGATAAACACCAATCGCGGCGAGCCACTGATGGCGATTATTCCTGGTGAGGCCCTGCGCGAACTCTGGAGTGTCACCTCCCTGGCGGAGCGCGCGCTGCTCGCCGTCTCGGCATTCGTCATTGCGGTCGGGCTCGTCTCGATCCTGACCTCAATCCTGACCAGCCTTAACGAACGCCGGCGCGAGATGTCGATCCTGCGCGCCACCGGCGCCCGGCCCGGCCACATCTTTTCCCTGCTGACGCTGGAGGCAGGGCTGACAGGTTTCATCGGCGCCCTCCTTGGCATCCTGCTGGTCCATGCGGCTTTCGCTGTGCTTGCCCCGATGGTCCAGGCGCAATTCGGGGTCGCATTCGGTACGGGCGGGCCGGGCCTCCTGGATCTCAAGGTTCTCGGCGCGGTCACGCTTGCGGCCCTGCTGATCGGCGCGGTTCCGGCCATTGCCGCCATGCGCCGCTCGCTTGCCGATGGGCTCAGCATACGCCTCTAACGGTATTGTGCTCTGGAAAGACTGGCTTGCCCGCTTTAAGTAAGGGGCATGTTCAAGACATCCCTCCCCGGCCTTGCCGTGGCAAGCCTTGCCCTCGTTCTCGCCGCCGCTTGCGGCGCCTCGTCCACCACCGGCACGGCGGAAGCTGCGCCGGCGAAACCGGCCGCCAAGGCCGCCGACAGCGCGCCGGCTTCGGAAGGCCCGAAAGTCGGCGACAAGATTGGCCAGAGCGCCGCGGAGCGTGCCGCCGCCCGCGCTGAAGCGGCCAGGAAACGCGCCGAGGAACAGGCCCTCAAGGATGCTGAACTCGCGGCCCGGGGCATTCGCCGCATCGGCTGGGAAGATCTGATGCCGGAAGGGGAGGAGGAGCGCCTCGCCCAGATGTATCAGGCCCAGATGGCCATGCTTTATTCCGGCGGCGGCATTGCCGAAGGCTCTGCTGCAGACGTTGCGGTGCAGATCGGCACTTTCAACACCGTCAAGGAGCTCAACGGTCAGAAAATCCGTATCCCCGGCTACACCGTCCCTTTCGAGTACGGGGCCGATGTGCAGATCAAGGAATTCCTTCTGGTGCCGTATTTCGGGGCCTGTATCCACGCGCCGCCGCCACCGCCGAACCAGACTGTGTTCGTCATGTCTGACACGCCGATCAAGATGCAGGATCTCGCCCAGGCGGTCTGGATCGAGGGCACCATCCACACCCAGACGCAGGAAAGCGAACTGGCGGACGCGGCCTATACGATCACGCTGACCGGGATCGAAGAGTACACTTACT
>CAYQRX010000008.1:0-30364 GCA_964419865.1 uncultured Hyphomonas sp. | reverse complement strand
ATTTCCGCCGGCCTGATCCGGACCGAACGCAACCTCTCCCTCTCGACGGGCGACCTGGTCAATGAGGCCGTTATCCGGCTGATGCGTGTCGATTCGGTCGAATGGGCCGACAAGGTTCACTTTCTTGCTCTGGCCGCGCGCGCCATGCGCCGGGTGCTGATCGACCATGCGCGCAAGAAGAAATCGAACAAGCGCCAACACCAGCGCGTCACCCTGGTCTCGCGCCTCTCCGATGGCAGCACCGACCGGATCGAGATGGACGTTCTCGAGAAGGCGCTGATCCGCCTCAGCGTGATCGATCCCGAGAAAGCCGAGATCGTTGAGCTGCGCTATTTCGGCGGCATGACGCTGGAGGAAATCGCCGAAATCCATGGTGTCTCGGAGGCGACCGTGAAACGCAGCTGGCGCGCCGCCCGCGCCTGGCTGCTCGACTGCCTGAACGAAGCGAAGCTGGATGACCGACGACTCGACTGAACGCCTCGCCCTGGAGCTGCTCTCCGAAGCGCTCGACCAGCCCTCCGGCGAGCGGCTGGCCTGGGTGCGGCGCGCGGCGGCCGGCAATGATGCGCTCGAGCGCCGCGTTGTCGCCCTGCTTGAAGCCGAGCGGGCCTATCCTGCCATCCTGAAAACGGGCGGCGCCGGCCGCGACACCTGGGAAGCCCCGGCCCCGGAACGTGTCGGTGCGTATCGCATCACCGGCACGATCGGTCAGGGCGGTATGGGCGCGGTCTACAAGGGCGCGCGCATCTCCGGCAATTTCGACCAGACGGTTGCCATCAAGATCATCCGTCCCGGCGCGCTGTCTGACATGCTGGTGGAGCGTTTCGAGCGGGAGCGCCAGATACTTGCCACGCTGAACCATCCCAACATCGCCCGTCTGTATGATGGCGGCGAGATGGACGACGGCTCGCCCTATATGATCATGGAATATGTCGACGGCGAACCGCTGCTCGCCTGGGCCGAACGCACCGGCGCGAGCCTCAACGCACGCCTCGACCATTATGCCGCGCTCTGCAACGCGGTGCAGTTCGCCCACCAGCACCTGATCATCCACCGCGACATCACGCCCTCGAATGTGCTCATCAGCCGGGACGGGCACGTCAAGCTGATCGATTTCGGCATTTCCAAGCCGCAGGAGGCCGCCGCCGGGCTGACCGTGCCGGGCCGGGCCGATCCGCGCGATGGTCTCAGCTACACGCCGGGCTATGCCTCGCCCGAGCGCCGGCGCGGCGCGGCGGCGAACACGCTGTCGGACATCTTCTCCCTCGGCCGGCTGCTGGCCGACCTGACGCGGCCGGAGGAACGGACCGCGGAACTCGATGCGATCATCGCCTGCGCCGCTGCGGGCGACCCGTCCCGGCGCTACCCGTCGGTGGACGCGCTCGAGGAGGACCTTGCCAATTACCGCGCCGGCCGCCCGGTCAGCGCCTATGGCGGCAGCGCGACATACCGTTTACGGAAATTCATCGCCCGCCATCGCGGCGGCGTGCTGGCGGTTGCCGGCGTCATTCTCGGCCTGTCGGCGGCGCTGACGGTGACGGTGCTCCAGTATAACCGCGCCGAGGCGGCGCTTGCGGTTGCCAATGAGCGCTTCGCCCAGGCCCGCGAGCTCAGCCGCACGCTGGTCTTCGACGTCTATGACCGGGCCGAGAAGGTCTCGGGCACACTGGAAACCCGCCAGGCCCTCGCCAATGTGGTGCGCGATTATATCACCGGCCTGCAGCTCGACTCCGCCGCGCCGGAGGATGTGCTGCTGGAAGTCGGGATCATCTCATCGCGCCTCGCAGACCTCTATGGCGGCATCGGCATTGCCAATCTCGGCGAGACGGAAACCTCGAGCCAGCTGTTCCTGGATGCGCGCGCCGCGCTCGAGCAGGTCATCGCCCGCAATCCCGCCAACACGGTCGCCCTCGCCGAGCTGATCATGGTGGAACGTATGCTGAGCATGCAGGCGATCTATTACACGCGGGACCTGCCGGCCGGGTTTGCCTCGAATGCGCGCGCGATGGAACTCGCCCAGCAGGGCCTGGCCCTCAAGCCCGAGAATGAACGCACCCTGCTGCGCCATCTCTGGAGCGTGCGGACCGACCGGCTGCAGCTACTGCGCGAGGAACGCCGGACCGATGAGGCGCTCGAGCTGGTGCGCGGCTGGCGCGCGGAGCTGACGCCGGAGATGTTCGAGCGCCTTGGCGGCGGCGAGGAGATGGGCGCCTATCTCGCCATGCAGGAGGCCGAATTCCTGATCCAGAAGGAGCGCGGCGCCGAGGCGATGGGGCCGCTGCAGGAGACCATCGACCACCGCGCCGCCGAACTCGCCGCCGCGCCGGAGAATTACTATCAGAAGACCCAGCTGATGGTGGCGCATGGGGAGATGTCGACGGCCGCGCGCCTGGCCGGCGATGCGGAGAAAAGCCGCGAGAGCGCGCGCGAGGCGGTGCGCCTTGCGCGGGAGATCATGGCGGCCGACCCGGAAGATGCCGGGGGGCCGGAGGGGCTGTCCTCGATGCTGCAGAAGCAGGCGAGCGCCGAGGCATTCGCCGGCAACACCGCCGCTTTCCGGGCGGCGCTGGAAGAGGCGATCGCGCTGTTCCGGGAGCTGATGGAACAGTTTCCGGGGGATGAGTATTACGAGACCCGCCTTTTGCGGATCGCCTCGCATGCCGTCCAGCTCGACACCGCTGCCGGCGGGGGCGCCTGGTCGTGCGCCATCGCCGGCGAGGTGCGCGGGCTGATGGACGCCGAGGCGCGCCTCGCCGCGCTGACGCCGGAGGACCGGCAGGGGCCGTTCGCGGCGCTCCTGGGGGCGGGCTGCTCCTAGCTGCCCATGCCTTCGCCGATGCCGAAGTCGCGCCGCGCCGCGACGATGCTTAGGATCGGCCCGGCGACGACATCCAGCAGCGCCATGATCGTCAGCAGGAAGAAGACCGATGTCTGGAAGCCGGGCATGGCGAGGAAGGCGATCAGGCAGAACAGCAGGACAAACATCGACAGGGCGTGATTGACCAGCGAGTCGCCCTTGGTGCGCACCGCTTTCAGGATTTCGGCAAACAGGCAGAGAAGGCCGGCGAGGAGCAGGAGGTCGCCGAGGGTGAACAGCCAGCTGCGGCCGGACATCATGGGCATGCTGAACAGCGTGGCGCCGAGGCTGGCCGCCGTTCCGCCGCTGCCGGCGCTCATCGCGGTCAGGATGTAGAGCAGGACAGGCAGGATCAGGAAGGGCGCGATGATGAGGATGCGTAGCATGACAGGGTCTCCGGTTCGCCGGCAGGGGCGGATGCGCGCGCCGGCCTGTGAAGCGGTGTTGGGGCTTCATGCTTCAATGCGCAGGAATGGCGCCGAACGGGTCAGGGGTGGTTTTAGGGCGCGCGCGGGCATGCAGCCCGGCGCCGTCATCCCGGAAATCGCGCCAGCGATTGTCCGGGGCCCAGCTCTTTTTCTTGAGCGCAGAAACTGGGTCCCGGATACGCCCTGCGGGCGTTCCGGGATGACGAGGGGGGCGAGTGGGGTAGCCGGTGGGTGTATCGACAGCAGCACAATGTGCCGGCCCACGGACGGAGCAGGTGCATTGCGGCCGTTGGCCTTGGTGCTCCCTAAGCTTGCTGATCGTTTTCAGCAGCGGCTCTGCGCGCGGTGAGTTGAGCCCTAACCTCCCCAACCATCTTATCGTACCAATACCAAGTTCCAGCTACGAAAATGCCGAGTCCTTTTGCCGGATTTTTCGCATCCATTGTTCTCCACATTTCCACGAATCCATTCTTGTTATACAATCCGAAATCGTGAAACCCTTCTTTGCGCATCAATTCTACAATCTGCGTCGCGGTGTATTTGGGTCTCTCAACTTCCCGCAAGGCCATTTCCAAGGGTGACCCGACGTCCGCAAACATAACTGCTTGATCCGCCTTCTTTGGATTGTTGACGGTCCGCGGAATAACATAAACTCTGTAGGAGTACCTAGGATCGTTATAAACTTCCGGAGCCATGTCTCGTTCCAACATTTCATTCACTGCGCGGATCACGTCAGGCAATCCTTTTTCACCGACAATGTCACGATGAGTACGAAGCGAAATCTCCGTGAACTGTATGGCAAAAGCGAGTTCATCAGCGATTGAGCACGCTGATCCAAACCACTCACATAGCCAATAATTGAAGTTTATTGCGCAGGCTTGCAGCTTCGGAGCAAGCACTCGATCAACATTGTCAGATAGCCGGTGCTCAATTTCGTTTCGGACCAAGATTAAGTACTGCAAATTGGACTTCACGGGGTTTGGCAAAGGGCATTCATGCGCATCCAAACACTTCGTGAGCTCCCAGTGTTTCGGTCGTCCATCTGCGGTCAAAACCAATTCACCGCCATGCCGATACCGGTAGTCTATCCCGTGAGTTCCGTAGTATGCATGCATCAAATACGTCCACGCAATAACGGCGTTCACGATGAATATCTCAGACTTCCAGCGAATCGTCGGATTATTATAAACGGCAACTGATGCCTTCATCGCCTCGGTTGCTTTTTGAACTTGCTGGAAGTGTGCTTCTTGTGGGAGCACTCTAAACTGCTGAGCGATCCGCTCAAACCGCCCATATTGCGCAAGAAACAACTCGACATCAGCTTTGCTGGCTACCGGAGTACTCGCATATTTCTGGCCCTTGCGTATGGAGCCAATCTCTCGATGATTGATCGTTCTTGAAACGTGACTGAAAATCGCGACGATCATTTGATCGTTCAACTGAGTATGTGCGATCAACCCCTTGATCAGGGTTATTTCGTGCTCAGTTAAGTAAAGCTTTTGTTGGATACGTCTTGTCATCGATTAGCAGAAGATCAGAGCAAGAATTTTCTGCCAATAATACAATCCCGATTCAACACAAAATTGTAATGCTAATTTACCCCACTAACACCCGCGGCAACTTAAACGTCACCGTTTCATCCGCCGTCTTGACCATGTCTACCGTCACCTCAAACCGCTCCCGGCACGCATCGATCACGCCCTGCACCAGGTCTTCCGGGGCGCTGGCGCCGGCGGTGAGGCCGAGGGTGGTGACGCCGTCGAACCACGCCCAGTCGATGTCCTCGGCGCTGGCGATGAGTTCGGCTCTTGCGGCGCCGGCGCGCAGGGCGACTTCGACGAGGCGGACGGAGTTTGAACTCGTCCGTGCCCCGATCACCAGGACGAGGCCGGCGCCGGGGGCGAGGACCTTGACCGCCTCCTGACGATTGGTGGTGGCGTAGCAGATGTCTTCCTTGTGGGGCGTCGCAATCGACGGGAAGCGGGCCTGCAGGGCGGCGACGATTTCGGCGGTGTCGTCCACCGAGAGGGTGGTCTGGGTGATGAAGGCGAGATTGGCGGGGTCGCGCGGCTGGAAGGCGCGGGCGTCCTCCACCGTCTCGATAAGGGCGACGGCGCCTTCCGGCAGCTGGCCCATCGTGCCGATGACTTCGGGGTGGCCGGCATGGCCGATCAGGACGATCTCGCGGCCATTGTCATGATGGCGCCCGGCCTCGACATGCACCTTGGAGACGAGCGGGCAGGTCGCGTCGACATAGATCATGTTGCGGGAGCGCGCCTCGGCGGGCACGGATTTGGGCACGCCATGGGCCGAGAAGATGACCGGGCGGTCATCCGGGCATTCGTCCAGCTCCTCCACGAAGACGGCGCCGAGGGCCTCCAGCCGCTCGACCACATGCCGGTTGTGGACGATCTCATGGCGCACATAGACCGGGGCGCCCCATTTCTTCAGGGCCTCCTCGACGATCTGGATGGCGCGGTCCACCCCGGCGCAGAAGCCGCGCGGGGCTGCCAGGCGCAGGGTGAGGGCGGGTCTGCTGGTCATACGGGCTCCATATGGGGCGTGATATCTCCTGCGCCTAATGCGTTGCGCCGAGGCCCGGAGGCCTTTAACACGGGCAGGCTATCAGATGGACAGGCCTTTGCATAAGGCCAAGACGGACACGCCGACGCATGCGCAGACTTGCCCTCATCCTTGCCGTAACCCTGCTGGCGGCAACGGCCGTTACCGGCTGTCGCAACAGCCGCCTCGCCCAGCGATTCGACACGACGCCCAATGCCGGGCCGTGCCCGGTCGCCGGCTCGGTCTATGATGCGGCGCGTTATGTGAAATTCGATGGCGGCGGCGAGCTCTATTCCAATATCGAATATACCGGCGAGATCACCGATGTGCGCCTGTTCTGCCGCTATACCGACGATATCCCGCTGGTCGCCGAGATCGAGGTCGATTTTGCCTTCGGCAAGGGCCCGGCGGCGCGCGGCGACAGCCACACCTATCCCTATTTCGTGGCCGTGACCCGGCGCAATGGCAAGGTGCTCGCGCGCGAGACCTTCGCCAGCGAGGCCAGCTTCCGGGGCGGCAATGTCGCTGCCAAGTCGGAGCTTGTGAACCGGATCACGATTCCCCGCGCCGATGGCTCGATTTCCGGCGTGAACTTCGAGATCGTGGTCGGCTTCGAGCTGACCAATGAACAGCTGGAGTTCAACCGCGCCGGCAAGCGCTTCCGCCTCGACGCGGGCGTGGAGTAAGCCGATGGCGAGCCTTGCGGGGGAGCTGACGGCCGCTGCGGGGGCCGCGTTCGAGGCCATGGGGCTGGAGGCGCGCTTCGGCGAGGTGCGCCGCAGCGACAAGCCGGAACTGGCCGACTTCCAGTGCAATGGCGCGATGGCGGCGGCCAAGGCCGCTGGCCGAAACCCGCGCGAGATCGCCGGGGAGATTGCGGCGGCGCTGAAAGCGCATGCCCTGGTGCTGTCGGCAGAGGTCGCCGGGCCGGGCTTCATCAATCTGCGCGTCTCCGATGCGGCGTTGTCGGCCCGGGCCGAGGGCGTGCGCGGCGATGCGATGGCGGGGGCGGAGAAGGCCGCTGACGCAGCTGTGACCGTGATCGACTTTGGCGGGGCGAATGTCGCGAAGCCGATGCATGTCGGCCATCTGCGCTCCGCCGTGATCGGCGATACGCTGCAGCGGCTCTTGCGCTTCCTGGGCGATGAGGTGACCTCTGACGTGCACCTCGGCGATTGGGGCCTGCAGATGGGCCACCTCGTCACCGAGCTGCAGGACGAGCAGCCCGGCCTCATCTATTTCGACGCGGCCTATACCGGCCCCTATCCGGCCGAGCCGCCGGTCACCATCGACGACCTCGGCCGGCTTTATCCGCAGGCGAGCGCCAAGGCGAAGGCCGATGAGGCGCGCAATGAGCGCTCGCAGAAGGCCGTGGCGGAGCTGCAGGCCGGCCGGCCGGGCTACCGCGCGCTGCTGCGCCATTTCATCGATGTCTCGGTGGAGGCGCTGAAGGACGATTATGGCTTCCTGAACGTCTCGTTCGACCTGTGGAAAGGCGAGAGCGATGTGGACGCTCTGATCCCCGGCCTGGTCGAGCGCTTCAAGGAAGCCGGCCTTGCCGAGCTGAGCGACGGGGCGTGGATCGTGCCTGTGGCGCGCGAGAGCGACAAGAAAGAGATGCCGCCCGTCATGCTGGTCAACAGCCGCGGCGGCACGGGCTATCACACGACCGACCTCGCGACGATCCTCGACCGGATGGACACGCTGAAGCCCACGCCGGAGCGGATGCTCTATGTCGTCGACCAGCGCCAGGCGCTGCATTTCGAACAGGTGTTCCGCGCGGCGGATCTCCTGGGCCTGATCGCCGAGGAGAAGCTGGAGCATATCGGCTTCGGCACGGTGAACGGCACGGACGGCAAGCCCTTCAAGACGCGCGAAGGCGGCGTGCTGCGGCTCGCCGACCTTCAGGCGATGGCGATGGAGGAAGCGGAGAAGAAGCTCTCCGCCGCCAACCTTCCTGCCGATATGGGCGAGGCGGAGCGGTTTGATGTGGCGAAGAAGGTGGCCGTCGCGGCGCTGCGCTTCTCGGACCTGATGAACACGCGCACGACCAATTACGTCTTCGACCTCGACCGCTTCACGAGCTTCGAGGGCAAGACCGGACCTTACCTGATGTATGCCGCCGTGCGGGTGAAATCCGTGCTGCGCAAGGCTGCTGAGGCGGGCCATGCGCCGGGCAAGGTCGCCGTCAGCGAAGAGACCGAACGCGCGCTGGTGCTGCAACTCGACGGCTTCGGCGCGTCGCTGCTTGGGGCGCGGGAGAAGCGGATGCCGCATATCCTGTGCGAGCACCTCTACAACCTGGCGCAGGCATTCAGCAGCTTCTATGCGGCCCTGCCGATTGCGGCAGAAGCCGACGCAGACAAGCGCACGAGCCGGCTCGCGCTGGCAGACGCCGTGCGCCACCAGCTTGAGACGGGGCTGGACCTTCTGGGCATCACGGTGCCGGCGCGAATGTAGGCTGCATCGGGGCGTTCGGCACCGGCGAGCGTTGGCGATTGTCCGCATTTAGCGCAAAGAACTCGAACCTGCGGTCAGATCATCCCTGTCCAACGGTAGATCAGGCGCGCCGCGACATAGAGGATCAAAATTGCGGTCAGGCGCCGGATCAATTGGGGATTTAGCTTGTAGCCAGCGAGCCATGAGCCGATCTGTCCGCCGACGAGCACTGCGATGGGCAGCGGCCAATAGGGGACGGCCAGCGACAGGATGGCCATGTCCTGCAGTTTGGTCAGCTGGCCCGCCAGACCGGATGGGGAATTGACCAGAATGAAAAGGCTGCAGGCTGCAGCAATCTGGCGCGGTGTTCCCCAATGCAGGAAATACAGCACCGGTGCCAGGAAGATGCCGCCGCCAATGCCGACTATTCCCGAGAGAAGGCCGATCGGCCCGCCAATGGCGGCGCAGAGGAGGAAGCCGTTCGGCAACTCTCTGCCCCCGGGCGGACCCGGTTGCGTCTTGTTCTTCTGCAAAGCCAGCTGGATGCCCGACAGCAAAAGGGCGCCGCCAAGGAGGCCGACAAACAATGTTTCGCTGACAGGAATGCGCCCGCCGATCCAGGCCGCCGGAACAGATGCCGCGAGGAATGGCAGGAGCCGCCTGGCCGAAAGATCGCCCGTGCCTGCGAAGCGATAAACCCCGCCGCATACGACGATTACATTGCAGAGGAGCGCGATGGACGGGAGGATACGGTAGTCCGCGCCGCTCATGACCAGCAGCGCGTTGTAGGTCGAGCCGCCGCCAAAACCGACGCTGGCGTAGAAGAGCGCGGTAATCAGAAAGGCTGTAATGAGAAACGCGGACATCAAACCGGTTGAGCTCGAAAACGAATGGCGAAGGCAGGATTAAGCACTTTCGACATTGTCTCACATCACAATGATCGCGCGGGAAGACTGAAAAAAACTGGCTCCAGCATGATCAATGTCATGCAGCGAGCGGCTGGAGGGCTCTAAACAGGAGCTGACGCAAAAGGCGATTTCTACGGAAATTGAGCTGTGCACGGCTGGGAGGAATTTGTTTGCGCGAGCGTCGTCTTCCTCATCAGCCACAGCCTGCCGGCGCGGCCTGCCATGCGCCTGCGGTTCATGAGCTGGATCGGCAGGCGTGCCTACCTCACCCTCTACAGCGCCGTCTCTCTGGCGCTTCTGGCATGGGTCATCATCGCCGCCGGACGGGCGCCCTATGTTGGCCTCTGGGCCTGGTCTCCGGAACGGGTCTGGCTGACAAACCTGCTGATGGCCGTTGCGCTTGTTCTTGCCGTCTGCGGCAGCGCCATCGCCAACCCCTTCAGTCTCGGTGGTGTGGCCGGAAAGGTCTACGATCCGATCCGGCCGGGCATTCTGGCCGTCACGCGCCATCCGCTGTTATGGGCGCTCGCTTTCTGGTCCCTCGCGCATCTGTTGGCCAATGGCGACCTTGCGCATGTGGTGTTGTTTGCAGCGATGGGAGCGTTCTCACTTCTCGGTGTTCTGGTGATGGAGCGAAGAGTGCGCCTGCACTTCGGCCCCGGATGGAGACAACTCGCGACCGGCAAAAGCCTCATGCCTTTCTGCGCGCTTGTCACTGGGCGGGCCCGGTGGTCGCCGGTTCCTGTATGGCGGCTGGCTATGGTACCGGCTGTCTGGGCGGCTCTGATCATGCTGCATCGTCCGGTTCTCGGTGTGTCGCCGCTTCCGCCCCTGTGACCCGGCGCCATTCACTCGTGGCGGATCTGCGGAGGCGGTCATGAAGGTCGAATTCTACGGGCAGATAGAAAGGACTTTCGGGGGCGCCGCAGAGGTCGCAGTGCCCGCGGAGGGATTGACCGTGACGGCCCTGCGGCGGCGGCTCGCTGACCAGTATCAGGCCGATGCTGTCCTTGATCGTTCGGTGCGCGCAGCGGTCAATGACGAGATCGTTGTCGACGCGCACAGGGTTTTTCCGAGCGACACCGTCGAGTTCCTGAGCCCTCTCTCGGGCGGCTGAGGAGGCGTCATGGTCGACCTCACGATTGCCCGCGCGATTCATGTCGCCGCCATCGTCCACTGGATCGGCGGTGTGTCCTTCGTCACTCTGGTCCTGTTGCCGGGTGTCCGCAAGCTGACGGTGCCGCAGGATCGCGTGCGCCTGTTCGAGCAGATCGAAGGCGCCTTTTCGTGGCAGGCAAAGATTTCGGTAACGCTTGCCGGCCTTACGGGCTTCTACATGACTCACAGGCTGGTGGCCTGGGACAGGTTCCTGGATCCTGGCTATTGGTGGATGCATGCCATGCTGGCAATCTGGCTTGTCTTCAGCCTCATCCTGTTCGTGTTCGAACCACTCTTCCTGCATCGCTGGTTCGCCGAGCGCGCTCAGCATGAACCTGAGGCGGCAATGGCGCTCGTACGGCGCGGCCACCTGGTGCTGCTCGTGCTGAGCCTTGCGACCGTCCTGTCGTCAGTGCTGGGAGCGCATGGTGCGCTGTTCTGAGGAGCGAGGCTCATGAGGGATCCTGACATCACTTTTGCTGTTCGCTCGGAACTTGCCTTTGAGCCCATCGATGCAGGTGAGTGGCTGGAGGAACTGCGTCTGCGCTCAAGCGGGCATGGCGCGCTGGTGTCCTTCGAGGGCGTTGTGCGCCCGGTGACGAAGCAGGGAGAACCTCTCGAGCGTCTCGTCCTCGATCACCATCCGCGCATGACCGCGCGTTCGCTGGAGCGGATCGCAGAAGACGGTGCGGCGCGGTTCAATGTGGGCGCGCTTTCGGTGGTGCACCGGGCCGGTGTCATGGTGCCCGGAGACATCATCGTGCTGGTTGCGGTTGCGAGCGACCATCGCCGCGAAGCGTTCCGGTGTGCCGACTATCTGATGGACCGGCTGAAAACCGAGGCCGTATTCTGGAAACGCGAGCAGGGCGTATTCGGTGAGCGCTGGATCGAGCCCACAAAGAGAGACACAATGGACCGGGAGAGATGGGATGAAGAAACCGCCGGGGATTGACGAAAGCCTTCCCTTCTATCCGCTGAATATCGCCGTGCTGACGGTTTCAGATACCCGCAACGAGGAGACAGATACGTCTGGAGGTCTGCTGATTGAGCGGGCGACAAGTGCGGGGCACACGCTGGTCGAGCGTGCCATCGTGCGGGATGACGTGGCAGATATCCGCGCTGTGGTCACGCGTTGGATTGCCGAGCCGGGTATCGATGTGGTGCTGACCACGGGTGGCACTGGATTTTCGCCGCGCGATGTGACGCCGGAGGCGATCAAACCGCTTTTCAGGCGTGAAATGGACGGGTTCTCGATAGTCTTTCATCATGTGAGCCTCGCAACCGTTGGAATCTCGACGCTGCAATCGCGCGCCTTCGCCGGACAGGCGGGGGATACCTTCATCTTCTGTGTGCCAGGCTCGACGGGTGCCTGCCGCGATGCGTGGGACAATGTGTTCGCCCTGGAATTCGACAGCCGCTTCCGGCCCTGTTCGCTCGTGGGCCAGATCGAGCGGTATCGGGGGATCTGCCCATGACGAAGCTTACGCACCTCGATGGCGAGGGCCGTGTCCAGATGGTGGATGTCGGCGACAAGGCGGCGAGTGTCCGCCGGGCCCGGGCAAGCGGGCGCGTACTGTGCAGTCCGGAGACGCTTGCCCTGGTCCGGGAAGGACGCGCGCCGAAGGGCGCCGTTATCACGACAGCGGAGCTTGCCGGCATCATGGCCGCCAAACGCACGCATGAGCTGATCCCTCTGTGCCATCCGCTTGCCCTGAGCAAGGTCGCCATCACAATTGAGATGGATGAGACCCTGCCTGGCTTCCGGCTGGAGGCCGACGTCCGACTGACCGGCCAGACCGGCGTCGAGATGGAAGCGCTGACAGCCGTCAGCGTTGCCGCACTTACACTCTACGACATGCTGAAAGCTGCCGACAGGGGCATGGTCATTGAGGGTGTCCGTCTCGTGGAAAAAAGTGGGGGCAAGTCGGGTCAGTGGCGTGCGGGGACTGAAGCGTCATGATTACCTTCGATGAAGCTTTCGCCCGGGTGGTCGCGCTTGCCCGGCCGATCGGTGTGGAGACTGTCCGGCTGGACGAGGCCTTGGGGCGTGTGCTTGCGGCGCCGGTGACGGCCCGTTTCGGGATGCCGCGTACGGACGTATCGGCCATGGACGGATATGCGGTGCGTGACGCCGACCTTTGCGAAGTCCCGTTCACCCTCCCGATAGCGGGAGAGCTGGCTGCCGGCTCGCCGCCGGACCAGGACCTGCCTGAGGGGGCGGCGTTCCGGATATTCACCGGCGCTCCGGTTCCGGAAGGGGCGGACCGGGTGATCGTGCAGGAAAACACAAGCCGGGACGGTGACCTAGTAACGTTTGTAAGACCGCGTGGGGGCGGCCGGAACATCCGCGCGGCAGGCTCGGATTTCCTGGCCGGGGATGTCCTTGTTTCGTCCGGTGCGCAGCTTGACTGGCGGTCTCTCACCTCGGCAGCTGCCGCCGACCGGATGGAACTATCCGTATACATGCAACCGCGTGTCGCAATCCTCGCGACAGGCGATGAACTGGAGGCTCCAGGTAATGCTCATGCGCGCCCCGGAGCAATCCCCGAAAGCGTCTCCTTTGGCATAGCCGCGTTCGCGTCCCAGCATGGTGCGCTCATTGTTCGCCGCGAACGGGTCGCAGACGAGCCGGCGCGCCTCACGCAAGCAGCAACGCAGGCACTGGAGGAGGCAGACCTGGTCATCACGGTCGGCGGCGCGTCGGTGGGCGACCGGGACTATTCCCGATCTGCTTTTGGCGTGGCACTCGATTATGTGTTCCCGAAGGTTGCCATCAAACCTGGCAAGCCGGTGTGGCTGGCGCGCGTGCGTGAACGGCTTGTTCTTGGCCTTCCCGGAAACCCGACCTCGGCGCTTGTGACGGCCCGGCTATTCCTTGCCCCGCTTCTTGCCGGGCTGAGCGGACGCGACGCAGCTGGCGCGCTGAGGTTCGAGTCGGGCGCCTGCATTGATCCGCTACCCGCCTGCGGAGACCGGGAAACGTTCCTGCGCGCCCGGCAGGCAGAGCGCGGACTTGTCCTTGCAGAATCTCAGGACTCCAGCAGCCAGCGGTCACTTGCCGCTTCGGATGTGCTGATCCGCCGTCCGCCCGGCGCACCGGCCGAGGCGGGCGGGGCAGTCGTCCGTTTCACGACTTTCTGAAATGTCGCGCTGGATACAAAGGAGAAAGACATGAGCGAAAATGAAAAGGTCATCCGCGCGTTTGTCGATGCCTGGTCGCGTCTGAATGTAGATGAGATAGTTAGCTACTTCGCCGCTGATGGTGTATATTATAATATGCCGCTCAATCCGGTGAGCGGCCATGCGGCGCTCAGGGCTTTCATCGGAAATTTCACTCAGGGTTGGACTGAGACGAACTGGGATATCCTGACGCTCGTTTGCTCCGGCGATACCGTGGTGGCCGAGCGCCTTGACCGGACGAAAGTTGGCGAACGGACTGTAGACCTGCCCTGTTGCGGCGTATTTGAGATGGAAGCTGGAAAGATCAAAGTCTGGCGCGACTATTTCGACCTGGCGACCTACACAAGGGGCGTGACCAGCGGGGCGTGAGAGGCGTGTTGTGATTGATCCTTATCAAGGCGAGGCCGGGCGTTTTCAGCGGGATTTCGGAGGCTGCGCAGACTGCGCTCTGCCGCACCGAATCAGAGAGCCTGATCGGCCTTCCGTACTCAAATGAAAAGGACGATCAAAATGCCCTTCGACACGCCGCTGGCAGCCGAAATCTGGGAAAAGAAATACCGCTTCCGGTCAGAGGCGGGCGAGGATAGGGATTTCGCAGCAACGCTCCAACGGGTTGCGGATGCTGTAGCAAAAGCCGAAAAGCCCGCGAACCGAAAGATCTGGCGGGCGCGCTTCCATGAAGCGTTGACGGATTTCCGCTTCATTCCGGCAGGACGGATTCTTGCCGGTGCCGGCACGGCGCGCAACGTCACCTTGTTCAACTGTTTTGTCATGGGGACGATCCCCGACAGTTTGCCGGGGATATTCGAGCACCTGCGCGAAGCGGCGATCACACTGCAGCAGGGCGGCGGGGTTGGAATGGATTTTTCCACGATCCGCCCTTCGGGCGCTATCGTGATGGGGGTGGGGGCGCAGGCATCAGGGCCGCTTTCGTTCATGGACACTTGGGATGCGATGTGCCGCACGATCATGTCGGCGGGCCAGCGGCGCGGAGCCATGATGGGCTGCCTGCGTATCGACCATCCCGATATTGAAGCGTTCATTGATGCCAAGCGGGACGGGACGCGGTTTCGCAACTTCAATCTGTCGGTCCTTGTGACCGATGCCTTCATGAGCGCGCTGGACGAAGGCGGCGACTGGACCCTGACCTTCGATGGACAGCCCTATCGGACGCTGCCGGCGGCGGACCTCTGGGACCGGCTGATGCGGGCGACGTATGACGCCGCCGAACCGGGCGTGATCTTCCTTGACCGGGTCAACGCCCTGAACAATCTCGCTGATATCGAGACGATTTCAGCATCAAATCCCTGTGGCGAGCAGATGCTGCCGCCCTATGGCGCCTGTCTTCTTGGATCGATCAATCTGGCGCGGCTGGTCTCTTCACCTTTCGAAGCAGAGGCCGGTATAGACGAGGCCAGCCTGGAAGATCTGACCGCAACTGCTGTGCGCTTTCTGGACAATGTCATCGACATTTCCCGTTATCCACTTGAAGTGCAGGGGGAAGAGGCGCGTTCCAAACGCAGGATAGGGCTTGGTGTCACCGGGCTTGCCGATGCGCTGATATTCTGTGATGCGGCGTACGGCTCGGACAAGGCGCTCGCCCTGACCGAACGCTGGATGAGCACGATCAAGCGGGCCGCCTATCGTGCTTCGGCGAGCCTCGCCGCCGAGAAGGGGAGCTATCCGCTTTATGACAAAGCCATTCTGGACCGGCCGAATCTTCGGGAACTCGATGACGAAACCCGCGCGCTGATCGCCGAGAACGGCCTTCGCAATGGGTGCCTGACATCCATTGCTCCAACAGGAACCACATCGCTGCTGGCCGACAATGTGTCCTCCGGTGTCGAGCCGGTATTCGCGTTCTCCTATTCCAGGAAAGTCCGGCAGGCGGATGGCTCCAGCATCGAGGAAGCGGTTACTGATTATGCGCTTCGCGTGTGGCAGCGCCTGCGCGGCGACGCGACGCCACCAGCAGATGTCTTTGTCAGTGCGCAGACACTGACACCTGAGGATCATCTGCGCATGCAGGCATGTGCGCAGCGATTTGTTGACAGTTCCATCTCGAAAACCGTGAACTGTCCGGCAGACATCAGTTTCGATGCCTTCAAGGACGTCTATCGCGAAGGCTACCGGCTCGGCTGCAAGGGGCTCACGACGTATCGGCCGAATGCCATCACCGGCTCCGTGCTCTCGGTGGCTGACGCGCAAGCCGCGCCAAGCCAGCAGGAGGCGCCACTGGCGCCGCGCCCACGCAAGCTCGACGGGACCACCTACAAGCTGAATTGGCCGCCAAGCGCGCATGCCGTGTACGTCACCATCAATGATACGGAGGACGGGAGCGGCGCCCGGCCGTTTGAAATATTCATCAATTCCAAGAACATGGATCACTATGCCTGGACGCTTGCGCTGACACGGATGATCTCAGCGGTCTTCCGCCGCGGGGGAGATGTCGGCTTTGTCGCCGAGGAGCTTCAGGCTGTGTTCGATCCACAAGGCGGCGCATTCCTAGATGGACGGTATGTGCCGTCGCTGCCCGCCGCAATCGGTCGCATTGTGGCCGAGCATCTGGGGATAGTCAGTGCCGGGAGCGATGAGGCCGGCAACCGGAAGGACGCGGCCTGCTGTCCGAAATGCGGCCAGAAGGCGCTCATCCGGAAAGAGGGGTGCGATACCTGCCTTGAGTGCGGCCATTCGAAATGCGGTTAGACTTTAAGAGGAGGTGGCGGTATGGCGACGAGCGCTGAACAAATTCGTGCCTATAGGGGCCCGGCCCTGTTCAGCCTAGGCCTGCGCCCATTCTTCTTGTTTGGCGCGATCTGGGCCGCAATTGCCATGCCTATCTGGATCGCGGCCTATGCGCTTGGTCCAGAAGCGCTGCCCATACAGGCGGGATTGTCGTTTCACGTGCATGAAATGGTGTTCGGCTACGGTTCGGCGATTGTTGCGGGTTTCCTGCTCACAGCCGTGCCAAACTGGACTGGCCGGCTTCCAGTCTGCGGGGCGCCGCTCATGGCATTGGTGGTGATCTGGCTCGCAGGCCGCCTGGCGATGCTGGTTCAGCCAGGACCCGTCTGGCTGGCGGGGGCGATTGAGAGTGTATTTCTCATCGCTTTTGCCGGTCTGGTCTGGCGCGAGGTCATCGCCGGCAAGAATACGCGCAACCTCAAAGTAGCCGGCGCCGTTACGGTGCTGGCAATCGCCAACGCCGGATTTCACTGGAGCGTGATCGAGAGCGGCGGCCTGCCTCAGATCGCCATACGGGCAGGCCTGGCGGCGCTGGTATTTCTTATCCTTCTGATCGGCGGGCGGATTACGCCGAGTTTCACACGCAACTGGCTGGCAAGGCGCGGCGGCGCGATGCCGGCACCGTTTGGCCGTTATGATGGGATTGTGCTGCTCATCTCATTTTTTGCCCTGGGGGCATGGGCCATACTCGACGGGGGTGTTCTCGTCTCAGGTCTGCTCGTCCTGGCGGGTGTCCTGAATATCGTGCGGCTTGCGAGATGGCAGGGGCAGCGCACATTCGCTGAACCGCTCGTGACCATCCTCCACATCGGTTATGCTTGGGGGGCGCTGACGCTCATCCTTTTGGGTATAAGCGGCCTGTTTCCGGTTCACGTTCCTAATGTTTCCGGCGTTCATGCCGCCGGAGCCGGCGCGATCGGTGTAATGACCCTGGCGGTCATGACGCGGGCGAGTCTCGGACACACGGGCCGCGCTTTGCATGCCGGCTGGGGCACCATCCTGATATATGCGCTCATCAACGTCGCGGCGGTGGCACGTATTGCGGCCCCATTCCTGGACGGCGCGCCTCAAGTCCATGCGAACTATCTCGCAAGCGTGTTCTGGACAGGCGCATTCGGGCTCTTCACAGTCATCTACGGTCCGAGGTTGCTGGCCCCGCGGCCCGATCGTTTGTCTTGACGGCTCCATGCAGGTCACTTGATTGGGATCAATCCGCGGATGCGAGTGCGTCAAAGACCGCAAACCGCCCCCTGAATATCGTGTCTGCAATTCGCTCCGAGCCGTTCCGCCTAAAATGCTTGTCGCATCATGGCTGACCGGCCGTGGGTGGCAGCGGGAAACCCTGCCGCCTCCCGTGCTTGGAAAGGAGCCACGCGATGTCTCATCCCGGCGCATTCGCGGCGGACGCTTTCGGGCGCAGGTTCAGCTATCTGAGGCTTTCGGTGACGGAGGTCTGTAATTTTCGGTGTACATACTGTCTGCCCGATGGATACCGGAAAACCGGCTCCTTGGAGTTTCTCGCCGCCGATGAGATCGAGCGGCTTGTGCGTGGCTTCACAGAGCTCGGCATTCGCAAGGTACGATTGACCGGCGGTGAGCCGGCGGTCCGGAAGGACCTCACGCAGCTGATTGCCCGGGTTTCGGCACAGCCCGGGATCGACAAGGTCGCGTTGACCACAAATGGCTGGAACCTGGTGCGCCAGGTTGATGAATGGGTCGGGGCCGGGCTGACGAACCTGAATGTGAGCATCGACTCGCTGGACCGGCAAATGTTTCATGCCATTACGGGGCATGACCGATTGAGTGATGTCCTCGCCGGGCTGGAACGGGCTCTCAGTCTGCCCCTGAAGGCCGTCAAAGTGAATGCGGTCCTTCTTCGAGACGGGCTCGAGGATGACTTCTCGCGCTGGACGGATTTTGTTCGTGAGCGGCCGATCACTGTCCGGTTCATAGAGTTGATGCGGACGGGCGACAACAAGGCGTTCTTCGAGGACCAGCATGTGAGCGGCCGGATCCTGCGTCAGTGGCTGGACGATAATGGCTGGGCCGCCCGCCCGCGAGGCAAGGATGATGGCCCTGCCATTGAGTTCACCCACCCCGGACATCTCGGCCGGATCGGCCTGATCGCTCCTTATGGGCCGGGCTTCTGCGATGGATGCAACCGGCTGCGTGTGACGGCGCGCGGCCAGCTCAGACTATGTCTTTTCGGACAAGGCGGCTGCGACCTGCGCGACCTGCTTCAGGCCGACCATGACACTGGAGTGCTAAAACGCAGGATCGTGGAAGCGCTCACCCTGAAACCGGCAACCCACAACCTCCATCACGCCGATCCGGGCGATATCAGAAACCTGGCGCAGACAGGCGGTTAGGCTTTCTTCTGATCCAGCAAGCCCTGCTGGCGCTCGGTGAAGGCCTTGCCCTTGGTATTGCAGTCCTGAGCATAGTGGTTGTCGATCAAGGGCGTGGGTCGTGCGAGGCGTTCAAGCGCCGGGATGTTGTCGAAACGCACATGTGCGCCCTCAACGCTGACGCCCTTGTCCGAGAGTTTCGAAAAAGCGCGGGACAGATTCTCCGGGGTCATCCCGAGAAGGGCAGCGAGCACGCGTTTCTCGTGCGGAAGCACGATGTCGTTTCGTTCGCCCTGACGGGCGCGCTGGGTAAGCAGGTAATTGGCCAGCCGCTCGGTTGAATCCCGCAGCTTGTGATTCTTGATCGAGCGAACCAGGCCGCGATAGCAGCCGGCAAGCTCTTCTGAAACGGCAAAGCCGAAGGCCGCATTTTCTTTCATCGAACGGCGCAGGGAGTCGCCCGGCACCATCAGGATTTCCGAGCGCTCCAGGGTGACCGCGCTCATGAGCGCATCGGATTCCAGGACAACAGCCGCGAGAATGAATGTCGATACCGGCCGGAGGATTGCGAGCGTCGTGTCTTTTGATTTCCAGCCCGCACCAAGTTCGACAGCACCTTCGAGCAGGATGTAGAGAAAATCGACCGGGTCCCCCTCCATCAGAAGTGTTGTGTTCGAGGGGAAACGCTGCAGAAAGGCGCCATTCATTGCGGCGCTGAACGTCGGATCGTCGGCGCTGCTGAAGAAAGACATGTTCCGGACGCGATCCGCGTCAGCATTCCTAATTGGCATCAAGACTCCCGGGCCGCCCGTAGACCGTTTCGTGACCAGTGCTTTTCGTGTTCGTGGCCAAGGCTTTCAATCAGAACCAAGCATAACGGGAATCATGCCGAGCGTAAATGGCGCTTGATAAATGTTAAGCTTGGTTCGGCCCGCTTTCGATTGGTGGAGCTTCGGATGTCGGTTCTCGCGCGCAGCTTCGTCAGGCTGGCGACGATTGATTTCAAACGGCGTCCGCGAGCGAACATCTGACAAGAGATCGCTTCACAATTGTCAAGGCAAGGGTCGCCGCTGGCTGCCACTTCTCGGTCCCGAACAATCACATTGACGGCCGAACAGGGGGCCATATGCCACATGCCGTTTCAACGCCTGCGAAAGGCGCAAACCGCGCTCTGGGTCTGACAACTTTCGCCTTCACGGCCTGCTTTGCTGTCTGGACCATTTTCGCAATTCTCGGCCTGCAGATCCAGGAAGAACTCGGGCTTTCGGAAACGGAGTTCGGGCTGCTTGTCGGCACCCCGATCCTTACGGGATCCCTGTCGCGCCTCATTCTCGGTATATGGGCCGACCAGTATGGCGGCCGGGTTGTGAACCTTGCCGTCATGCTGCTGTCGGCGCTGGCAACATGGCTGCTGACATTTGCCACAACCTACCCACAGTTTCTTCTGGCGGCCCTCGGCATTGGCATCGCTGGGGGGTCTTTTTCCGTATCGATCACCTATGTGTCGAAATTCTTTCCGCCGGAAAAGCAAGGTGCGGCGCTTGGGATTGTCGGTGCCGGCAATGTCGGCGCGGCGGTCACGAAATTTGCTGCTCCCATCGTCATGGCTTCGCTGGGCTGGAAAGGTGTCGCGAACATCTGGGCGATTGGTCTGGTCCTCGTCGCGATTGTCTTCTTCCTTCTGACATCGGACGATCCGGAGCTGGCTGAACGGCGCAAGACGGGCGTCAAGCCACGCAGCTTCGCCTCGCAGTTCGAACCGCTGCGGAATGTACAGGTCTGGCGGTTCTCGCTGTATTATTTCTTCGTCTTCGGTGCCTTTGTCGCGCTGGCGCTCTGGCTCCCTCGCTACCTGATTGGTGTCTATGGCTTTGACGTCAAGACAGCCGGCATGCTGGCGGCTGCCTATTCGATCCCGGCCTCCATCTTCCGGATCTATGGCGGGCACCTTTCCGACCGCGTCGGTGCGCGCACCGTCATGTACTGGACCTTCCTCGTTTCGGTCGCCGTCACCTTTTTCCTGTCATATCCGCCGACTTCCTATGTCGTTGACGGTGTCAGGGGGCCCATAAGTTTTCGGCTTGCAACAGGGCCGATCACTTTCGTGGTGGCCATCTTTGTGCTCGGCTTTTTCATGAGCCTGGGCAAAGCGGCGGTCTACAAGCACATTCCGGTCTACTACCCCAAGGATGTTGGCGCGGTCGGTGGTCTGGTCGGGCTCATGGGCGGTCTTGGCGGCTTCGCTCTGCCCATCCTGTTTGGCGTGCTGAATGACCTTACAGGCGTGTGGACGAGCTGCTTCATGCTGCTCTTCATAATCGTTTCGGCCTCGCTCATCTGGATGCACCTGGCGATCCGCCATATGGAACGGGAGGCGGCTGGCGAGGCGCTTGATGCGTTGCCGCAGCTGCCGGAAATGAAACCCATCCATGGCGAGCGGGAGGCACGTGCCCTTGCGCCAAAGCTGATCCAGGACTGGCGGCCCGAAGATCATGACTTCTGGGAGACAACCGGCCGCAAGGTCGCCCGGCGCAATCTCTGGCTCTCGATCCCCGCGCTGTTCCTGTCCTTCGCTGTCTGGATGGTATGGTCCGTTGTTGTCGCCACGCTGCCGCAGATCGGATTTGCCTATTCAACAGATCAGTTGTTCTGGCTCGCAGCCCTTCCCGGCTTGTCGGGCGCCACTCTGCGCATCTTCTACAGCTTCATGGTACCAGTGTTTGGCGGACGCCTGTGGACGACGCTGACAACATGGTCGCTCATGCTGCCGGCGCTTGGGATCGGCTTTGCCGTACAGAACCCCGAAACACCATACTGGATCATGTTGGCACTCGCGCTGCTTTGCGGCTTTGGCGGCGGAAACTTCGCTTCCTCAATGTCGAATATCGGCTTCTTCTACCCCAAGCGCGAAAAGGGCAACGCACTTGCCTTGAACGCGGGTCTGGGAAACCTGGGCGTCAGTGCGATGCAGTTCATCGTGCCGATTGTGATTACGGTCGGCGTATTCGGTTTCCTCGGTGGCCAGCCGCAAATGACGGCTGAAGGAAGCACGCTGTTCCTTCAGAATGCCGGATTCATCTGGGTGCCATTTATAATTGTAAGCGCATTTGCGGCCTGGTTCGGCATGAATGACCTGTCGAGTGCCAAGGCCTCGTTCTCCGACCAGGCTGTGATCTTCGAGCGCAAGCATAACTGGATCATGTGCTGGCTTTACACTGGCACATTCGGATCGTTTATCGGCTTTTCGGCCGCATTCCCGCTGCTCACCAAGACGCAGTTTCCGGAAGTCAATGTCCTGCAGATTGCCTTTCTGGGACCCCTCGTCGGCGCCTTGTCGCGTTCCCTCACCGGCTGGGTTTCGGACAAGTTCGGCGGCGCGCGCGTCACCCTGGCCGTCTTTGTGCTGATGATGGCGGGCACTGTCAGCATCCTCTACTTCCTGGCGAACAAGGATGCTCCAGGCGCATTCATGGGATTCTTCGTGTCGTTCATCATCCTGTTCTTTGCGACGGGGGTGGGCAATGCTTCAACCTTCCAGATGATCCCTGCGATCATGCGTAAGGAGATCGACCGTCTGGAGCCGCAAATGAACGCGCCAGACCGTCTTCGCCAGGCCGAGAAGGAAAGCGCGGCCATTACCGGCTTCACCAGTGCCATTGCAGCTTATGGTGCTTTCTTCATCCCGAAGAGCTTCGGAATGTCGCTCGCTGCTTCCGGCAGTGCGGCGCCGGCCCTCTATGGCTTCCTCGCCTTCTACGTCTCCTGCCTCCTCATCACCTGGTTCGTCTACGCGCGTCCCGGCGGCCTTCTCTTCGATGTCGAGAGCCGTCGGGGCGGCGAACCCGCCACCGCGGCCGCCTAAGAAAGGAACATATCCATGAGCCATACACTCGACAGACTGACTTTCTTCCGGCGGCAGACGGAGACCTTCTCCGAAGGGCATGGGGTTCTCAATGATGAGGACCGGACCTGGGAAGAAGCGTACAGAAACCGCTGGCGGCACGACAAGATCGTGCGCTCGACCCATGGCGTGAACTGCACCGGGTCGTGCTCCTGGAAAATCTATGTCAAGGGCGGAATCGTTACATGGGAGACTCAGCAGACCGATTATCCGCGTACGCGCGACGATCTGCCCAACCACGAACCGCGCGGCTGTTCGCGCGGGGCCAGCTATAGCTGGTATCTCTATTCGGCCAATCGGGTGAAATATCCCCTGATTCGGGCCCGCTTGCTCAAGGCATGGCGCGAGGCCCGCAGGACCATGAGGCCGGTTGCCGCCTGGAAATCGATTCAGGACGATCCGGCCAGGCGCGCCGACTATGTCACACGCCGCGGCATGGGGGGCTTTGTGCGAGCAAGTTGGGATGAGGTCAATGAAATCATCGCGGCTGCGAATGCCCACACCGTCAAGCAATGGGGACCGGATCGCGTCTTCGGCTTTTCGCCAATTCCGGCGATGTCCATGGTGTCCTATGCCGCAGGCGCGCGCTATCTCCAGCTCATTGGAGGGGTCACGGGCTCCTTTTATGACTGGTATTGCGACCTGCCGCCCGCCAGCCCGCAGACCTGGGGCGAGCAAACAGATGTGGCGGAAAGTGCTGACTGGTACAATTCGGGTTTTCTGATCCTGTGGGGTTCCAACGTACCCCAGACACGAACACCGGATGCGCATTTCTATACCGAAGCGCGCTACAAGGGCGTCAAGTCGGTCGTGATCTGCCCGGACTATTCGGAAGCCTCGAAGTTTGCCGACCTCTGGCTCGCTGCCAAGCAGGGAACCGACGCTGCGCTAGGCATGGCCCTCGGCCACGTAATCCTGACGGAGTATCATCGCGATCGCAAGGTGCCTTATTTCAGGAACTATGTGCGCCAGTACACCGATCTCCCGCTTCTGGTCCGGCTTGTTCCGCAGAAAGACGGTTTCGTGCCTGAGCGTCTTCTGCGCGCATCGGACTTTGATGGCGCTCTGGGCGAGAGCAATAATCCCGACTGGAAGACGGTCGCTCTGGATGAAAAATCCGGAAAGATCGTTGTGCCGAATGGTTCGATCGGGTTTCGCTGGGGCGAAGATGGAAAGTGGAATCTTGAGGAGCGGGAGGCTGGCGGAGCGGAAACCGAACTCCGCCTTGGCCTGAAGGGTGTAGAGGATGAGGTGGCGAAGGTGCGCTTCCCGTACTTCGCCAACGCCGCCTCCAACGGGTTCGCGTCCACCGAGCATCCGAGTGTTCTGGTCCGGAACATTCCAGTGAAAAAGGTCCGGCTGTCGGATGGTTCCGAAGCGCTGGTCGCCTGCGTCTATGATCTTCTGATGGCGAACTACGGTGTCGATCAGGGATATGGCGGCGAGCATCTTGCCAGTTCCTATGACGACATGGAGCCTTACACGCCGGCCTGGGCGGAGGCCATCACATCGGTTTCGCGCCAGAACATCATCGCCACTGCGCGCGGCTTTGCAACAAACGCAGAGAAGACCAATGGCAGGTCGATGATCATTATCGGCGCGGGGATGAACCACTGGTACCATATGGACATGAACTATCGCGCGGTGATGAACATGCTCATCCTGTGCGGCTGTATCGGACAATCCGGTGGCGGGTGGTCGCACTATGTGGGCCAGGAGAAGCTGCGCCCGCAAACCGGTTGGGCGCCGCTTGCGTTCGCAACCGACTGGGTGCGCCCGCCGCGTCAACAGAACTCGACGTCATTCTTTTATGCGCATACGGATCAATGGCGTTATGAGACCGTGCCGGTTGGCGAGATCCTCTCGCCGACCGCCGAGGCCGGCGACTGGGCGGGCAGCTTCATTGACTATAACGCGAAGGCGGAGCGTATGGGCTGGCTGCCTTCGGCCCCGGCGCTCAAGACCAATCCGCTTGAAGTCGCAGCCCAGGCCAAGGCAGAAGGACTGGAGCCGAAGGAGTATGTTGCAGGGGCGTTGAAATCCGGCAAGCTCGAGATGTCCTGCATGGACCCGGACGATCCGCACAACTGGCCCCGGAACATGTTTGTCTGGCGCTCGAACCTGCTTGGGTCGTCAGGCAAGGGGCACGAGTATTTCCTGAAACACCTGCTTGGAGCCGATCACGGTGTCCAGGGCAAGGATCTCGGTGAGATGGGCCAGGACAAGCCCCGTCAGGTTAAGTGGCATGACGAGGCTCCGCGCGGAAAGCTGGACCTGCTCGTCTGCATCGACTTCCGCATGTCCACGACAGCGGTCTATTCCGACATCGTTCTGCCGACGGCCACATGGTACGAGAAGAATGATCTCAACACCTCCGACATGCACCCCTTCATCCACCCGCTCGGCGCGGCCGTCGACCCGGCATGGGAAAGCCGCACCGATTGGGAAATCTTCAAGGGGATCGCTAGAACCTTCTCCGAAGTGGCCCCTGAAGTGCTCGGCGTCGAGACCGACGTGGTCCTTTTCCCGATCCAGCACGACAGCCCCGGCGAAATGGCTCAGACCCATGGCGTCAAGGACTGGTACAAGGGCGAATGCGAACCAATCCCGGGCAAGACCATGCCCACGGTTGTCGCCGTTGAGCGCGACTATAGCCAGATCTATGCGAAGTTTACGTCGCTCGGCCCGCTCATGGACAAGCTGGGCAATGGCGGCAAGGGCATGGGCTGGAACACTCAGCACGAGGTCGACAAGCTCGCCTCTCTGAACGGCACCGTTCTTGACGAAACTGCGGCGAAAGGGCGCCCGAGGATCGAGACGGATATTGATGCCTGCGAGACCATCCTGATGCTGGCGCCGGAGACCAATGGCGAGGTCGCCGTGAAGGCGTGGGAAGCGTTGGAAAAACAAACCGGGCGTGAGCACACACACCTTGCCCGTCCCAAGGAAGATGAGAAGATCCGGTTCCGTGATATCGTTGCCCAACCGCGCAAGATCATCACCTCGCCGATCTGGTCCGGTATCGAGAGCGAGCATGTCAGCTACAATGCCGGATACACAAACGTGCATGAGCTTATCCCGTGGCGCACGCTCACCGGCCGGCAGCAGCTTTACCAGGATCATGACTGGATGCGGGCGTTTGGCGAGACGCTGGTCGTGTACAAGCCGCCGGTCGACCTGAAGACGCTGCATGTCAAGGGCGCCAAGCCGAATGGCAATCCGGAGATCACGCTCAACTTCATCACGCCGCACCAGAAGTGGGGTATTCACTCCACTTACACCGACAATCTCCTCATGCTCACGCTCAACCGAGGGGGGCCTGTCGTATGGGTCTCGGAAACGGATGCAAAACGGGCAGGGCTTGTCGACAATGACTGGGTCGAGGTCTTCAATGCGAATGGGGCCCTGACGGCGCGTGCGGTGGTGTCCCAGCGGATCCGCGAGGGCACGATCTTCATGTACCACGCGCAGGAGAAGATCGTGAATACGCCGGGATCGGAGATCACGGGCAAGCGGGGCGGTATTCACAACTCCGTGACACGCGCCATCCTCAAACCCACACACATGATCGGTGGTTACGCGCAGCTGGCATATGGTTTCAATTATTACGGCACGGTCGGCTCGAACCGCGACGAATTCATCATTCTCCGGAAGATGAACAAAGTCGATTGGCTAGACGACGCCGCCACACAAATGGAGGGCGCACAATGAAAATCCGTGCTCAGATTGGTATGGTGCTTAACCTGGACAAGTGTATCGGGTGCCACACTTGTTCGGTGACCTGCAAGAATGTCTGGACGAGCCGTGACGGCGTTGAATATGCGTGGTTCAACAATGTCGAAACCAAGCCGGGCATCGGTTTTCCCAA
Organism: uncultured Hyphomonas sp.; assembly: GCA_964419865.1. Classification (GTDB taxonomy): domain Bacteria; phylum Pseudomonadota; class Alphaproteobacteria; order Caulobacterales; family Hyphomonadaceae; genus Hyphomonas. The sequence goes on along the minus strand of CAYQRX010000008.1, from coordinate 3,970 downwards.
GGACTGGGAAAACCAGAAACGTTGGAATGGCGGCTGGCGGCGTAAAAAGAACGGCCGCATCGAGCCAAAGATGGGCGCCAAGTGGCGGATTCTTGCGAAGATATTTGCCAATCCCGACCTGCCCGAAATCGACGACTACTATGAACCGTTCGATTTCGATTATGCGCATCTGCAGACCGCGCCGGAAATGAAGGCTTTTCCCACCGCGCGCCCGCGATCCAAGATTACGGGTGAGCGGATGGAGAAGATCGAATGGGGGCCGAACTGGGAGGAAATCCTCGGCGGCGAGTTCGACAAGCGCAGCCAGGACTATAATTTTGAGGGCGTCGAGAAGGCGATTTACGGCGCCTTTGAAGAAACCTTCATGATGTATCTGCCGCGCCTTTGCGAACACTGTCTCAATCCGACCTGCGTCGCGGCCTGTCCGTCGGGAGCCATCTACAAGCGTGAGGAGGACGGCATCGTCCTGATTGACCAGGACAAATGCCGCGGCTGGCGTATGTGCGTCTCGGCCTGTCCCTACAAGAAAGTCTACTACAATTGGGAGAGCGGTAAGTCTGAGAAATGCACCTTCTGCTATCCGCGCATGGAGGTCGGTCAGCCAACAGTCTGTTCCGAAACATGCGTCGGCCGGATCCGCTATCTGGGTGTGCTTCTTTATGATGCCGACCGGATTGAAGAAGCAGCCAGCACGCCTGATGAGCGCGACCTCTATCAGGCTCAACTCGATGTCTTCCTCGATCCGAATGACCCCAAGGTAATTGCGCAGGCGCGCGCGGATGGTGTGCCGGAAGCCTGGATTCAGGCCGCTCAGGCCAGCCCGGTCTACAAGATGGCCATGGAGTGGAAAGTCGCATTCCCGCTGCACCCGGAATACCGGACCTTGCCCATGGTCTGGTACGTCCCCCCTCTCTCGCCGATTCAGTCAGCGCTGGCCGCAGAATCGCTGGAAGCCGATGCAGAGATGCCTGACATTTCCTCCATGCGGATACCGGTTCGTTACCTCGCGAATCTTTTGACGGCTGGCAATGAGGGGCCCGTGGTTGCGGCGCTTGAGCGGATGATGGCGATGCGCAAGTACATGCGCGCCAAGACCGTGGAGGGTGTGATCGATCATCCGACAGCGGAGCGGGTCGGTCTGACCGCCCGTCAGATCGACGAGATGTACCGCTACATGGCCATTGCGAATTATGAGGACCGGTTCGTCATCCCGACCGCGCATCGCGAAACAAGTGAAGATGCCTATGGGTTGCGTGGCGGCTGCGGCTTCACATTCGGCAATGACTGCTCGGGCGGGCGTACGGAGCTCGGCCTTTTTGGCAAGGATAAGCGTACCGGTGCCAAAACCAAGACCCCAATGGAGATGTGACCCATGGCAATGACCTACCGTGCGCTTTCACGCCTTCTCTCCTATCCGGAAGGGCAGCTTCAGGCCGAAGCCGGTCTCTGCGTGGAGCTTATCCGGGGCGAAGGCCTTGTGCCGGACCGCATTATCAGCGCTCTTGACAGGCTCTCCCGCTACATCGAAGGCAATGAACTCTATGACGCGCAGTCCGCCTATGTCGATCTGTTCGACCGGACACGGAGCGTATCGCTGCATCTCTACGAACATGTGCACGGTGAAAGCCGCGAGCGCGGACCGGCGATGGTGGGATTGGTCGAGCTTTACCGTGCCCACGGACTTGAAATGGAGGTCAGCGATCTCCCGGATTATCTGCCGGTTTTCCTGGAGTTCCTGTCAATCCTGCCGGACGCCGAAGCCGCCTCACTGATTGGCGAGGCGGCGCATGTGCTTGAGGCGATCTCCGAACGTCTGAAGAAGAGGGAAAGCCCCTATAGGGCTGTCTTCGGAGCGCTTCTGTCGATCTCGGATCGTCCGGCAGATCGCGCAGCTGTCGCTGATCTCCTCGCGCTTCAGGACGATGACCCGGATGACCTCGAAGCCATCGACCGGGCCTGGGAAGAGGAGGCTGTTACCTTCGGCCCGGGCACCGGAGATGACGGCTGCCCGAAGGCTCAGGCCATGCTCAACACTATGCAGGGTAATCGGCGATGACCAATAGGGGACCTCTCTGGCTATCGGGACTCGCGGCGATCGTGCTCGCTTGGCCGGCGCAGGCGCAGGAGGTTGAGACCAGCCTGAAACCAATTCTGAATATGCGGCTGCGCGCTGAGCAGGTCGATCAGAAGGGCCTCGACACCACCACAGCGCTGACCCTGGCCGGCCGGTTCGGCCTGGAAGCAGCGTTCGGCGGGGGCTGGAGCGCGCTTGCAGAAGGCGAAGCCGTTGGTCATCTGAACGAAGAATTCTCAGACACGGTTCGCAACATTCCTGGAAAGGCCGTGGTCGCGGACCCGGAGGCTCTGGAACTCAATCGGCTTCAGATCGGATGGAAGGGGAAGTCAGCCGACGTAACGCTCGGCCGCCAGCGGATCATCTTCGACGATGCGCGGTTCGTCGGCAATGTCGGTTTCCGCCAGAACGAGCAGACTTTCGATGCCCTGCGTCTCGGATTTTTCAGGCAGGGGAGTGCCTCCGCCGAGTACGCCTATATCGACAAGGTACATCGCGTCTTTGGGGATGAGAGTGCGATGGGTGAGTTCGAGAGCGACTCTCACATTGTGCGTGCGGGGTTTGACTCCCCGGTCGGGAAGTTTGTGGTGACGGGACTGTTTCTGGATTTTGATGAGTCCGCCGCTGCATCGGGACAGACGCTGGCTTTGGCCTGGTCAGATACCTGGAAATTCAAATCAGGCACCCTTGGTCTCAACGCGCGGTTTGCGCAGCAGAGAGAGTACAATGGCAAGGGGCCGGAACAGGATCTGGGCTATCAATCCTTTGGTGCCAACCTGGCATTGGGCGAGCTCACTTTCATTGCAGGCGCGGAAATTCTGGAAGGAGCGGGCGGTGCGGGCTTTGTGACGCCGCTGGCGACACTCCACGCCTTCCAGGGATGGGCGGATGTTTTTCTCAACACGCCGCAGACGGGTGTCCGCGATCTCAGTATCGGACTCACGCGCGGCGGGATCAAACTGATCGACGGCGCCAAACCTGCCAGCTGGGCGGTGTTCTATCATAACTTCGATAGCGACAACGGCCGCCTTTCATACGGATCAGAGTTTGATGCGGTGTTCCGTGTGCCGCTGAATGAAAGGCTGACGCTGGAGGCAAAGGGCGCGGTTTTCAATAGCGCCGACGCCGGCCCCGCTGACAGGACAAAATTGTGGCTGGCGCTTGAAGCGCGCCTGTAGCCGAACATCAAGAGGAGGCCAGTCATGGCTCAGGAACACGCAGTCACCCTCGCCAGCGCAGGCTGGTTCGATCAGGCCATGTTTGGCTACTATCCGTATATCGCCCTTGCGGTTCTCGCGATCGGGTCGGTGGTCCGTTTCGACCGCGAGCCTTACACATGGCGGTCTGGATCATCTCAGCTCCTGCGGCGCAGGCAGCTAATGATTGGCTCTGTGCTGTTCCATCTGGGTGTCATTGTCATCTTCCTGGGTCACTTCGTAGGTCTGCTGACGCCCATTCAGATCTTCGATGCACTCGGTATCAGCCACGGGGCCAAGCAGGTGCTTGCAATCGTGGCCGGCGGGGTCGCCGGAGGCTTCGCGATCGTCGGGGCGCTTATCCTTCTGCATCGGCGCTTGTTCGACCCCCGCATTCGGGCAACCTCCAGCTTCGGAGACACGGCGATCCTTGCGCTTCTGACGGCGCAGCTGGCGCTTGGCCTTCTGACGATACCGCTTTCGATGCAGCACCTCGATGGTTCGGAGATGGTAAAGTTCATGTCGTGGGCGCAGGGCATCTTCACATTCCGGCCCGGCGTAGCTGATTTCATCGCTGATGTTCACTGGATATTCAAAGCCCATATAATCCTGGGGCTGACGATATTTCTTGTTTTTCCCTTCACTCGCCTCGTCCACATGTTGTCAGCGCCCGTGTGGTATCTGGGGCGTCGCGGCTGGC